>CAYWSM010000293.1:0-2282 GCA_964460935.1 uncultured Terriglobales bacterium | reverse complement strand
GGCGAAGCCGGATCGTGCGACCGGAAAGACTGGTGTCCCGCGCATCTGGTATGGGCCGAAGCCCAGATCGCGATGCTCAAGATCCTGAACCGCGAGACGATTGGAGAACTGGCACTGAAAGGCGAGCGGCAGAAGCAGGCTTTCGCGGCTCGCACCGAGCCTGTCATGCAGGCAAATTAGCCGACGTCTTCTTACGTCCAGCGGAACCATCGCACGGCAAACAAAAACGAGATTCCGCCCCAGAGGCAGAGAACCAGAAGGCGCGTGCCTTGCGAGATAAGAGGCGCGCCTTCGATAATCGTCGCGCGAAGAGAGTCGTTCAGTGCCGTCAAAGGCAGCGCCCTGATCAAAGGCAGAACAACAGCGGGAAATCGCTCGTAAGAAAAGAAGACACCGGAGAAGATCCACATTGGCATCATCACCAGATTGATGAGTCCGCTGGCGGTTTCAATCTTCTGCGCGCGGCTGGCGGTAAGCAAGCCAAGACCGCCGAACGCGAGCGCCCCGATGGTACTGATGAGTAGGACGGAGAGCCATGATCCAGCGACCTTCATGTGAAAGATCAGCATGCCAAAGCCGAGCATCAGAAATACTTCGACGAGCATCAGGATCAACCGGCTGCTGGCGACGGCAAGCAGGAAATCGCCACGCCGCATCGGTGTCGCGAGATAACGCTTAAGCAACTTGCGCTGACGCATATCCACCAGCGCGAAGCCGACACCCCACATACCTGAGCCCATCAGGTTCATGCCGAGCAGGCCTGGAATCAGGAAATCGATATAACGCGACCCCGGAGCAGCCGACACCGTTGTTGTCGCGGCAATAACGTTCTTCCGTCCCGCAGCAGATTGCAAAGCGTCATCGACGACGTAACGCGCGAGTGCGCTTTCGGGCCGCGCAGGATCGAAACGGTATTCGTAGCTGCCGTCCGGCTTGGGGATGACGATGATGTCGAACTTGCCGAAGCGAAATGCATTCTCCGCCTGATCCGGCGGAAGCGTTTCGGCCTGAATCTGTCCGCGGTCCTGTGCGTTTTTCAGGAGTTCGAGAACACGGGGCGCTCCTTGCAAATTCTCGACAACGACCCGGCTCTTATCGGCCGGCTTGTTACGGAAGGCGATGCCGAGTCCAAAGGCGAGCAAAAGCGGGAAGATGAAGATCCAGAAGACAACCTCGGGTTCGCGGCGCAGTTCCTTCAGACGGGCGCCCAAGAGATGCAGGTAACCGGACCATCGTCCGGTGCGCATTCCGGGGTCTTTGTCCGGCGATACAGGAGCGGTTTGTAGTGGTGAACTCACGCGTTAGTCTTCTCGCAGGTGGCGGCCGGTCAGTTGCACGAAGACGTCTTCGAGGCTTGCCTGCCGGGTTGTAAGGTGTTCGAGTTGTAGTCCGCGCTCGGTGATCGCCGACAGCAACGCGGGGATCGTCTGATGCGGTTCGGAGGCGCGCAATACCGTGAGTCCGTCATCGTGATAGACCGACTCGACTCCCGGCAACGTCTGCCATGAGTCCGATGCAACATTCAACTTTTCGGACTGCGAGTTGGTGGCGAACTCAATCATGTGCTGACCGCAGTGAGTCGCAATCAATTCCGAAGGTGAACCGGACGCGATAACGCGACCGTGATCGATGATCGAAAGACGATCACACAACCGTTCGGCTTCATCCATGTAGTGCGTCGTAAGGAGAACGGTGCCTCCGCGCGACTGGAATGCACGGATGATGTCCCAAAGCTGACGCCGGCTCTGCGGATCGAGGCCAGTGGTTGGTTCGTCGAGAAAGAGAAGCCGAGGATTGCCAACGAGCGCCGTTGCCACGGCGAGCCGTTGTTTCTGTCCGCCGGAAAGTTTGCCGACCCAGGAATCCGCTTTCTCGGTCAGCAACAACTCATCCATGACCACCTGGGGTGAGCGCGGATTTCGGTAGAAACTGGCGAACAATTCGAGGGTCTCGCGTACCGTTAACTTTTCGGTTAGCCGCGTTTCCTGCAATGAGATGCCGAGCATTTCCCGCAACTCTCGCTCGTGATGATCCCATTTCCTACCCAGGACTTCGACCTCTCCGGAGGTCGCGGGCAACAGTCCCTCCAGGATCTCGATGGTGGTAGTTTTGCCGGCGCCGTTCGGTCCAAGCAAGCCAAAGCATTCGCCGGTATGGATCTCGAGATCGAGTCCGGCGACGGCTTCCAGCTTGCCGTCGTAGATTTTACGGAGATCGCGGCAGAGAACGGCAACACTCATAACGTCATGGATTCTATATGTGAATCGAAGATTCGCTCGAAT
>CAYWSM010000292.1:0-23164 GCA_964460935.1 uncultured Terriglobales bacterium | reverse complement strand
AAGGAATTCGCGGAGTTTGCGGCCGGTCATCAGGCGAGCGGCGATTTTCGCCAGCGGAACGCCCGTTGCTTTCGAGACGTACGGAACCGTTCGCGACGCGCGCGGATTCACTTCCAAGACAAATATCTTGCCGTTCTGGATAGCGAATTGGATGTTCATCAAGCCAACGACCTTCAGCGCCCGCGCCAGTTTGAACGCGTGCTCGCGCATGGTTTGCATCAGGTCGGGAGCGATATCGACTGCAGGCAACACGCACGACGAGTCGCCGGAATGGATGCCGGCTTCTTCGATATGCTGCATGATGCCGGCGATGACGACGTCTTCGCCGTCGGAGAGACAATCGACGTCGACTTCGAAGGCAGCTTCGAGGAAGTGGTCGATCAGCACCGGACGCTCCTGCGAATACTCGACCGCTTCCTTCATGTAACGGACGACCGATTCAGCGTCGTAGACGACTTGCATGGCGCGTCCGCCGAGCACGTACGAAGGTCGCAGCAGCACCGGAAAGCCGATTTTGTTCGCCGCTTCGACGGCTTCCTCGACCGAAGTTGCCATTGCGCCCGGTGGTTGCGGGATTTCCAGATCCTCCAACAGTTTGCCAAAGCGCTTACGGTCTTCGGCGAGGTCGATCGATTCTGGTGAGGTACCGATGATTGGTACGCCAGCGGCTTTTAACGGCAGCGATAGATTCAGCGGCGTTTGTCCACCAAACTGTACGATCACCCCGACAGGCGCTCCGCCGGAAGCTTCGTGCTCATAGACGGCGAGCACATCTTCGAATGTCAGCGGCTCAAAATACAGACGATCGCTGGTGTCGTAGTCGGTCGAGACCGTCTCGGGATTGCAGTTCACCATGATCGTCTCGTACCCGTCTTCATGTAACGCAAACGATGCATGGCAGCAGCAGTAGTCGAACTCAATTCCCTGGCCAATTCGGTTTGGGCCGCTGCCGAGAATGATGACCTTTTTCTTGTCGGTCGGAGGCGCCTCGTCTTCTTCCTCGTAGGTCGAATAGAGATAAGGTGTATAGCTTTCGAACTCGGCGGCGCAGGTATCGACGCGCTTATAAACCGGCTTCAGGTTGTGCTTTTTGCGCGCATCGCGGAGCTTGGCTCCGGCGTTGCGGCCACCCTGCACGCCGAGCAGATCGCCGAGGCGAATGTCGGACAATCCCGCGCGCTTGGCATCGCGCAGCAATTCGCCGGGAAGCGTCTCGGGTCCGAACTTCGCAACTTCTTTTGAGATGTCGTCGATCTCCTTCAACTGGTAGAGGAACCACGGATCGATCGACGTCATCTTGTGGATCTCTTTGATCGACATGCCGGTGCGTAATGCGTATCGAACGTATTGCAAGCGCTCGGGATGCGGCGTAACCAGGCGATGGATCAGGATTTTCGGTTCGATGCGTTGCGCAGCCAGGCTCTTGCCGGTTTCGAGCGAGCGCACGGCCTTCATCAGCGCTTCTTTGAAGGTGCGGCCGATGGCCATCGCTTCGCCGACCGACTTCATTTGCGGACCAAGGCTCTCATCCGCGCCCGGGAATTTTTCAAACTGCCACTTCGGAATTTTGACAACGACGTAATCGAGCGTCGGCTCGAAGCAGGCGGGCGTTTTCAGCGTGATTTCGTTCTTCAACTCGTCGAGCGTATATCCGACGGCGAGTTTGGCAGCGATCTTCGCAATCGGGAAGCCTGTGGCTTTCGACGCCAGCGCCGACGATCGCGACACGCGCGGGTTCATCTCGATGACGACCATGCGTCCGGTGTTCGGATGAATGGCGAACTGCACGTTCGATCCGCCGGTCTCAACGCCGATCTCGCGCATGACGGCGATCGACGCGTCGCGCATGTACTGGAACTCGCGGTCGGTGAGCGTCTGCGCCGGAGCGACGGTGATGGAGTCGCCGGTGTGCACGCCCATGGGGTCGAAGTTCTCGATTGAGCAGATGATGATGCAGTTGTCGCGGCGGTCTCGGACAACCTCCATCTCGAACTCTTTCCAGCCGAGCACACTCTCCTCGATCAGCACTTCGTGCACGGGTGAGAGGTCGAGTCCGCGGGCGAGCAACTCAAGCAGCTCTTCGCGGTTGTAGGCGATGCCGCCGCCGGAGCCGCCGAGCGTGAATGACGGACGCAGAATGATCGGGAATCCGATTTTGCTGGAGAAGTCGAGGCCGTCTTTCAGATTGTTGACCAGCGCCGAACGCGGCACATCGAGCCCGATGTGCGTCATCGCGTCCTTGAACATCAGGCGGTCTTCGGCCTTCTTGATCGCCTCGAGCTGCGCGCCAATCAACTGCACTCCGTACTTTTCGAGCACGCCTCCGTCAGCGAGTTCGACGGCAAGGTTTAGCGCGGTCTGTCCGCCGACGGTCGGCAGAAGGGCGAAGCCGCGTCCGTCGCACATCTCGGCTTCAAGACGGATGATCTCTTCGAGATAGGCGCGCGTGAGCGGCTCGATGTAAGTGCGGTCGGCAAACTCGGGATCGGTCATGATGGTCGCCGGATTCGAGTTGGCGAGCACCACTTCGTATCCCTCGGCCTTCAGCGCCTTGCAAGCCTGCGTGCCGGAGTAATCAAATTCCGCCGACTGGCCGATAACAATCGGGCCGGAGCCGATGATGAGGATTTTGGAGATGTCGGTTCTGCGTGGCATTCTCTTTACTTTGTTCTCCCACAGGCGATCGCTCTTGCCAATAAGGAAGTCATGAAATTCTCGAAGTTGAGCTCGGGAGCCGGTTCTCGATAATCGCCTTGCGGACCATCGTCGCTATTTGACATAAGGAAACAGGTCGAATCATAGAGACGTTCTCGAACCAACTTCGTCAGGAGGATCTCGTAGCGTTTTGCGTAAGAAGCCGCTCTGAACTCTTCGAAGACCTTGAAATGCGGCTCGCACGCTTTCACCGGCCGAATGGACTTTGGTGACTCCTCCAACAACATTAAATAGCCCAGCCACGGTCTCGCCGAAGGCTTAAATGCACCCTCGCGATATGCTGCCCACAGATCTGTTGCCGATCCCAAGGCTTCTTCGGTGCGATTGTTGTAATTGTTCCCGAATGATCCGACCTGCGACTTGAACTCGATGGCCGCGATCAAACACCCGTCGCTAACTACAAGGAGGTCCCATTTCTTCTCCGGACGAAACCATCCAGGCAGTTCAACTGCACGATCACAGAAAATGAGCGGCTTGTTAATTCCAGATTCCTCCAGCGAATCTCGAACTAATTCAACGAAACCGTTCATTTGGCTGCCACCCGTAACTGCGGCGCGTGCACCAGCATCTCTGACGCCTGTCTTCTCTCCCTGCTTCTGCGCTTGAGTTTCGCGGCTGTTCCAGAAATGCATTATGGCTTGTCTCAATCGCTCTTCGAGTTTGGCATTCATTCGCCAGACTCCAGAACAGTGATCGGTTGGCCAAACAACAACGGGACTTCTGACTGCACCCGCTTCACCGCTTCGTGCAAGTAGTGATTGTCTATTTCGAAACCCACACTGTTGCGACCACACTTAGAAGCCGCTACGCACGTTGAACCAGTTCCTGCAAATGGATCGAGAACCGTATCACCAACGAAGCTGAACATTCGGATAAGTCGCTCTGCTAAATCGATGGGGTAGGGTGCCGGATGGTTCCTGGTAGAAGCGCCCGTTAAACCAGTCCAGATCTGCTGAAACCACTTCTTGTGGTCTTCGGCGGAGATGATGCTAAGAAGCCTAGTGGCCGAGTCTGGCGCACGATATCCCCCCGGCTTCCGTTCCATCAAAATGAATTCGATGTCGTTCTTGATGACGGCATTAGGTTCATACGGCTTTCCCAAAAATCCCCCATTGCCGTTTTCCACTTCGTAAACTGCGTTGGCAATTTTGTGCCAGATAATAGGAGCTAAATTATCGAATCCAATCTGGCGACAATGTTCTTGAATAGAAGCGTGTAACGGCACGACAGTGTGCCTACCCTCATTTTTCCTCCGAGAGAGGCATACATCTCCGACGACACAAATGAGTCTGCCGCCAGGGACCAGGAATTCATAGCAACGCTTCCACACCTCATCAAGTTGGACGAGGAACTCGTCGTAATTCGTCACATGCCCAAGTTGTCCTGGCGAGTCGCGATATTCCTTCAACGTCCAATACGGGGGCGAGGTCACCACCAAGTGAACTTGCCCAACGATCTCTTTGGACATTTTCCGCGCGTCGCCGCGTACAAGAACGTGCTTGGTTGGGACACGTTGTGCCGCCTGCCACAAAAGATCGACAAGTTCTTTGTCTTTAGCTATTCGAGGAATGGCTGTCTGAAGATCTCCAATATCGAGAACTTCCGACGGTAGAAGCTCGGCGAAGGGAAACGTAGTTGGCACACTTTGTGTCTGAGTGCTCATTTACCCTTCCACTCTTCCATCATCTTCACAAAATCCTTGAACAGATAATGCGAGTCGTGCGGCCCCGGAGCCGCTTCCGGATGATACTGCACCGAGAACAACGGCAAGTTGCGGTGGCGCAGGCCTTCGAGCGTGTTGTCGTTCAGGTCTACGTGCGTCAGCTCGACTTCGCTCGCGGGCAGCGAATCCGGATCGACGGCGAAGTTATGGTTGTGGGCCGTGATCTCCACCTTGCCCGTCGCCAGTTGCTTCACCGGATGATTCCCGCCGTGGTGGCCGAATTTCAGCTTGAAGGTCTTTCCGCCCAGCGCGAGTCCAGTGAGTTGATGTCCCAAGCAGATTCCAAAGATTGGCACGCGGCCCATCATCTGGCGAATGTTGTTCACGGCGTACTGTACGGGCTCGGGATCGCCGGGGCCGTTCGACAGGAACACGCCATCGGGCTTCATCGCCAGCACATCTTCGGCTGAAGTTTCGGCCGGAACGACGGTCACGCGGCAGCACTCTCCGACCAGCTTGCGCAGGATGTTGTGCTTGATCCCGTAGTCGTAGGCGACGACGTGGTGTTTCGGCGGCGCGTCTTTCACGCCGACCACTTCGTCGGGAATGTGCGAGCGAATTCCCTGTTCCCACTCGTACACATTCTTGGTCGAGACAACCTTCGCCAGATCGGTGCCGTCCATCTTCGGAATCGAGCGCGCCTTGGCGACCAGCTTCTCAGGATCGGTTTCGATCGTCGAGATCACGCCGCGCATGACGCCGTTATCGCGCAGATGGCGAACCAGTGCGCGGGTGTCAATGTCGGCCAGTACCGGGATCTTGTAGCGCTCCAGGTATTCCTCGGCGACCTCCTGCGAACGCCAATTCGAGCTGACGCGCGAGAATTCGCGCACGATCAGCCCCTCGATATAAGGACGGTTGGCTTCGCTGTCTTCGGGGGTAGTGCCGTAATTGCCGATTTCGGGATTGGTAAGAACTACGATTTGTCCGGCATAGGAAGGATCGGTGAAGATTTCCTGATAGCCGGTGATGGAAGTATTAAAAACGACTTCGCCGTAGCATTCGCCTTTGGCTCCGTACCCTTTTCCTCGGAAGATGCGCCCATCTTCGAGAGCGAGGACTGCTTGCATTGTGGCTCCCGGGGGTGGATTTTACATATTCTAAATCATCATCTCTCGATCTGGCCATCGGTTCGTTTCAAATCTGAATATCTGGGTATCTGAATATCTGGTTAGCAGACGATCTGGTGATCTGATGACTTGTTTCTTCCTGGCCCGGACAGTTCAGACCGTCGGGACATGCTCCGCGGATAGCTCAAAAGTGATCGTCGTCACGATGAGAATGGTTGCAGATAACGGCGCGATGTTTACGCGGGATTGCAGAATGAAGCTGCTGGAGAAAGAGCGAGAACCGCTCGCGGTGAGCAACATATGTCAGCAGTTATCGAAATTCCCATCCATCATCCGGCTCGGCGTCCCAACCCTTATCACCTGCGCATTCCGAACGCTCCCATGTTCCGCTGTCCGTATGGCTGCGGCCTGGGGTTCGATGAGCGCTGGAACCTCGACCTTCACATTCTGGACAAGCACCCAACAGGCGAGAGTAACCAGCAGAAGAAGATCGAGTGGTGGTGATCGGCACAGCTACTTAGCTGCGTGAGCAGGGCCGTCTTCACTGCCCGTATCGGCGACGATCTTCCATGATCCATCCGCCTGTTTCTTCCAAACTGTGATGTAGGCGCCTGTCTGCTCCATCGACTGTCCGTTCTTGTCTTTGAAGCCCGCCACGTATTTCCCTACCGTGTATCCCATATTTCCGCCGCCGAAGACTTCGCCTTTAGACGGTTCCCATTTCAGCGTGAAGTCGGGATTGGCAAAGACCTTCCGGTAGTGATCGGTCAACGCTTGCCTGCCCGCAACGGGAGGAGTGGATGGGATGGCAGCGTTGTCAGCGAAGTACGACATCCATTTGTCTGCACGACTATCAAGCGGAGCGGCGTTGAAGCTTTGGTTGAACTGGCGGTCGAATTGGAGAAGTTCTTCTTCCGGACCGGCGGCAACGAGGGTGGCCGCGAACAATACAACGAGACACAATGCATAACTGCGCATCGGCGCCTCCCATTTGGTTTGCGAATCCGGGATATTAAATCCCGGACTACCTACCTCAGCTTGCCCAGCTTATCCATGGGCCAATACACGAATACTGCTTTCCCATAGATATACCGTTGCGGCACCGGACCGAAATCCCGGCTGTCACTTGAGCTTGTGCGGTGGTCCCCGAGCAGGAAGTAATTGTGAGCAGGGATGGTGATCTCGGGATACGAGCGGAAATCGTCATACTCTTGTGGAACGTAGGGCTCGTCGAGCGGCTTGCCGTTCACGAACACGCGTCCTTCATCGATACGAACGTGGTCGCCAGCAACCGCAATCACGCGCTTAATGTAACTTTTGGAGGTGTCGCGCGGGTAGTGAAAGACGACGATATCGCCGCGCTCGATCGGGTCCCAGCGATAGACGAACTTATTGATGAAGATGCGTTCCTGGTCTTCAAGACCAGGAAGCATGCTGGTGCCCTCGACTTTTACCGGCTGATAGAGGAAGACAATAATGAACCCGGAAATAATGAGCGAGATGAACAGATCGCGCACCCACGTGTAAACGGGCGCTGGCTTATGAATTACCGAGGGTGTGTTGTGCTTCTCTTCCGCCATCCATTTACGATTTTAATATGATCGCTTGGCGATCAGCATCAATCCTATAAACGCGAGTTTTGGGCTTTCGTTTTGGGAGAAAAGTAACGTCCGGCTAATTGCGGTAATATGACTGTTTTGCTGAATGAGGACTGGAAACCGATGAAAAAGTTGTTTGGTGTCCTTTTTGTGCTGGCGCTTGGGTTGACCATGTTCGCCCAGAGCGACTCAAACCCGGTTCCGGCGTACCATAAGGCTCCGCCGTCAAAGACTGAAACGCTACCGGCAATTTTGCCGGCAGGTGAGCGGATTGGGCCAGCTTTCCAGCACGATTACCAAGATCACGCGTACGAACTCGCGGCGAAGATCCCCAAAGTGATCTATCAGCTCCCGTGTTACTGCTATTGCGACCGGTCGGTTGGGCACAAGAGCCTGCATAGCTGCTATGAATCGTCCCATGCCGCTCATTGTGCCGCATGTTTGAAGGAGCTGTACTTCGCCTATACCGAGACGAAGAAGGGCAAGACGCCCGCCCAGATCCGGGCTGCCATCATGAAGGGCGATTGGGAACAGATTGATTTAGCTTCGGCTGCCGCGATCAAGTAGCCGATTGATACTGTTTCATCCGTAGTTGAAGTTCTCGTTAGGCACGTTCTTGACCGTGGGTTGACGTACTCCCGCAATTGCGTGTAACGTGCTCGCAACTTTGGCCGGATTTCCACAGGCCAGACGGCGACCGTGAAAGCAGGGCGAGCGAGGCGGCTTCCCGATGAAGAAAAAACCACCAGTGAAAGTTCAAACTTCAGCTTCTAAATCGAAGAAAAAGAAGATGGTTAATCCTACTAAGGGAAAGATGCTGGAGATGAAGAAGACCGAGCCTCCGAAATCGTCTCCAATGCAAGATCCACAGTTTGCACAGTCTGTGCAAAACTACGAGTCCGGCCTGCGGTCGATGCAGGAACGTAAGTTCGACAAGGCTAAGGCCCTGTTCCAGAAGATCGTAACGACCGGGCCCAAGGAACTCGCTGACCGAGCCGCCGTCCACTTGAATGCGTGCAACCAGCAGCTCGCAAGAAGCAACGTAAGCTTCAAGACCGCGGAAGAGCATTACGATTACGTGGTCTCGCTGATGAATGTCGGCGATTACGTCACGGCGCGCGAGCATCTGGAGCAACTTGTCGGCAAGCACACCAAAGCGGACTACATCTGGTATGGATTCGCTGTATTGGAATGCTTGACCGGACACGTGGAAGAATCGCTGAAGAAGCTCAATGAAGCGATCAAGCTGAACCCAGCGAACCGTTTTCAGGCGCGTAGCGACACAGATTTCAACAACATGGCTGACGATCCACGGTTCACCGAACTGCTTTATCCTGAACCTGGAGCACCGGAATCCTGGTCGTCTAACGGAAGACAATAGCTCTGTACCTCATGGGGCTCGAACCCTCCACACCGAATACCGGCCTCCGCCCCCTGCGCGTGGTTGCGATTGGCGGGGGCACGGGTCTATCCACGCTCCTCAAAGGACTTAAGCACTACGTTCTGAGCAGTGCTCATGCTGTTCCGGTATCGACTGTGGTGATCGAAGAACTGACCGCAGTGGTCACCGTGACCGATGATGGCGGGTCCAGCGGACGGCTGCGCCGCGAGTTTGGCATTCTGCCTCCGGGCGACATTCGCAACTGCATCGTGGCCCTGTCGGAAGACGAAGCGACCATGTCGCGGCTCTTCCGCTACCGCTTCCCTGAAACGTCGGCACTCAAGGGACACAGTTTCGGCAATCTCTTCTTAACGGCCCTGACCGCAACCACCGGGGATTTTGCCGAGGCTGTGCGGCTGTCGTCGGAGATTCTTGCAACGCGTGGCCACATCTATACGGCGACGACGGCGAACTGCGAACTCGAAGCGCTGATGGACGACGGCACGCGAGTTCGCGGTGAAACGAAAATCACCGCGAGCAAGTGTCATATCGTCCGGCTGGAGATGATCCCGGGGGACGTGAAACCCATGCCGCAGACGCTGGATGCGATCGCCCAGGCGGACCTCATCACGATCGGGCCCGGTTCGCTCTTCACCAGCCTGATCCCTAATCTTCTCGTTCATGGGATACCGCAGGCGATTGCCGAGTCGCCCGCGCTGAAGGTCTATGTATGCAACTTGATGACGCAAGCGAATGAGAGCCTTGGGCTAACGGCCTCCGACCACATCAAGGCGATCTACGATCATGCAGGGATACCGATCTTCGATGCCGCGCTGCTCAACGTGAAGGAACTGTCAGCGGAGTTGAAAGCGAACTACGCCGCAGAATTGGCTTCGCAGATCGAGGTGGACGAGGCGGAGGTCCGTAAATTTGGCGTTATGCCGATCCTCGGCGACTATCTGGACGACCACAAGGGAGTTGCGCGACATGCCACGGATCGAGTGGCGAAAGAGCTTATGCAACTGACAGCAGGGCGGGCACTGGCCTCCGTTCACAGCTAGGACTTCTTCGCAGCAGCTATCTTCTCGCGTTTCGCTTTCGCCCATCCTTCTTTGTTGATCTGGCGGCCGCGGCCGATCGCGAGCGCGTCGGCAGGAACCTCATCGGTGATACAGGATGCGGCACCGACGTATGCGCCTTTACCGAGTTTTACAGGAGCAACGAGCGTCGAATCGCTTCCGACAAATACGCCATCCTCGATCATAGTCTGGTGCTTATTCACGCCGTCATAATTGCAGGTGATCGTGCCTGCGCCGATGTTGACACCTTCTCCGATCACGGCGTCACCAAGGTAGGTGAGGTGGTTGGCCTTCGATCCCTTGCCGAGCTTGACCTTCTTCGTTTCAACGAAGTTTCCTACGTGAGCACCCGGCCCGATCTCGCTTCCCGGACGCAGGTGGGAGTAAGGTCCGATGATCGCGCCGGCTTCGACATGGGCGTCGTCCATGATCGTGCCCTGACGAACGTTTACGTTATCGCCGATGACGGAATTCGAGATGACTGACCCGGAACGGATACGACAGTCGCTGCCGATCTTCGTCTTGCCCAAGAGATGAACGAACGGATCGATGACGGTATCGGCTCCGATTTCGACGTCGGCATCGATGACACAGGTCTCGGGCTTGTAGATGGTCACACCGGCGTCCATTAACTGGAGGGCCTTCGCGGCGCGCAACTGGGCGTCGAGACGCACTAACTCCGCGCGAGTGTTGATGCCCAGAGTTTCCGCCATCGCGTCTTCCTTGAACGCCAGCACCTTCTCGCCGGCTTTGCCCAACACGGCCGCCATGTCGGTCAGGTAATACTCCTTGTGCGGATTGTCGGTGGAAAGCTTGCTGATGTTCGCGAAGAGTGGCTTGGTGGCGAAGGCGTAGATCCCGGAATTGATCTCCTTGATCTGCTCCTGCTGCTTGTTCAACTGCTTCTGCTCGACGATGGCCTGCACTTCCGCACCGTTTTCGGCTTTGCGGACCACGCGCCCGTAGCCGAAGGGATTCTCGGGCTCGGCCGTGAGCAGAGTCATCGCCGATCCATTCTTCAGATGGAAATCAAGCAGCCGCCGCAAGATTTCGGAACGGAGCAGCGGAGTGTCTCCTGAGAGCACAAGGAAGTGATCGTAGCTCTGGAGCTGCTCGCGCCCGCACATGATGGCGTGGCCAGTACCGAGCTGCTCAGGCGCTTGCAGGATGAACTTGCAACCGGTGTCCGCCATCGCAGCCTTCACGCGGTCGGCTTCGTAACCAATGATCGCGTACACGTCTCCCGCAGGAACGAGCTTACCGGCAGCTTCGATCACATGACGGAGCAGCGGCTTCCCGCCAATTTCGTGGAGAACTTTCGGGTGCTTGGATTTCAGCCGCGTGCCTTTACCGGCGGCCATGATGGCGATAGCGAGTTTAGGTTGAACAGACATATCGAATCGAACGTTACATCATAACAATCCCGGCAGCTCTCGACTTAGATCTCGACTCACCTTGGCGCTTCTCTTTCGCATCGAAATTGTAGATGGGATTTGACTGACTGAACGCGACAAAGGACTAAAAGGATATGGCTGATAAGACAAAACATGCGCCCGGCCAGCCCGATTACGGCCACAACAACCCAACCGGCGGTACGAAGGAAAACACCGGCAAGCTGAATCCACAGGGACCGACCTCGGGAACCGAGAACTATCATCCGAATAAAGAGGGCGGCAAACAGACAGGTGCCCCGACCGATACCGACCAGAATTTCGACGATTGGGCAGCGCGCACGCAGCAAGCTGCCGGCGAAACCGGCAATCTAGGCACCGGACCTGTCCCCGCCAACGCCGGGGACATTCAAGACGAAAGCGGCAACCTCGATCCTGGCGCGAGCGCCACACCGGGAGCGGGCGTTGGAGACACCAAAGGCCAACACAGCTTCCGATGTGCAGATGCGGGGTTTGGCGATTGCCGATGGGAAACGTCGATGGCTTCCAGCGATCAGCTCTGGGATGAGATCCAGCGGCACGCTCGCGACGAGCACGGGATGCCGTCCCTCGACGAGAAGACGCGGGGAAAGATTCAGGACGCGATACATGTCAGACGAGCGGCGTAGCGTTGAAGTATGAGGTTCAAAGCATGAAATTCTTTACTTCGAACATCGTCCTTCCGTACTTCTTACTTCATAATCACCTGCCGCAGGTACATGATCGGCACAGGTCCCTGGTCCAGCACGGCGTTATGAAATTCAATCATATTGAACTTCGACCCCATCTTCGCCTGGTAATCGTGGCGCAACTGCAGCCAATCTTTCAGTCCGACGTAATACGTGGGCAGTTGGGTTGAACTGAGCTTCGCGCGGCGCAACTTCCCTTTCGCCTCGGCTTCCGTCTGGAAGCATTCTTCGGTCATCAGCTTCATGGCTTCGTCGTCGCTCATGTTCATGGTCTGCATGCGGACGTCGAGGATGGTGTTTGCCAGCAAGCGCAGCCGCAGTTTGCGCATGACCATGCGGAATTTAGGACTGTTGTCGAGGAAGCCTTCATCCATCATGACCTGCGCGATGTATTCGGCCCAACCCTCGATATAAGCGCCGTTCCCAAAGAGATTGCGCAGGAGGCGGCGATTCTCCGGTTGCAGATTGTTTGCATGCTCAAACTGTATGTAGTGTCCCGGCAGAGCCTCGTGGATTGTCAGCCATTTCAACGTCCAGTTGTTGTATTCGCGAAGGCGGGACTCCGCCTGATCCTCCGGTGTATCGGAGCTGATGGGAGTTACCCAATATTGCGCTTCGGCGTTGGGTTCCAGCGGAGGGGCGCCATGGAAGCCAGCGACGGAGAAAATACCGCGCATGAACGGCGGCGTCGGCATTACTTTGAGATTCTGTCGATCGCTCAGGGCAACGATCTTCTTGTCACGGATGAACTGCGTGATGCCGTTGATGTCAGCTTCGATTGTCGGCAGTAAGCGGTCGCGGTTGGGATGCTCGTCGGAGATCCGCATCAGCACTTCGCTGATGATCTTGTTTTCACGCTCATGTTCGGCCAAGTCGGCGTGATCGGAGTGATCGGGATACATCTGCTTGTGCATGGGCAGGGCGAGGCTCAGCATCTCCGCACGCACCTGCTTCAGTTCCTGCTCGGCTGTCGCGAGCACCTGCTCGGGAGTTACCGGCGTCTGCATCACCAACCGGAACTTCTCGGCGTAGAAGTCTTTCCCAGTACGCCATGTCTGCGTCGTCTTGCGCTTTGCAAGATCGCTGTCGAGCCAGTTGTCGAGATCTTTCAAGGCGGCAATCGCCTTCGGGGCAGCAACGTCGTAGCGTTGCCTGAGCGGCGATCCGGCGGGGATCTCCTCTTTAATCGTGTTTTCAATCAGGTCGATGTTCCCCGGATTTTCCAGCTTCGCTGTGCTGATGAAGATGGGATCGGCCTGCGTTACCGACTGCTTGGTCTGCTCAACAAGTCGCGGGATCGCCTCGATTCTCGCCAAAACATGCGCGAGACGCACATCCAGCGGTGCGTAATTCTGCGTTAATGGCAGAAACAGCGCATTTCCGATTAACTCGACATAAATCTGGGGCTGATACTTCTGTGTCTGCATCCGTTCCATCTGTAAAAGCGAGAAAGCGATATTGTCATCAATCAGCCGCCAGTCGGTCTGATCCTGCAGGTCGAGACTTTGGGGCTTGATCTGCCGGAACCGCTTCTGCCATTCCCGGTAGAACGCAATCTGCTTGCTCCAACCCTCCGGGCTGACATCGTCGAGCATCGCATCGAGTTCAAGCACCTTCCCCGTCTTGGGATCTGTGTGCTTGTGGTACCCCGCATAAGACGCATTCACCGGTGAAATGGCCAGCGACTCGTACATGTATTGCTCTGCAAGTTTGCTAAAGCTTGGTTGTTGTGCGTTCATCGAGATTGCGAATGTCAGAAAACCTAAACAGCATAGAACAGTGCGCATGGCCCGCAAGTATAGCGATTGGAGCATAGTAAGAGAACCACATGAAAAAAGCGCCCCTCGAAAGGGGCGCGATTTCAGGAAGAGGAGAGTCAGTTTCAGAAGGAGCTAAAGCTTGGGTTGCGCGACGGCACGACGCACGGCCAACCGAGCCTGATGCAGGCCATTGCGCGATTCATCGGTGCTGATATCGAGGATACGGGCGATGCGACTATGGTCGTAACCTTCCACATCGTGCAACAGGAAGATCAAGCGCTCGGTCGCCGGGACATGTACAACGGCGCGCTCAAGGACGGCCCGCTTGACGTTGCGACGGGCATTCGCCACGGCCGTGCTTTCAGGAACGTTCAGGGTCAGCGTTCCGATCACCATCGTCTCGCGCAGTTCATTCACCAGAGCGCGATCCAGCACTTCCGCGGATGGCGTGAAGTTCACGGCAAAGACCTGGCTGAACACGCGGGCGCTCACAGCTTCCGCGGTCAATTCATTGTCGGTCAGGTAAAAAGCCAAGTTATAAATACGGGTCTGGTGCTCTTCGTAAATCGACTTCAGGCTTTCTGCGCGGCTTGCTACAGCCGGTAATACGGAAGCGAACGTTGCAAATTTTGCATTGAGACTGATGCTCGCCATAAATTCCCCCACAGGTTTAGTTTTCTTCAGTTTGTCGCTTCTGGGACCTATTTTTTCTTGCCAGGTCGCCGCTAGTACTGCATTTGCCGAACCACTTCAGAGTTGCCGTAAAGTTGAATGTCTCTTGCCATTGCAACTTCAATGATTCGCGCCTAGTAATTCAGCAACCACTGTGCCCAATGTGGTTGATCCTGAGTTGCTGCTGTGAAAAAAACTCCAAGTCGTTACGAATCAACCTGTAAGGTGGAAATTATCTGCGATGGATGATGGCGGAAGTGTGCCGAAACATAGAGGAAACCCGATGCCGATGTGGCACGCGAATACCACTTCTAAGCACCAGCGGATACACATTGGGTCGGCAGCGTAAATGGAAGGGATTTATTGTTGGATTTGCTATTTCGGCAAATGGTTGGTGTGAATTAGACCGCCGCAGTAGTTTTTTGAGATTGCAGAACGTTACCTATAACCGCAATTAAATCAGATACTTCAAAGGGTTTAGTGATGTAGCAGATAGAATTTTCCTGCACCATTTGTCGCAGCCCGCCATCATCTGCATTCGAGAATGCTAAGATTACCCGGCTCTTCATCTCTGGCTTCTGGACAGTCAGCCACTGGAGCAGATCACTGCCGTTCAAGTCTCCCGGCATGCTGCTGTCCAACATCACCGCCGCGAATTGCTGGGACGACAGGCAGTCCATGGCCTCCTCGGCAGAGCGGACGCACACCACTTCAGCGCCGGCCCCGACCAGCACGTCGCGTTCAAACTCCAGCACTGCCTCTTCATCATCGACGAGAAGAATTCGACCCTGTAAGGGAATGCCGCGCTCCGTTTCTCCGTCAGCAGGATGCACGGGGATTGACTCGGCATTAGCGATCGGTAGCAACACCTCCAGCACCGCGCCGCCTTCCAAATGGTTATAAGCGCGAATGTCGCCTCCGTGTTCCTTGATGATGCCGTAGCAGATACTCAGCCCGAGACCGGTTCCCTTACCCACCGCTTTCGTCGTGTAGAACGGATCGAAAATGCGGTTCACCTCTTTGATCCCCGGCCCGGTATCGCGAACTCGCACGAGAACCTGGCCGCTGTCGGTCGCGATCTCCACTTCGAGGCGACCACCGCGAGAGTGCTCCAGCATCGCGTCCACGGCGTTGTTGATGATGTTCAGGAATACCTGCTCGAGCTGATGAGCGTCGGCCACTACGGCAGGAATGGATTGAGCAAATGTGCGATCGACCGCGATGTTATGCAGGTTCAGGTCGTAGTCTCGTAGCGCAAGCGTGTCCTCAAGAATGCGGCGAACGTCCACCGGCATCCGCGATGGCTTGCGCTGTCGGGCAAAAGACAACAAATTCTGTACCACGCGTTGTGTGCGCTGGGCCTGCTTGAACAATTTGCTGACATACTCGCTGGCATGTTCGGACAGTTGCTCTCCTTCCAGCAACTGGGCATATCCAAGAATCGCCGTCAGGGGGTTGTTCAGCTCATGGGCAACGCCGGAAATTAGCTGGCCGACCGCCGACATTTTTTCGCTTTGCAGTAACTGTTCCTGCGTACGACGCAAATGGTCGTAAGCTTTCGATGTTTCCTCGTACAGCCTGACTTTTTCGATACTGTTGGCTAACTGCCGGCCGAGGGCGATCATCAGTCCCGCGTCGCGATCGTCAAAACTTCCTTCATTGCGACTGCTGACGCCGAGCACTCCCATTGCTTTCTCGCCGGACCACATGATCACCCAGATCCACGAACGCAAGCGCTCTGCATGCACAAAATTGGCAAAATCCGGCGGCAGCAGGGACAGGTCACGATCAGTGATGATCTCGACATGGAAGGTCATGACCCGCTCCCAGAAGTCATCGGGAATGCGGATCTCCGGCAAGCCCTGTTCCGATTTATGGCCGTATGCCGCGCAACGGCGCAGTACGCGCGTTTCAGGTTCAAGCAGCATGATCGCGGCTGTGTCTGCTGAGAAAATGTCGGCCAGATTCCGCAAGACCAGGTTGACGATTTCGTCCACGTCAAACGACTGGCTCGAGAGCACCGCAACCGTATTCAACGCCTCCAACTCGCGGTTGCGCCGCCGGACTTCGTCCTCCGCTCTCTTTTTCTCGGTAATGTCGAGCAGCACGCCGTGGTACCGGGTCATATTTCCCGACGCGGTTTTCGTGGCGTAGCTGTTTTCCAAAACCGTGACGACAGTACCGTCGCGACGTCTCAGGTTCACTTCGAAGTTACGAACCATCCCGTGCTTCGCCATACTTTGCAGAAATACGTCGCGATCACTGGGATTGGCGTAAAAAGATTCCGCGATGTCGCACGCCAGCACATCATCCCGGCTGTTGTATCCGAGCAACTGAACGAAGATATCGTTGCAGTCGAGAATGCGGCCATCCGGCGTAGAAACGAAGATACCTTCCTGTACCTGCTCGAACAGCGTGCGGTAACGCTCTTCGGCAGCACGTCGAGCGGTCGTGTCACGAATGATGTGGACCGTCCCCCCCACTCCACTGTCGTCCGGCGCATAGTTCGTGGTGGAGACGATGGAATATCCGCCAAAACACGGATCAGGCATGTCCCGGAATTCCGAACTATCCCCCTGGCAATACGGACAATCATTCCAGCGCGAACCAAAGTGCGGAAGCGCCGCTTCGCAGGTCTTACCGAGAGTGTCTTCGGCCGAACTGCTGATCTTGTTCAGCAACGCCCGATTTACCTTCACGATGACGTGGCTGTCATCATGGACAAGGATCGGGTCCGGCAACGAATCGAAGGTATTCGCCCACTGCTTCTGCGAACGAAGGATCCTGGAGATCAGTTCCTGGTTCTCAATCGCGATGCCGAGCTGTTTCGAGATCGAGAACAGAAACTGCATTTCATCCTGCTTGTAGCGGCGAGATTCCTCTACACCGAGCGCCAGGAGTCCGATTACGGTGGTCCGGCCACGAAGTGGAATCACCACCATGTGATCGAAACCTTCTTTGGTCAGGATGCTGCGGATGATGTGGTCCGCCGTCGAGCCGTCCAGGATTGTTGGCTTGTCCTGTTGCAACATGCTGACGCGAAAGAGATCATTTCCCGGAACCGTATGAAACTCGTGCAGGAAGTCATTCGACAGTCCGACCTGTGCCCGCACCACCAGAACGTCACCCGACAATAACCGCAGCCATACTGCCTTGATACCCATGAATCGCTTCAAGTCGGCCATTGCCGCTGTCATTACCGCGTCTTCGTCCAGCGCTGCCGCCGTAACTTCGATCATGTCGCGCACGAAATTTAGCCTGCGGGTGCGCGAACGTGATTCCTCCAGCAGCAGCACGAGCATGCTGAGGCCGAGGACTGTCTCGATCAGCGTGTCCAACGCTTCGTGCTCGCGGTGCCGAGCGACATTGAAATCAATGTGGACCAGCAACAACATAGTCGCCATCAGCCATGGACTGAGCTGTCGTCGCCCGCGGCTATACAACAGCAATTGAAACGCTGCGGTGAATGTTCCTACTCGGTAGAGTATCTGAACGCACGCTTCCAGCAGGTTAGAGGCAGGCGCAAGAAATGCGCGATTCGCAGCAATAACAATTGCAAGAATAGTCGAGATCGCTACAACCGCAAACCACCGTTGCCGACCTAGATAATCGAATACCGCAGCGGTAAATAGCGCGCTGGAAATTAGAAAAGCGAGGTAGGTGAGAGCAACAGTCAGCGGTGGATAACCGAGACTTCCGGCATTACCGAGTAACAGCCGATAGAGAACGTAAGAGGACCAGGCTGAAATCCAGAAAAAGAGGTACCGTTCACGGAAGATGCGATAGACCACCACGCCGGAGCCCAGCAACACGAGTGTCACCATGGCGTCGGCCATGTTGTCGACAGCGGGCAGTCGGTCGATCCAACCGTAGGCACCTAAGACAAGTAGCATCCCAAACCTGATGACCCGAGGCGCCTTCTGTATACCACGTATGTTCGTTTGTTACGTTGGTTTTTCCCCTGTGGGGTTACTCGAACGTAACTGAGGTACAATTCGCTTCAGATCAAGGAAATGGGAATGGCAGCGGACCGAATCCTGATTGTTGACGACGAAGAGGCGATACGCGAAATTGTTGCTTCGATGCTCACTATGGCTGGATATCAATGCCAGCAGGCCAGTTCTGGCGTCGAAGCCCTCGCAATCCTACAATCAGGGGAAGAATTTGAGCTCATGCTCTCCGACCTAATGATGGCCGAGCTCGATGGCATTGGCCTGCTCGAGCGCACCAAGGAGCGCTATCCCGACATGCCTGTCGTGATGGTTACGGCAGTACATGACATTTCGGTTGCACTAGCCGCTCTGCGCAACGGAGCCTACGACTATCTACTTAAGCCCTTCGAGCGCGAGCAATTGCTGGCGACTGTGCGGCGGGCAATGGAAAATCGCCGACTCAAGCTCGAAAACCGCGCCTATCAGGTAAACCTCGAAACGCTGGTGGCGGCTCGCACCGAACAATTGCGGCAGGCGATGTCCGA
This sequence comes from uncultured Terriglobales bacterium, assembly GCA_964460935.1. Lineage (GTDB taxonomy): Bacteria > Acidobacteriota > Terriglobia > Terriglobales > Acidobacteriaceae > DATMXP01. The sequence continues at coordinate 4,570 of CAYWSM010000292.1, read as the reverse complement.
CCTGGAACGCTCATACGACATCACCCTGGAAGCGCTCGGCGATGCCCTAGACTTGAAGGACGCCGAGACCGAAGGCCATTCCAAGCGGGTTACGGCATTCACCATAGCGATCGCTCGCGCCATGGGCTTGAGCTCCGATCGCATTCGCATCATCGCCCGCGGCGCGTTCCTTCACGACATCGGTAAAATGGCGATTCCAGACGCAATCCTTCGCAAACCGGGCGCTTTAACGCCTGAGGAAATTGCGATCATGAAGGAACACTGCTGGCACGGGTACCAGATTCTGAGGAAGATTCCGTTCCTCACCGAGGCCGCCGAAATTGTCTATGCCCATCAGGAAAAGTGGGATGGCTCCGGCTATCCTCGCCAGTTGAAGGGTGATGAGATTCCCCTTGGCTCACGGATATTCAGCCTCGCCGACACGATGGACGCGATCATGTCCGATCGCCCTTATCGCGCTGCGCAACCATTTGCGGCCGCTCGGGATGAAATCGTCCGCTGGTCGGGACGCCAGTTCGATCCCAATATCGTAAAGACCTTCGTAGAAATGCCCGAAAGCATCTGGCATGACCTGCGGAAGGAGATCAATTCGCAGATCTACCGCTTCACGCCACAGCCCACGACGGGCAGATTTGTTTCCGCTTAGTTCAACTTGGGCGAAAAACGCCAAGCTCAGTGGCTGAACGCCGACTGTGGATCCATGCCGTCGTCCTGTAGGGTTTCAGCTACCTTGTCGAGCGCCGCTTGGATGCGATCAAGTTCCCGTTGAGCCGCTTCATTCCATTCCGCAAACCGCTCCGGCGCTTGTGGCAGGTATTCCGCCAGCCACGCCAATGCGCGGCGGCCACGATCTGTGAATAGCAATACGCCCAGTCCACCCAGCCCTACAACGGTCATCGGAAAATACCATTTACGCATAGCGGCCCCCTCGGCTCGCCCGTACAGAATGGACTCGATCTTAATCTTTACCAATATCACACTTAAATTTCAGCGCAATGTAAAACTAACACCTTGGCTACCAAAAGTACCTGGTAACATCCGCCCTCTCGTGATCCGTGTTATTTCCCATTCTGGAAACACCTAACTCCCACTACTTTCTTAGCCGCGCCGGGTTCCTGTAAAGCAGTACGGCCCGGAAGCATTTCGGGCACTTACCAAGAGGCTATCTATGGTCCGACGTTCAACATGGCTTATTGTTTCCGCACTTCTCCTGGCTTCTTTGCCGATGTTCGCCCAGTTCAGCACGCGGCCGGACGACAACGGAAATCCTGGGCCGAATTACATCTCCGAAGGCACGCGATTCATGATTCGCCTCGACGATACCCTCGATACCAGCAAGCTGGATCCTGGCAAGAAGTTCAAGGCTAAGCTGGCGGAGGATCTGGTCGCGCCGAACGGTAGCGTGATTCCCGCCGGCAAGAAGGTTCGGGGCCATGTCAGCGATGTAGAGCGTGGTTTCCATGGCCGTATGCTGCTTAGTTTTGACGAGATCGAGACCCGTCACGGTTGGCGGCCTCTCATCGCCAGTGTCAGCGATGTTCCCGGAGAGCACGGCGTGAAGCCGGTTGGGGATGAAGGCGAAATCGAGCGCAAGGGGCACAGCAAGCAGCGCACTGTCGAAGAGGCAGCAGCCGGCGCAGCCATTGGAGCTACAGCAGGTGCGATTAGCGCCGGAGGTCGCGGAGCCGCAATCGGCGCAGGGGCCGGTGCAGGAGCGGGAATCGCCGCGGGCTTGCTCCTCGACCGCAACCTGAAACTGCAAAAAGGTCAGCAACTCGAACTCCGGCTCGATCGTCCACTGCAAGTTCCGCAGGGTTAAACGTTCTTACAACAGTAGGCGCTTCGCACATCAAGTCGTAAACTGGCCGAGCGCCTGAACAAACAACGCGGGCCGCAAAAGCCCGCGTTTCTGTTGGAGAGAACGAATCATGAAGAATGCACGCTTTGCACTTGTCGTAATTTTGCTGACTGCGGCGGCAAGCTTTTCCCAGAACGCCCCTACTCCGGTCGCCACACAAAACACCATCTACGTAGGCGCCGACGGAAAGTTCGAAGCGGCTCCGGACACAGCGGTGATTCAGTTCGGTATTTCCGCGCAGGAAGACTCGTCGCAGGCGGCCTACGCTCATGCATCTCGCTCCGCCGATCAGGTCCGTGATCTGCTCCGCAAGAATGGCACCGATCCGAAAGCCGCACAGGTCGGGTTCTTCTCCCTCGACCCCGTTTACGACTACCGCAATCCCAAGCGCAAGCTGGTCGGTTACCGCTGCAACACGAATGTTACTTTGAAGATGAAAGACTTCAGTAAAGTCGGTCCGATTCTGCAAGGACTCGCTGATCTTGACATCACCGAAAACCAGTCGCTCTCGTACGATCTTGACAATATGGACGAAGCGAAGACCAAGGCCGCTCAGGATGCCCTACAACGTGCACGTGGCGAGGCCGCCGCTGTCGCGAATGCTGCCCAGCGAGGTCTAGGCGAACTTGTATACGCCTCGGTCGATGTCTACGAGAACCGTCCAGTCCCCTTGCGTGCCATGCCGATGGCAGCCAAAGCAGGTGCAGCAACACCGGAACCGACAGCCGAATTCTCGGCACAGAACATTACTGTAAACGCGCACGTGAATGCGATGTTTGCTTTGAAGTAGATTTCCGAGGATGTTATTCGAGGTAATCGAGGGCGATGTAGACATCATCGCCTTCAACCTTCAGCGGGTACACATGCACCCGAGCGCCAGGATTGTGCGTGGAAGCGCCAGTGTTCACATCGAACATCCATCCGTGCCATGGGCAGATAATCTTGTTCCCATCCACCACTCCCTGCCCCAGCGGCCCTCCGCGATGCACGCACACATTGTCCATCGCGGAACAACCCTCGTCTGTATTGACGATACAGATGGTCTTTCCGTTAATCTCGTACTCCCGGGCTTCTCCCACCGGCGGCAGCTCAGATTTGGTAGTCAGTTTCACGAACCCGGACATTCTTCCCTCGCCGCACCAGTGTAGCAGCGAATTTCTGCTAACGTTTCCGCTGCCGAATACGTACATCGAACGAAACTACCCCGTACTGATCTCGTCCGGCAATCAAGGAAACGTTTCGGTCAACGTTGTATTCGACGAAAATCGACTGCTGCGAAGACTGTGTCAGGTTGCTGATATACGTCACCGTGATCTTGTTCGAGACCTGCTGTTCGATCGTAACCTGCGCGGTGGGGTTACTCTGCGCACTTCCGACCTCAGGCGAAATTTTCACACGACTTACGCCAAAGAGTTTCTGCATGCGGCTGCTGACTGCATTGCTGATTGCCTGACCGAGAATAGCGTTCGAGACGCTCTCGGTCATCGGAGTCGCTCCCTGCGTAGCTTCAATCTGCGCTTCTTCGCGTGTCTGTCCAAAGGCCAGCAGGTTGATGATATCCGCCGCCGGCAACGGAGGATCGGAACTGTAATTGGTCTTCAAGCCGTGAGATGGCTGTCCATTGAACCTGAGCGTAATGTCGTAATCGCGTACGCGAGTCGTCGCCGCTATATCGATGGTCGGCTCCGTTCGAGCGGGATTCAGGAAGCTGATATCGCCGCGATCGATCCTGTATGTAGCGCCGTTGAACTCCACCTGCCCTTCCGTCAGGTTGATGTGCCCGAGCAGAATGGGATTAGCCGGAGTCCCACGCACGCGCAGATCGGCGTTTCCGGCCACCTTCGCCAGTGAACTCTGTACCTGCAACTGCGGGGTTGAGACCACGCGCAGGTTGAAATGCACGTTGTTCAACGGCGTCACGCGGGGCGCCTCGGGCGGCCGGGCCGCCTTTGCAAGAAACGTCGCGATGTCGAATTGATTGTTGAACGCAAAGCGCGTGATCGTCACATCGCCAGAGAGCGTCGAGCTATTCAAAGTCCCGACCAGTTTCAGGTCGAGGTTCCCTGTCGTGCTGACGCCCTGCGGATACCGCATGCGAATGCCTTCGCCTTGCACGGTGACATTGAACGCTACACCCGGCGAGTACGTGGCAAACCCACCGATGCGAATATCACCCCCGCCGGTTTGAGCCGTTAGCGTCTGCACCTGGAGCCGCTCTTCGTTGAAGAGCAGAGTGCCATTAATGTTGCTCAACCCGTTCGGGAAATCGATAAGACTCACGGAACCGTTGGTGACCTTCACTTCTCCCACGATCGCAGGCTTAGCGACGGTGCCATTGATCGACACGTTCATGTCCATGAACCCGCCCGAGTTGATATCGGGATCGAAGGATTGCGCCATTTTGAGGTTTAAACGCCCATTGGCGCGCAGATCCATCCTCATGTGCCCCGACAGGTTCACTGTTCCGCTCGCCGTCAGTTGCGTATCCGTGCCAACGAGATGCAGGCTGTCTATGCGCAATCTCTGATTCACTACGCTGATCTTGATCGGCTCAGGGTTGTGTACTTCCACGCCTTCCATCGTCGCAGTTAGCTTCGGAATCTCCGCCCGAACCGTGAGGGCCTGGGGGGCTTTCAGCGGACCTTCCAAGGTCAATGTGCCACCGACATAGGACTGCCCCGAAATCCTGGCATGCGCCATCGATTGCAGCAG
>CAYWSM010000291.1:0-4853 GCA_964460935.1 uncultured Terriglobales bacterium | reverse complement strand
GTTGTTTCAGGTTATAGAGTTTCCCGTCGAATGGTATTTGATACGAATACTCGCCGTTCTCCCGCACGATTTTGAAAACTTCTCCATTCCGAGCCGGAAAGCGTCCCATGACCGATGGTCGTTCGCTCCCCCGTGTACGAGCCTCTAGAGGAATTGCAACGAAGCCACCGTCGTGAGCTTCCAAGCGGTAAATTACGGGACGGTGCCCCTTGATGCCGGGAAAGTATGAAGTTCGCACTTCGTAGATGAACTCTCCATGCGCACCCGGTACTTTGGCCTCCTCGGGTGAGGCAGTTTCTACACGTTCACAGCGACGATTCTTGAGAAGTTCGCTGGCTTCCGCGATGATGCTCCTGAGTTGTTCATCGGAAAGCGTTCTATCGAGCCGAATGGGTTCGAATGCAGAACACCCCTGACGGATAAATGTGAGCAGCCCCGACCGGACAGACGCCGCATTGGTGCACACGCCCCACTCACGCCCCGCATCCCCAGTCAATCCAACAAAATGACGACACCCGGAACCGCAGTCCGACTCCTCTGGCTCTGCTCTGCCAAAAGGTTCGAAGTCTGTGTCGAGTTTTCTAACGACCCCGAGTAACTTGTTCCGCATTCCGCTGAAGATAGCCGAATCTGAGCATCATCGCCAGCAGAGCGGCAAATCCATGGGGGAGGGTTCGCTGGAGTCGGGGGTCTGGCGGAGAGAACGGTGGAGAGAAACTCTCCAGCAGCGTCGAAGTGCGAAAAGCTACAGGAAAGCTACAAGAAAGCTACAAAGAGGTGGTAGGATGTTTTCGCTTCATTAATGCAAAAAGTGGCTTTTACCGTTCGTAAGTGCTTGAAAAATCGTGGTAAGTGATTGAGCCTCTTGTAGCTGGTTCGAATCCCTGTCTCTCCGCCATTTGTCGATTAATTCGCAGTAAATCAGCCAAATTCTCATATACCAAGCAGTTGACGGGAATCGAAAGATCTCTGCTTTCTCCCCAATACCCCTCAATTCCCTGATTTCGCCCAATTTTTCTAGCTAAATCTGGCTAAGGACTGCACTCTGCTGGAATCGCTTTTTTCATCGGAGTGCAAAGAAGAGTTTCATTTCCCGGTCACTTGTTCCCACGGATCGATGGCTCTTGCGCTAACTTCATGCGCAGTAGTTCAAGTGGGCCTCCGGGCGCAATGATCGATTCAGGCAGCCCCAAGACCTCACGAGCGAATCGCTCATCGAGTTCCTTACGTGTTGTGTCCTTGTCGATTTCATGAAATGGCAGAAGCTCTTTCTGGCACATTTCATCAAAGAGTTTCACAGCAGCACAACGTTGCTTCGCAGAAAGCGCACTCAAGTCCAACACGGGCAATGTTTCCAGAGTAGACTTGGAAAGGCTGCCTCTTCCAGCCTGCTGTTTATTGGAGTGCCACCAGCGCAACAGCAACCCGAGCGATGTGTTTGCCCACACCACCAACGCTTTCTCTTCCTGATCGGAAGACGCCTGTATGGCCCGCCATGCCCGACCGCCTATCGTTCGCCGTGGAGTGAACTGCATCGATGTAGACTGGCTATTGAAACGAAAATCAAGGTTGCAGTGACAGTGCGATGCGGTGGACCAAACATTGGCGACCTTCTTGTCGATTGATTCTTGCTCTTCGATAGTTGAACCCTTAAGTGGAAGACCTTCAGAATCGCCATCAAAGCACATCGTCTGTTCTCGCTTAGCATCATGCGCCCACAGCACCGGGTATGTTGGTACTTCGTTTCCCTTCACATCTCGAATCTCAAATGGCCCTCTAATCTCTCCCGTTGAGCCTTTACCATTTATATCCCGATGGTGAGGGCCTATTTTGCCCAATGCCCCCGCCGTAGTTATTGGAATGCCGATGGATTGGGCTTTGTCCATCCCCGGAAGCCATACCCGCTGTTTGTCTGCTAACTGGTACGCTGCTTGTGCTAGGGACAGGTCGGCAATACGAGCCAAATTCCAACCGCCAGATTCCGGTAATGGCGCACTCATTGCTTGGCCGATGGATTCATTTCCGAAGTACAGGTGTGTCCCACCAACAGGGCCGTCTTCAAGACCACGTATACCCTTCGTAGCGATGAGGCGGTGGATTTGCTCCGCTGCGCTCAATCCGAGCAGCGGATACGATGGCCGTTCCTTCAGAACCACGAACGTTGCTCGGTTGCTCTCCGGCTTCTTCTTGCGGCCGATTACAAGGCATTCAGCCATGCCCGTGTCAGCGGAAAATGAACAATCGATGTCGGTGGCTCCGGCGATTGAAACGAGGATCAGGTCACTATAATTTTTCGTCAGCAAGATACGTGATTCATCCCACGATTCGCCCATCATTAAGCTCAGGGGCATAACTAGAGCTAACCGACCGCCAACTTTGATTTTCCGGTCAGCAAGCACCAAGAAAATCGACGCTTCCCCGGCGTTGCCGTGAGCACTGGTTCCATCCGTCAGCCGTTTTGTCGCCTCGGCCATCATCTTCTGTTCTTTAGCAGTGGAGCTAAACGCCGCAAAAATCGGATTGGGTACGTCATTATGTTTGCCGCTCCCATGATCCGTGGCACGAGTGAACGGCGGGTTCATGGCGACCAAGTCGAAGGATGCGTGTGGCAGTGATGACCACAATTCCTTCTCTTTTTCCCCCATCCCTTCAGCAGCTTTTGCTGTGATCGCAAGAATTTCGAACTTCGCCTGTGGGTCGAGCAAATCAAGCGAACCCAAAGCGAGACCACCGTCTTCCTGCTTGCCATATGCGACCGTCATTATGGAGCTTTGCTCGTATTTCACGGTCGGATGTGCGCCTGAAATCATCGACGCTGTTAGTGCGCAGCAGCAGGAAGTACGTCGCAGCCAACTAGAGCGTGAGCCATCATCTGCGAATGAATGACCTCCGAATCTCCACCAGCAAGCTCGTGCAGTTGACCGATCCGCTGGTAAGCGGTGGTGAGCAAAGTTCCAGTACCACACGCAAAATCAGCGATTCGCAGACCTGTGATGTGCTCCGGCTTCTCCCACGATGTATCGGCTGGTGTCTGTTCCGGGACGATGGCGAGACCGAGAAGTAATGCTGCGGATGCAGGAGTTGTGTAGTACGCAGCCAAAAACTTCCTGTCCATAATCATTCGCTGGAAGACGGCACCAGTCAGGTCGTGAGACCTCATCAACTGGTTCTCCAGCAGTCGGTCTGCTGTATCCGCAAGGCGCTCGATGAGCCCTTTGCTTTCACCGACCGGAATGTGTTCGAGGATGCGACGGGCGATGTCAAAAATAGGCCAGTAATTGACCTTCAGAATCTTCTGCCACTCGGCAAGAATTCCAGATTTGCTGAATTTTTTCTTGCCTCGTAGCTCATCGATCGAATCGACACCCGGTAATTTCCCCGCAAGGCTCTCGTGGAAAACGAACGCATTCGCCAAGATCGTAGTCGCCATGCGTCGGGTCTGTTCGCCGTCTTCTTGGAATAGCTCCTTGCCGATCTTCTCCACCGCTTCTTTGTGACCCTTGGCGATGTCAGCCAACATTCCTGCAGCTTCGCTGACGCCATTCACCAGTTCGGTCGCTGCTGCGTCGATGATGTCCGGGGGCACGGAGGCTGATTGCGTGAGGATTGAGAGATCAGCTACGCTGCCGATCATCCACCCGGAGGCAGGCCATCGAACAACATTCTCATCGCTGCTGCCCGTATACAACGCCATCTCCAGATCATTTGCTTCCGATAGTTCTTTGCTGAGAGGTTTGCCTGACTTGTGACGCAGACGCTCTGGCAGTCGAACAGCGATGGAAGAGAGAATCTGGCGTCCGGTCTTTTTCAGTTTGCGGCCGAGACGAGCGGTAGCCTCTGACTCGACTGTGATAGCCGGAATGACTTCGGTCTCGATGACAACGGGAGATACGTTGGGTTCAGCGACGATAATGTCGGGTCGTTCAGCGGTGCCCTTCAGTTGACCGGTGTTTTCGGAACTGACAACATCACCATCACGCCACATGCGACGGGTAGAACGCAGGAGATCAGCGAGGGCGTCGTTGATTGTGTGTTCGGTTGTAGCCATTCTGCGGGAAACAGTTGAAAGCAAATGGCGAGAACGTACAAGTCTTGACTTTGATGCACTAATCTGCGTCATGCGGGAATCGGCACTTGTGCCATTTTGGGCCACGGTCATGCCGTATCATTCCTACAATCAACCGGGAGGGCACGGATGATTCCCGCCAAGCGTGACGCGCGCATTGCCGGATGGCTCTACTTCCTCTTCGTGGCCATGGGCCCGTTCTGCCTGATGTACGTCCCGAACAAAATCATGGTTCGAGGCGACGCGGCCGCAACGGCCGCTAACGTACTTGCCCATGAGATGCTGCTGCGCGTGGGCGTCGTCACCTGGCTGCTTGCCATGGTGCTTTGGATCGTCGTGGCCATGGCGCTCTATCGCTTATTCAACGGCGTCAGCAAATGGCTCGCGTCATTGCTCGTCATCTTCGTTGCGGTATCGGCGGGAATCGGCTTTCTCAATGAGTTGAATAACCTCGCGGCAATTTTGGTGCTACGTGGCGAATTCGGCTCACTGGTCCAGCCGCAGCGCGAAGCCGTAGCTATGCTCTTCTTGCGTCTTCACGGCCAAGGGCACGCGATCAATGAGATGTTCTGGGGTCTGTGGCTGCTGCCGTTTGGGCTGCTGATCGTGCGTTCGCACTTCATCCCGCGGCTGCTGGGCATCTGGCTGCTGATCGACGGTTTTGCCTGGATCGGCCTGAGCATGGTGGCGCTGCTGGCGCCAGGCTACAGCGATCTCGCGTTTAAAGTGGCGCAGCCGGCCGTCTTTGCGGAACTGGCCGTGATGCTATGGCTGATGATTATTGGTG
>CAYWSM010000290.1:0-16968 GCA_964460935.1 uncultured Terriglobales bacterium | reverse complement strand
CCGTCGCCCACCGGATCCTGGATCCAGAATCCGTTGAAGCTGATGTCGTACACCACGCCGGTCGTGGTCACCGGCTGCCCTTCATACGGCGACCGCGATCCGCTGCCCTGAATTTGCATGATCGTGAGCAATTGCGCGTTTACTGTCAGCGAGATGTTGAAGTTTCCCTTTCGCGACAGATCGTCCGTTACGGCACATGGCAACGGGTATGTACCGGGGGCGGTTCCGGTTGGAACCACGTAGCTGCCTGTGAAATCCGTGCCGGCAACATTCAACGCAAAGTTCGCGTCGCCGCCGATACTGGTCAGATTGCAGGAAACGGTAAAGCTTTCCGATGGAGGATTCGTCCCCGGCGTAATCGTGCCGCTGAAGGTTGTCGTCCCACCTGCGCTCGTTGGGGTTGCGCTGCCGATCGCCGAAGGATTCGTGGATCCCGGATTTCCATCGATGCTTGCCGTCAGGCTGAGGTCGTCAACCGCGAGTCCATCATCGGCGCCGCTGGTATCGAAATCCGTCCAGCGAATCCAGAATGTGCTGCCGTTCGCGACGGAAAGACCGTTGATGGTCTGCGGACCAATCGGTGTGCTCTTGGCGGGGTTGACTACTCCTGTAGTCGCGCTCGCCGTATCGGTGTAGTCGAGATCGTCGTCATTGATCCATCCCGACGGCGTGTCTAGCGCGGTTGCTGTTGTGCTGTACTGGAAGTCGAGCCGGTCCGTCCGGTTCGCTGTCCCAACACGAAACTGCTTTCCCGTGTATTGGATCGTAAGAGCTGTGATGGTGGAGCCGGTATTGTTCGTGAAGCAGGCTCCGAAGATTGGCGTGATCGTGCTGCTCAACAGTGTGCCGAGCGCCCGATCGGTCGATCCGGCGGCGCCATAGCTGTAGGTGTCGCCGGTATTGCTGCTGCCGGTATCCACCGCGTACTGATTGTTTACGCGCGCGCTGGTGCCAGTTTCAACAAGAGACCATCCGGGGATGGTCAGATTATTGGTCGTAGAGCCAGACGTATTTGACAGGGTGTTGAAGTCCTGTGTGTATGACAGCCCCGGACCGCTGGTCAGGTTCACACACTGAGCGATTGCATTCGACGCACCCACAACCACAAGCGCGCACACGATAAGCACAAGGGAAACAGACTTTCGCAGAGACATAAGCCGCGCAAGTATGCCGAACGAATGCTGGTTCGCAATAACTGTTACGTGAAATGTCTGTTAAATTTGCGGTTTGCTTGTGAAAAACACTTTCCAAACCGTGCAAGGCGATGCCGCTCCCCGTCACCTAAGCCATATGCCTTATCGACTCTTGGGACGCTATCATTCTCGTAATCTCCTGCTGAGACATTCAATGAAGAGATTTCTCTGGGTTGTTCTAGCAATCCTGGCGTCAACGCCATTATTCTCCGCCACGAAAGCCGAAATCGCGCGCTGGGAGCAACAATCGCGCAATGTGACGATCGTCCGCGACGATTGGGGTATCGCCCACGTTTACGGCAAGACCGATGCCGATGCGGTCTTTGGCGCCGAGTACGCGCAGGCCGAAGATGATTTCAATCGTGTTGAGATCAACTACATCAACGCCATGGGAAGGCTGGCTGAGGCTGATGGCGAGTCCAGGATCTACCAGGATCTGCGGATGAAGCTGTTCATCGATCCCGCCGTGCTGAAGAAAGATTACGCAGCAAGTCCGGCGTGGCTGAAAAAGTTGATGGACTCATTCGCCGACGGCTTGAACTTCTATCTGTACAAGCATCCGGAGGTGAAGCCGCGGGTCATTCATCACTTCGAACCGTGGATGGCATTAAGCTTCACCGAGGGCAGCATTGGCGGAGACATTGAGCGTGTTAATCTCCGCGACCTGGAGGCGTTCTATGGATCGGCAGTTCCTCAAAAAGCGGCCACGATGCTCGTCCCGCAGCAGCCACCAAAAGACGACGAGCCACGTGGATCGAATGGCGCTGCAATCGCACCGTCGAATACTACCGATCATCACGCCCTGCTGCTGATCAATCCGCACACATCGTTCTTCTTCCGCTCGGAACTCCAGATGGTCAGCGATGAAGGGCTCAACGCCTATGGCGCTTCGACCTGGGGACAGTTCTTCATCTATCAGGGATTCAACGATCGCGTGGGCTGGATGCACACATCCAGTGGCGTGGATGCCGTCGATGAATACACCGAGACGATTACGAAGAAAGGTGACCAATACTTCTATAAGTACGGCAACGAAGAACGCCCTGTGGAGGCGAGCGTGATTGTCGTCCCGTATCGCACGGTCGGCGGCATGGACGAAAAAAAGTTTACGGTCTATCGCACAGTTCACGGCCCGATCGTTCGCGAAGCCAATGGAAAGTGGATCGCCATCAAGCTCATGCAGAATCCCATCGAGCAGCTTGAGCAGTCGTTCCTGCGAACGAAGGCCCGCGATTACAAGTCGTATCTGAAAACGATGGAGCTGTACGCGAATTCGTCGAACAACACGATCTTTGCCGATGCCGATGGCGACATCGCCTACTTCCAGGGCAATTTCATTCCCAAGCGCGACACGCGCTTCGACTACACCAAGCCGGTCGAGGGCAGCGATCCGGAAACCGATTGGAATGGCCATCTTACAATTGATGAAATGCCGCACCTGCTGAACCCGAAGAGCGGCTGGCTCTACAACTCGAACGATGCGCCGTGGTCGGCGGCGGGTCCGGGCACTTTCAATAAGAATGACTTCCCAGCCTACGTCGAAATGGGTGGCGAGACAGCTCGCGGCTTACATGCGCAGCGGGTGTTCAGTTCCGGCAAGGATTTCACCCTCGACTCGCTGATCGGCGCGGCATTTGACAGTTATCTGACGTGGTTCACGAAGCCCGTCCCGGCATTGATCAAAGCTTGGGACGACGCTCCCGATACCGATCCGCGGAAATCCAAGCTGGCCGAGCCAATCAAGGTGCTTCGTGCCTGGGATCTGCGCTGGGCCACGGACTCAGTGGCGACCTCGCTCGCTGTGTACTGGGGCCAGGAGATGCTGAAGCACATTCATGCTGCGACCGAGCACAACGAAGCGCCCTTGTACGACTACATCGCCACCAAGGTTCCTCCGCAAGATTTGTTGCAAACACTCACCAGCGCCACGGATCGGCTCACGGCTGACTTCGGTAGCTGGAAGACGCCGTGGGGCGAAATCAACCGTTTCCAGCGGCTTGACGACGACATTGCTCCGCATTTCGACGATGGACAGTGGAGTATCCCAGTGGCGTTCACCTCTTCCATGTGGGGATCGTTGGCATCGTTCGGCGCCCGTCAGTATCCGAATACAAAGAAATGGTACGGCTCGAGCGGAAACAGCTTTGTCGCCGTCGTTGAGTTCGGCGATAAGGTCCGTGCAAAAGCCGTCACCGCTGGAGGCGAGAGCGGACGCCCCGGCACTCGCCATTTCAATGACGAAGCGCTTCGCTATACCACCGGCAATTTGCGTGATGTGTACTTCTATCGCTCACAACTGGAGGGACACACCGAGCGCCAGTATCACCCGGGAGAGTGATTACAGCGCGGCCACTCTTCGTTGCACAAGGAAGAAGTACAATGCCACTAAGACTAGTAAGACGCCACTGACGCCAAGGATCAGCGGGGCGGTAAAAATCGGCACCAGCCATCCTGTTACCAGATTCCCCACGGGCATGCCGCCGCGGAATGCAAAGTTGTAGAGGCTCATCACCCGTCCGCGCATCTCGTTGGTGGTGATCAACTGCACCAATGAGTTCACCATGGCGAAGACGGCCATCATTGCGGCGCCGGTCAATACCAGCATTGCACCGCTCAGGGGCAGGCGTTTGGAGACTGCGAAACCGAAGATTCCGATACCCAGCAGGATAAGTCCTCCCAGCGCGACTTGCCCTTTGCGGCTTACGTTGCCCGCGGCCGCAATCACCAACGACCCGCAAATCGAGCCGATCCCCATCAGCGACAACAGGTTGCCGTACGTCTCCGGCCCGCGATGGAAGATGTCTTTCACGAACACCGGAATATACGTGCGGATTGGCATGGCCAGGAACGTCATGCAGAACGCCAACACAATCAGCGCTTCCATCGCCGGTTGCTGGCGGGCGAAGTAGATGCCTCTCTTCAGGCTGGTGAAGATCGATTCCTTCGTCTTCTCCGGCAGAAACCGCGTCTTGATAAGCAGCAGCGAAGTGATCGGTGCGAGAAACGAAATCGCGTTCAACCCGAAACACCAGGTCTCGCCCAACTTGGCCAATGCCTGTCCGGCCAGTGCCGGTCCAATAGTCACGGCCAGGTTGAATTGAATGGAGTTCAACGCGATGGCGTTAGGCATGTCTTCGCGCTCGACCAGCGTTGGAATCAACGCCTGGTAAGCGGGACCGCCGAAAGCCTGTGCGAATCCAGTAACAAACGACAAGCAGAGGATGTGCCATACATGCACCAACCCGGTGGCGACCAGGATGGTGAGTATGGCGGCGGAAGCCATCTGCATGTACTGCGAACCCAGCAGGACTTTCCGCCGCTCGACACGGTCGGCGATCACCCCGCCTACAAGCGAGAAAAGAAAGATGGGAATCCCGCTGAGAAACTGGTCCAGCGCCAGCAGAAATGCCGAATGCGTAAGCTGATAAACCAGCCAGCCCTGTGCAACGATCTGCATCCACGTCCCGATGCTCGACGTGCATGCGCCTACCCACATCAGGCGAAAATCGCGATACAGGAATGCTTTGAAGACCCGACTGATCACGTTGAGGTCAATATGGCGTAACTACAGAAACGTAACACAACAACAATTCGAGCACCTTCACGCCACGAACGATGCAGAAAATAGCTTGTTTCGTCACTACTTACTGTACGGTCATCGTGGTGCTGTCAGATTTCGATCCGTCGCTGGTCGTAATGCTTGCGGTAATTGTGGTAGTGCCGGGCGTCAGCAATGTGGCCAGCCCATTGTTGTTGATCGTCGCCACGGTTGTTGATGCGCTTGTCCACTGCACAACGCTGGTCAGATTTTGCTGGCTGCCGTCGGTAAAGGTCCCGGTAGCGGTGAATTGTTGTGTGCCACTTGTTTGCAGTACGGTCGGATCCACTGGAGTAATGGTGATGTGATCCAGCGACAACTGGGTGATCACCAGCGATGCCGTTGCGGAGCCACTATCCTGCGAAGCTGTGATGGTTACCGTTCCGGCCGCTACGGCTGTCGCGACACCGCTGCTGCTGACGCTCGCTTTGCTGCTATCGGACGACGTCCACTTCGCACTTGAAGTTACATCCTTGCTGTCGCCGTTAACGGTCGTACCTTGGGCCGTGAAATTGATCGTATCGCCTACCGCCGCGAGCCGCGATACGGGCGAGATGGTGAGTGTAACGATCGAGTCTCCCGAGGTGAAAAAGTCATTGCAACCGGCAATTAATAACATCGCGACAATAGTAAGAGTGATGAAGGCAATAACCTGGCTTCGGCGCACCGTATCCTCCGCAAACAAGTAAGAACGTATGAGTCCGCTGTACTTGCACGTGCTTTGTAATTCTAACTTGCTGCCGGGAGGTGTGCTTGGTTGCAGTGCTTGCAATCAGGGTGACCATGTGTCAGATGGCAGGGACGAGCTTTGTAGATGGTCGAACTTACCGGCTGACTTCGAGAACGATGGGCGTATCTGCGCCAATTTTCTGTCCCGCCGAGGGAACCTGTCGCACGACCATCGTGCCGATCGAAGTGGACTTATTGAGCTGAGCCACGCCATTTGAAGACCCGTTCTCCGCCGCCGTCTTCACCTGTGCCAGTTTGAACCCGGCCTGTTCGATATCGGAAGATGCCTCGGCCAGGGAGCGCCCGACAAAATTGGGCATCACGAACATGGGTGGATCGGGTTCCGCCGCCAGCAGCACACTGAGCTTGGGCGATTGCACGCCTACTGCTGCCGGAGGTGGACTTTGCGCAATCACGAGTTCGGTGGGAGCGTCCGGGATGTGCGCCTCCGCTACCGTGTCGATCTCGAGGCCGCGCTGGCGAACATTGAGTTCGGCTGCCCGTGGACTCTGGCCCTCCACATCTGGGATAACCACTTTCTGTGCCCCCAGACTCTGGGCCAACCGCACGCGCCATCCCCTTCGAACACGCGTTCCCGGTGCTGGCTGCTGTGAAACAACCCGTCCCTCCGGCACATCCGCACTGTAGAACTGCCCTTCGAGGGACACGGCCAATCCGTTACCCTGCGCGGTCCGTTCGGCCTCTGTGACGCTCATTTTGACGAAATTGGGAACCGCGACCTCGCGCCCGTGGATGGCCACCCGCATGGCTGTCAGCGCCGATATCACGCCGACCGTAACCAGCACCAGGGCCATCAGCACGAAGCGGAAGAACTTGCGCATGCGGCTCGATTGTACCTCGGTTACCGAACATCCGATGGCCCGCAACCGAACCTCACTTTATACTGCTTCCGTGGATGTGGCCTCCAAGTCCGAACTGTTCCGCAAGCTGCCTTCGGTGGACGAGTTGTTACGCCGTCCGGAGCTGTTGTCGCTGATCGAGCGAGATGGAACCGCAGTTGTGCTCGAGGCGACACGTTCAGTACTGAACAGCCTGCGCGAAGCCATTGCGGCGGATTCGCTTGACATGCCGGGCATGGAAGTTGCTCTGGCACATGCTGCTGATGTTATCGAGCGGCAGATCTCCCATACGCTGCAACCATCTTTGCAGCCGCTCATTAATGCCACCGGCGTGATCCTGCATACGAATCTCGGTCGCGCTCCACTCTCCGAAGCGGCCATTGAGCACATTCGCCATACAGCCACTAGTTACTCGAACCTGGAGTTCAATCTCGAAGCCGGCGAGCGCGGCAAGCGCGATGTGCACGTAGATCGTCTGTTCGCCCGGTTGCTGCGGCCATACGCTCCGTCGGAGCAGGCGGTTTCAACAATTGTTGTCAACAACAACGCCGCTGCCGTGATGATTGCTCTCAACACACTCGCCGAAGGTGGAGAGGTCATCGTCTCGCGCGGCGAACTGGTGGAGATTGGCGGATCGTTCCGCATCCCAGACGTGATGGCGAAATCCAACGCCGTCCTGCGCGAAGTCGGAACAACCAACCGTACTCGCATCGCCGACTACGAACGCGCCATCAATGATCGAACACGGTTGCTGATGCGCGTGCACCGTTCGAATTTCTCCATCGTTGGATTTACCGAGGATCCCTTGCTCGAAGACCTCGTTGCCCTCGGACGCAAGCACAACATCCCCGTCATGGAAGACCTCGGCAGCGGCGCACTTTTCGATTTGCACGAAGTGGGTATCCACAACGAACCAGGCGTAGGCGACAGCATTCGCGCCGGGGTGGATATCGTCACCTACAGCGGCGACAAACTTCTGGGCGGTCCGCAGGCCGGCATGATCAGCGGCCGTCGTGATCTCGTCGCGCGCGTTCGGCAGAATCCGATGTTCCGCGCCTTGCGCGTTGACAAGCTTATCTACGCCGCGCTGGAATCGACGCTGCTTTCTTACATCAAGAATGACTACGACGCGATCCCGGCCATTCGCATGATGCGGCTGTCCAAAAAATCGATCGCCGAACGTGCCCGGCACGCTTCCAAGTTGCTGGCTGACGCTGGATTAAATATCGAGCTTGTCGATGGTGAATCCGTCATTGGCGGTGGCGCCGCGCCAGCCTCCTCGTTGCCGACTGTGCTGCTCGCGATTAACTCCAACCGGTACAGCACGGCGGAAATGGCCAACCAACTCCGCCACTCGGCACCTCCAATCATCGCCCGGGTAGAAGATGACCGTTTGCTCATCGACTTCCGGACCGTTCCCACCCACCAGGATGAACTCGTTACAGCAGCTCTGGCCAAGCTTGCCTAACCACGGATTCGCAATTTTCTGCTGCTTGCTACACTGAGGAAAAAGTGCGCTTTCTTCTCAAACTCGTCTTTGTCGCATTGATCGTCGTCTCTGCCTGGCTCGCATGGGCCATTCTGGTTCCTACCCAGCCGGCCGAGACCACGTTTGTCATGCTCAAGCCCGGCTGGTCCACGCGCCGCATCGCTTCCGAGTTGCAGTCCCGCGGCGTCATTCGGAGTTGGCGAGCGTTTCTGCTCTATCACTACGTTCTGAAGCCGCGCACATTGAAAGCCGGCGAATACAAGTTCGAAGGTCCCGAGAACAACCTTCTGGTGCACACGCGCCTTGTCCGCGGAGACATTTACGTTCATACCGTTGTTGTCCCCGAAGGCTTTAACGTCTTTGATATCGCGAGTGCGGTCGAAGCGGCGGGCCTGGGCCGCAAAGAGGACTTCCTGGCCCAAACCGAAAAGCAGGTTAGCCTGATTCGCGATCTTGACCCCGAGGCGAAGACGCTTGAGGGCTATCTTTTCCCTGACACGTACGGCTTCACGCGCACGCAATCCATGCAGGACATTGTCGCGGCCATGGTTCACCGGTTCAAGCAGGAAGCCAACTCAATCGGCCTCAACTCCGACGTGCATCGGACCGTCACCCTGGCTTCGATTGTCGAAAAAGAGACTGCCGCGCCCGAGGAGCGCCCCCTGGTCGCCGGCGTTTATCTCAATCGTTTGCAGAGGAGGATGGCTCTCGATGCCGATCCCAGCGTAATCTACGCTTCACTGCTGGCGGGGCACTACCAGGGAATCATCTACCAGTCCGACCTGCATCTCGACTCCGCCTACAACACCTACAAGAATGCCGGATTGCCCCCGGGCCCCATCGCGAACCCAGGAAAAGCATCGTTGCTGGCGGCCATGAATCCAACTCGCAGTGATTATTTGTACTTCGTCAGCGACAACAATGGTCACCACCGGTTTGCCCGAACCCTCGATGAGCACAGCCGCAACGTTGCGCTCTATCGCCGCGCAGTTGCGGCCGCAGCAAAGTGACATGCCGGTGTCCTATACTGGAATTTTGGAATCTAATCGTTAATTGATGGTACGTCGGATTCATATCTGGACAGCAGTCGTGCTTACCTCGGCCCTGCTCTCCACCGGATGCCTTTTCCGCTCTCATAAAGTCCCGAGGCGGGTTGTGCTGGCTGCGAATCGCACCGCGACTCTGCAGGAAATGGTGGACTACATGAATGCGCAGGCCGCCAAGATCCAGACCCTGAACTCCACCGTCGATATCGATACTTCCGTCGGCGGCTCCAAGAAAGGCAAGGTCACGGAATATCAGCAAATTCGCGGATACATCCTGGTACGCAAGCCTGATCTGCTCCGCATGATTGGGTTGTTCCCGGTTGTTCGCAATCGCGCCTTCGACATGGTCAGTGACGCGAACGGATTCAAGCTTTACATCCCCGCGAAAAACCGATTCATCATCGGCCCTCCCGACGTCGTTCACCCTTCCGCCAACCCTCTCGAAAATCTGCGGCCCCAGGTGATTTACAACGCCCTTCTGATCCGTGCCGTCGATCCGAATAACGAGATCGCCATCCTCGAGCAAAGCGCGGAAGTCGTTAACGATGTGACGACGAAGCGCATCGAGGAATCGCCCACTTATGTCGTCGACGTGATTCACAAAGGCGATAAAGGGTGGTACTTATCGCGCAAGGTCATCTTCAGCCGTGGCGACCTGCTGCCGCACCGCCAACTCATCTACGATCTCGAAGGCAATCTGGTTACGGAAGCCAAATACGAAGGCTATAAGGATTTCAACGGCACGCAGTATCCGACGGATATCGACATCTGGCGTCCGAGCGAGGAGTATTCGATTGGCATCACCGTCGTAAAGCTCACCGTTGACCAGCCGCTCAAAGACGATCAATTCACTCTCGAGCAGCCCTCCGGAGTGCAGGTCGTCCATCTTGATTCCGAGAACAACCAGGTCTCCCAGGGCGGCGACCCTGAGAAAAAGTAGTTCCGTTCCTCGTCGCCGTGTCCCGTCAGGCCACTGAGAAACTACCGAACTGATAAACTTTTTTCTGTGAACAAAATGATTTTTGCCAACCTCGTGCACCGGCCGGTGCGATCGATCATCAGTGTCGTCGCCATCGCCGTCGAGGTTACGCTGATTCTCCTGATCGTCGGACTCTCGCTCGGCATGTTGAACGATGCCAAGTCCCGCAATATCGGCATTGGCGCCGATCTCATGGTGCAGCCGCCGAATGCCTCGTTCCTCGCCGGTTTAGGTGGCGCTCCCATGCCGGAGAAGATCGCGAACGTCCTTCGCAAGATGGACCACGTTAGTGTCGTCTCGCCGGTGGTCTGGCAGATGAACACCGCCGGCGCTTTGGAAGTCATCTCCGGCATCGACTTCCAGTCCTACAACGCACTCTCTCCGTTCAAATTCATTGCCGGTGGACCATTCGAGCAACCGAACGACGTGCTGGTTGACGACTACTTTGCTACGTCGAACCACGTCAAAATTGGGCAAACCATTTCCCTGTTCAACCAGCAGTTCTATGTCCGGGGAATCGTGATGCACGGGAAGGGCGCACGCAAGTTCGTTCCCATCACGACATTGCAAAACTTGATGAATAACCCCGGCAAAGTCTCGATCTTCTATATCAAGCTCGACACATCCGCCAATGCCGATGTTGTGAAGAAGGAGATTGCAGCGGCCGGTATGTCCACCTACAAGGTCGTCTCCATGGCGGAATACCTGTCGATGATGACCGCCAGCAATCTTCCTGGCCTGTCGCAGTTCATTACGGTCGTGATCTGTGTCGCCGTGATCATCGGATTCATTGTGATCTTCCAGGCCATGTACACTGCCGTGATGGAGCGCACCCGCGAGATCGGCATTCTGAAATCACTTGGCGCGTCCAAGCTCTACATCGTGAACGTCATTCTTCGCGAAACCATCGTCCTCGCCATCGGCGGCATCCTCGTCGGCATCGCCCTGAGCATGGCTGCCCGGCGCGGCATCCACGCTAAGCTGCCGACGCTGCCAATTCAGATCCAGGCCGATTGGATAATTTACGCCATCCTGATTGCCATCGGAGGAGCCATCCTCGGCGCCATCTATCCGGCGTTCAAGGCAGCACAAAAAGATCCGATCGAAGCCTTAGCGTACGAATAACAGAAGAGTGGAGAGGTGATTTTGTGGGACCGGGCGCCTCGCCCGGTCGGGCGATGCGAAGCATCGCAGATCTCTGCTCATGAATGTTTGCATCGCGCTGCAGCTTTCTCTACTCTGACCACCAAAAGGACTCATCATGACTACCGCCGCCGCTGTTCCCGACCTTCGCTACCCCATCGGCCCGTTCAAGCCGCAGCCGTCCTACACCGATGCGCAACGCGCCGCGATGATCCAGGACATCGTCGAGCTTCCCGCGAAGCTCCGCGCGGCCGTCGCCGGATTGCACGATGCGCAACTCGATACGCCATACCGTGACGGCGGCTGGACCATCCGCCAAACGGTCCATCATTTCGCCGACAGTCACATCAACAGTTACATCCGTTTTCGCTTTGCCAGAACCGAAAATAATCCGTCGATCAAGCCATACGACGAAGCAGCGTGGGCCGAATTGCCGGATGCCAAGCACGATCCGATCGAGAGCTCATTGCAGATTCTTGAAGGCCTTCACCATCGTTGGGCCGTGCTGTTGAAGTCATTCACCGCCGAAGACTGGAAGCGAACGATGGTCCACCCCGAACGCGGCCAACTCGATTTGAGCCTCAATCTCGCGATTTACTCGTGGCACTGCAAGCACCACGTGGCACACATCACCGGTCTGCGCAAACGCCAAGGCTGGTAGCGAGAAGGTGATGTTTCTTGCGGGACTGGGCTTGTATCAGGGCATCGCTTCAGCGATGTCGTACAGCCGCTAAATCGAGCGCCTTTAGGCGCTGAGCGCGGATTGGACAGTTCATCAGATGTGGCGACTATCGTTCGGTCGTCACCGCTGCTGTTTCACCGTCACCTTATCTTTGATCCGATCGTACTCTGCATTCGTCACCGCCCGCTTGGTCACCAACTGATCGGCATTTTGGTACGGACGGCCTCCAATAATCCGATCCGCCGCTTGCTCTGTGATCCCGAGTGTAGCCGTGAGTTCGTTGCGGGTTGCCGTGTTAATATCCACCGTCTTCGGCTTCGACAAGCCTTCTTTCACGCCCTTCGCCACAGCCACGGTGTCCCGCTTCAGCTTGGCCGTCGCGCGAGCAGTTTCCTGTTGAATCTCTTCCGGCGACTTCTCTCGGCCACAACTCGTGCAGGCCGTCAGCCAAAATAATGACGTAAGAACCAGCGAGAAAAGGACGTTCAACCAGCGCATCTCTCACTAAGATGCGGACTACGCCTGTGGAGATGACGTCCCGTTACTCCGAATTCAATCCCCGTCGATTTTCAGCGGGGAGCACGGCAGATGAGGGACCCACTTCCTCAGAGACTCCGTAGCTCGATCCTGCTGTTGGCGACAACCAAAACTAGTCCATTCGTCCCATTACTTGTACCGCTTTCGTTATTAGATGTTACGCTGTATCGCGCCTGAGGTGGTTTTATGTCTAGACGCTTCTGCAGTGCTCTTCTGGCTGTCCTCTGGATTTCGCCTGCCTTGCAGGCTCAAACCATGACTCAGGATGAGCTGGTACGCCGCACGCAGCAGATTTTCGACGCCATTGTCCCGGGCGACAAAGCACCATTCCAGCAGTACTTTGCTGACGACGTCCTCTTCCATGATGAGAAGGGCCGCAGCATGAACAAGACGCAATTGCTGGAGGACATCGCCCCGATGCCGAAGGGATATTCGGGATCGATCAAGGTGGTGAATCCACAGAGCATCGTTCACGGGAACACTGCGATCCTGAGCTACGACTGCGACGAAACAGAAACCATTTACGGGCAGGAACTTCACGCGCGCTACCACGAAACTGACACCTGGCTCTTCCGCAATAATCAATGGCAAATCGCTGCTGCGCAGGTGATGCGCTACTACGAAGACCCGGCTTCCGGAGTGGCGAACCCTAAGCTGTTCGCGGATTTCGCCGGTACTTACGAACTCGCACCCGGAGTGCAGCTAACCGTTACCACGGACGGTACGAGCCTCTATTCTCAGCGCACCGGACGCGCGAAACTTCAGCTCATTCCCGAAGCTGCTGACATCTTCTTTGTCAAAGGCGTTGAAGGCCGACGGCTGCTTCGTCGCAACACAAATGGCACAGTAGATGCACTGATCGACCGCCGCAACAACGAGGACGTGATCTGGAAGAAAGTGAAGTAGGCGGACGGAGTGGTCCGCCCACATCCTTATCTCGCGTTCAGCGTTACATTGTCGAGCCACACTGTGTATGGCTGCTGCGTGGAGTCGCCGTCCATCTGGAATGCCACATCAATGCTCTCCATCGGCCAGTCCGGCTGGTTTGAATAATAGAGGTCCAGCGGATAAGTCTGATCATCCACCGTTACGCTGATGTAGTGCACCTGGTTTCCGACGCGCTCGAACTCCCATACGAGATGAATCCACGTGTTCGCCGGAAACGGCTTACATGGAGCGCTGGTCGGTTGCCACCCCTTCACGCCATCCCATACGTCCCACTTGCCCGTATCTTTGAAGTTACACTCAGTCCCAAAAACCCAGCGCACATCGTCGAACGCCTGGTTTACATCGAACTCCAGTGCCTGCGGACGATCCGGCTGATCGACCATGAAATACAAATCGTAAGTAAATCGCGATGGATGCGAGCCACCACCAAGGAACTTCGTGTACAGCTCGTTCGTGTATGCAGTCGGCCCGCCTATCGTGAGCTTTGCCGATTTGCCACTCAACGACGGCGTGCTCTGGTTCTCCGTCATCGTCGAAACAGCGTCGCCGAGTCCCGCCGCGCAAATTTGCCCTGCTCGCGGATGTCCCGGCGGAAACTTCGCCGAACATGGCTCCCAATTCGGCATCGCCTGGATCTGCGTGACCGGCGCCGGATCGCCGCCCTGGACGTTCACCGAGAACGTCGCGCTCGCCTCATCACCGCTCTTATCCGTGGCTAGAACTTCAAGCTGATGCGTGCCTGGAGACATCCACAGCAGCGCATCGGCCGTGTTGAAGAACGTGAAGTACTGCGCCTTGCCGTCGATGTAAATCCGCATGTGATCGATGTTCTGCAGCGTCGTCTGCGCGTACACGTGTGTCGGCGAGCTTACGGTAGCTCCATCCGCCGGAGTCGATACGCACACCGATCCCGCGGGTGTCGTTCCCGGATTCGGAGGGGACGTTGGCGCCGGCTTTGGAAACGATGCAACGCCGGTTTGTGGTCCCGCCGCCATTTCGACCGTAACCGTCGGACACGTGCTTGGTGATGGCGAGGGAGAAGGAGTCGGATTGGGATTTGGAGTCGTGACTCCACCCGTGGAAGCCGTGTTCGGCGTTCCTCCACAGCCAGTCAGCAGTGCAAAAAAGGACAGTGAAACCATCACGGAAACGGCCGCCGCGCCGCGGCATGGTTTTAACAACAAGGGAAACCGCCTTTTCAGGGAAGTGTCTGTTGTTAGAACTCGAAAGGTATGCCGGAGGATGTAGCCGGATGGCAGCACTCAAACAAAATTTGTAAGTAGGTTCGGTTCTAATCTCCTGCGTTACGACTTCCACCGTAACCCGCCGGTGAAAGAATTCGGGAACATTCACGCCTCTTGAAGGTCACCAGGGCCGGTATTTGACATCAGAGCCACGTGGTTCTTTCCGCGATATAGCTGAGCTCAACGAATCGACTCCTTCTGGAGGTCGCCATGATTCTGCTCGGCATTCTTGCCTTCGTCGTCGGATCATCATTCTTTGTCGGCTCTGCCGTCATCTGGTACTACATGGCAAAGTGGGAATATCGCCAGCCGTTTCATGCACTTTGCCCGGAAACGCTCCAGCCCGTCGACATCTACGTCGATGCCACCCACGCCGCCCGCACCCGCTTCGCCGGCCATGAGGAATTGGTCATCACTTCCTGCTCGCGTTGGCCCGACCGCCGCGCCTGCGATCAGGCTTGCACTGTTCAGGTGCCGTTACTCGGTGATTCGCGGGCTGACCGCCAGATCGCTGCTTTCGGCACTCAGCCGGGCTGGCTGAAGCAGAACACGCCGGTCCAGATGACCAAAGAGGTATATGACAAAGTGGTAGCCCAAACGCACCGAGTAGCCTGATCGAAGAAGTAGCGCCCACGTTTCGCCCGGTTGTCACGAGGGCGTTTCCGCCGCGCGACACATCTCCACGCAGATTCCAACTGCGCACATCGCTTCCGTGACGTACCTCACAAGCGCGATGTACATGCTCCCGGCTATAATTCGGCCCTCTTAGGAATTCTTTCAAACCTTATGGACCTGGCACAGAAACTGGAAGAACTGAAGCGCCGTGATCGTGCCGCTGAAGCCGGCGGCGGTCCCGAACGCCGCGAGCGCCAACACAAAGAAGGAAAGATGTCCGCCCGCGAGCGCATCGAGTTCCTGCTCGACGAAGGCACCTTCGAAGAGACAGACAAACTCGTCACCCACCGTTGCACCGACTTCGGCATGGACAAACTGCAGTATTTCGGCGACGGCTTCGTCACAGGCTATGGCCGCATCGAAGGCCGGTTGGTATTCGTGTTCGCCCAGGATTTCACCGTCTTCGGTGGATCGCTCTCCCAGGCCAACGCTGCCAAAATCGTTAAGATCATGGACATGGCCGCCAAGGTCGGCGCACCCCTCATCGGACTCAACGATTCCGGCGGTGCGCGCATTCAGGAAGGCGTCGGATCGCTCGCCGGATACGCCGACATCTTCCTTCGCAACACACTGTTCAGCGGCGTGATTCCGCAGATTTCCGCCATCATGGGCCCCTGTGCCGGCGGCGCTGTTTACTCGCCCGCCATCACCGATTTCATCCTTATGGTCGACAAGACGTCGTACATGTTCATCACCGGGCCCGACGTCATCAAGACCGTCACTCACGAAGAAGTTACAAAGGAAGATCTCGGCGGAGCGATGACGCACAATCAGAAATCCGGCGTTGCCCACTTCCTCGCTCACGATGATGCCGAGTGTCTGTCGATGGTGCGCGAACTTCTCAGCTTCATGCCGTCGAACAACATGGAAGATGCCCCGCGCCGCGAGTGCACTGATCCAATCGATAGGCGCGAAAACGCGCTCGACTCCATGGTGCCCGTCGAATCCAACAAGCCTTACGACATCAAGGATGTCATCCGCGCCGTGATCGACGACGGATACTTCTTCGAGGTCCAGGAGCACTTCGCGACCAACATCGTTGTCGGATTCGCTCGCCTGAACGGCCGATCCGTCGGCATCGTCGCCAATCAGCCTGCCATGCTGGCCGGTGTGCTCGACATTAATTCATCAATCAAAGGTGCGCGCTTCGTGCGCTTCTGCGACGCCTTCAACATCCCGCTGATCACCTTTGAAGACGTGCCCGGCTTCCTCCCGGGCGTGCAGCAGGAGCACGGCGGCATCATCATGCACGGCGCAAAGCTGCTTTTCGCTTTCGCCGAAGCCACCGTCCCGAAGATCACCATCATCACCCGCAAGGCCTATGGCGGAGCCTATTGCGTCATGGCCTCCAAGCACATTCGCGCCGACGTGAATTACGCCTGGCCGACTGCCGAAATCGCCGTGATGGGTCCCGAAGGCGCTGTGGACATCGTTTACAAGCGCGAACTCGACAAAACCAAAACGCCGGAGGAGCGCGCTGCCAAACGCGCCGAGAAGATCGAGGAGTTCAAGGATCGTTTCGCCAATCCCTATGTCGCCGCCGAAAAGGGTTTCGTCGACGCCGTGATTCAACCGCGCGACACGCGCCTGAAAGTCATCCAGGCTCTGGAAATGCTGCAAACCAAGCGCGACAAAAATCCGCCGAAGAAGCACGGCAATATCCCGCTGTGATGCGGCTTATTACGTAAGCATAAACATCGCTTCTCGGTTTCAGGTTTCAGGTTTCGAGTTGGCATAAGCACCCACTTGAAACTTGAAACTTGAAACCTGAAACCCGAAACTTCATTTTATGCACCTCACCGTCTTCAGCTCCTCCTCCGACGCCGTCGATCCCGCCTTCTTCGA
>CAYWSM010000289.1:0-10075 GCA_964460935.1 uncultured Terriglobales bacterium | reverse complement strand
ATGTCAGCGCCAGCAATGAAAGCCTTCTCGCCCGAACCGGTGATGATCACCACGCGAACGCCCGTGTCGTTGCGCGCATCCTCGAAGGCCGCGCGCAACTCAGCCATGGTAGCGCGATTCAGCGCGTTGAGAACCTTTGGCCGGTTAACGGTGATATAGGCAACGGTGCCTTTCTTTTCGTAGTTCAGATTCTCGAATGTAGTAGGAACAGCAGTAGTCGCCATATGAGTTCCTCAACTTTTAGTATCGACGATTCAACTGATCAAACGGATTGTGTTCAGAAATTCTAAGAAATGATCCGTGCGATCCGTCTCATCTGTCAGATCCGTGGTTAAAATCAAGCTCCCGTCGCCGATCGTGCTTCG
The DNA here is from genome assembly GCA_964460935.1 of uncultured Terriglobales bacterium. GTDB lineage: Bacteria > Acidobacteriota > Terriglobia > Terriglobales > Acidobacteriaceae > DATMXP01. The sequence goes on along the minus strand of CAYWSM010000289.1, from coordinate 9,710 downwards.
GCGGCAAACCCACGCAAAGCGGCATCCTGCGGTACAGGCTTTTCCGGATTCGTGTAATCGTAAAACCCTTTGCCGCTCTTGCGCCCATACCATCCGGCGAGCACCATGCGCTTCAGCAGCGGAGGCGCGGCAAAGCGTTGCTCCTTGAATTCGTCGAACATTACATGCGTGATGTAGTACGTTGTGTCGAGCCCGACGAAATCAAGTAACGTGAACGGACCCATCGGATGGCCGCAGCCCAGCCGCATCGCCCAGTCGATGTCTTCGATGGAGCCGACACCTTCTTCGTAGGCGCGAACGGCATCCAGGAGATATGGCACCAGCAGCCGGTTGACGATGAATCCGGTCTTGTCGCTGGTGCGAACGGGAATTTTGTTCAGCTTGCGCGCGAAGTTGAAGACGGTCTCGAAGACCTGCTCGTCGGTTGCAATCGTGCGAACCACTTCGACCAGTTTCATCAGCGGCACCGGATTGAAGAAGTGCAGCCCGACGAAACGCTCCGGTCGCTTGGTGGTGGTTAACAGCTCTGTTACGGAAATAGACGATGTGTTAGTGGCGAAGATCGCGTCCTTCTTCACGATGCCATCGAGTTGTGTGTACAGCGCCTTTTTCACCGGTACGTTCTCGATGATCGCTTCGATGACAATGTCTGATTCGGCGAGATCCTGTGCGTGCGTGGTGCCTTTCAGGCGCGCGAACACTTCTTCGGGCGTGCCTTTCAGCTGGCCCTTTTCGGCGAACTTGGCCAGCGACTTCTGAATGCCGCCGAATCCTTTGTCGAGGAAGCGCGGCTCGGTTTCCAGCACTGTCACGTCGAACCCAGCCATGGCCGCGACCTGCGCAATGCCAGATCCCATCAACCCACAACCGCAAACGCCAACTTTCTTGATGTCCATAATTGCCTCTTAAGAGCTTTTCACGCGAATGACACGGATGAAGTGGATTGGCACGGATTTGTACATAAATGAATAATCCGTCGAATCCGTCCGATCCGTAGTTAATTCTTTGCTGCTTCCACCACCATCGCGATCCCTTGCCCACCGCCGATGCAAGCCGTTGCTAGCCCATACTTCTTACCACGATGCCGCAATTCGTGCAGTAACGTGATCACCAGTCGCGTGCCGGTTGCGCCCAGCGGATGCCCCAGGGCGATGGCGCCGCCGTTGACATTCAATTTTTCTCGATCAAGCCCGAGTTCCTTTTCGACTGCCAGGCTCTGCGCCGCGAAGGCCTCGTTGAGTTCGATCAAATCAATGTCGTCGAGTTTGAGTCCGGCTTTCTTCAGAGCCAACTTTGTCGCCGGCACCGGACCCGACCCCATGATCTTCGGATCGACTCCCGCAATCCCCCAGCTCACGATTCTGCCCAATGGCTTCAGTCCACGCTTCTGCGCATCATCCATTTTCATCAGCACCGTCGCTGCACCGCCATCAACGATACCGCTGGCGTTCCCGGCTGTAACGGTTCCGTTCTTCCCGACTGACGGCTTCAACTTTTGCAAGCCTTCAATCGTCGTCTCCGGACGGCGGTGGTCATCCTCGGTGAACATCTCTCCCGTCGGTTCGCCGCGTTTGTTCTTCAGCGGCACGGGCACCAGTTCTTCCTGTAGCCGTCCTGCTTTGTATGCCGCCTCGGCGAGTTGCTGCGACCGAAGCGCAAAGCAATCTTGCATTTCGCGCGTGATGCCTTGCTGTTCGGCATAAAGTTCGGCGGTGTTGGCCATCGCTAGCCCGCAGTAGCTGTCGAACAGCGCGACCATCAATGAGTCTTCCAGCTTGCCTTCTCCTAGTCCCACGCCCCAGCGCATCCCGCGAATCACGTGCGGCGCTTGCGACATCGATTCCATTCCACCCGCGAGCGCAACATTGGATTCACCCAGTTGAATCATCTGCGCTGCTGTCACCATTGACTGCATTCCCGATCCGCACAGACGATTTACGGTCAATGCCGGGACTTCAATCGGCACACCCGCACGCAACCCTACATGGCGTGCTCCGTACAGCGCGTCTCCGGACGTCTGCTGCGCATTGCCGAAGACGACGTGATCCACCTCTTTCGGATCGACCTGCGCGCGATCAAGCGCTCCCTTCGCGGCGACTGCGCCTAGATCCATCGCCGTGAAGTCGCGCAGCTTTCCGCAGTAGCGCCCCATCGGCGTACGCACGCCGGAGACGATGGCAACATCAGTATGGCTGGACATTGAACTACTCACCCCGGAAGATTTCGAACGCTCGTTCTACAAAACTGTAATCGGTAATCGGTAAACGGTAAAGTAACGCCCAAACCGTAACTCGCGAGCGCAAACGGCAGGAAATGAGGGCTATCACATAACACGCACTTGCGATCCAGCAAAATTCCGAAATCTCCTTGCCACAACAGGAACTCAGGGATCGAACGAAAACCTTTGCGCTCCGGGTCATGAAACTTTATCGAGTATTGCCGCAGGCTTCCGATATCCAAATCGTTGGGAAACAGTTGTTACGGAGCGGAACATCAGTAGCGGCAAACCATCGTGCAGCAGCACGTGGGCGTTCTCGCCAGGAATTCGCAGCAAAAATCGGCATCGTTCGCGAGGAAGCCGACGAATCGTTGTTCTGGCTCGAGCTTTTGCGTGACTCAGGGTTGGTGAGAGCAGAACTTCTGGAAAGCCTATTGCCGGAAGCGAGAGAGCTAACCGCAATCTTCACCACTTCATACGAAACGGCACGAAAGAAGAAAGTTTAGGATTTGTTCTTACTTTACCGATTACCGTTTACCGCTTACCGTTTCAGTACGCGCCGACAGTACTGGTCTCATACATCGCCGCCATGGCGTGAGCGCGCGCGCCACCTTCGTGTTTCGCCGTTTCCAGCGCAGCTTCCACGCGGTTGATCGCTTCTGTCACGATGTCAACGGCATTGAACTTGGGTTGCATCACCAGTTCCGCGATACCGGTCGTGATCGTAACTGGATCGTTACGGCCGGGCATGCGCGAATTGGCCAGCATCTTGCGCAGCTTGTCGATCGCGAAGAACGCGTTCTTGTCGTTGGTGTCGGTGAGGACCAGCACGATACTGGTGAGATCGTAGCGAATGGCAACATCGTTCTGTCTGATGTTGGCGGTTACGATGTGCCCGATCTCCTGCATCGCGTCTTCTATCCGCTCCTCGCCAACTTCTCTCACGAGCGCTCCGGCAGAACCGAAGTTCATCAGGACCAGGCAGATCGGCGAACGTTGTTGCAGGCCGCGCTGCACTTCCGAAAGCAGAACATCCAGGTACGACGAACGGCGCAGCAGGCCGGACTTTTCGTCCGTCACGGCCATGTTCTTAACCAGGCTGCGCAGGCGCGCGTTGTTCACTGCAAGTACCACCTGCTCCGCAATGGTATTGAGCACCACTTCATCCACATTGCGGAAGGCGCGTGGCCCACCGCACTGCTCGAGGATGATGATGCCGATGGGTTCGTCGCCATCGACCAACGGCACAGCCAGGAGGGATTCGATTTTCTGCGATCGCAGCACAGACCTGACAGAATCTAATTCTGGGGCTGACTGCGCTCTTTCGAACGACACAGGACCATTTGCCTTCACCGCCTGCGCCTGCAATGCAGGTATGAGTTTTGCCAACCCCATGACGTCGGATTTCATTACACCGTTGCCGCAGTACTCCATCGCGGCTGAAGGTGGTTTTCCCGGTACGCACAGCCCTGCGACACAGCGGGAAACGTTCCAATGACGGCCCACATCGTTGACGGTCGCGAACAATGCCGCTTTCACGCTCGACTGGCGCGAAATGTTGCGGGTGATTTCCGTAACGCGAGCGAAATTGTCCACTGCGCTTTCGTTCGCAGCAGCGACAGTAGTTCTCTCGGAACTGCCCGCGGACATAGCTTGTTCGTATCGGGGAACGAATCCGGCGGCCAGATAGAGTTGCGCCAGTTTCTCGCGTTTTTCTTCTTCACGCGGAAACAGCTTGTTGATTCGCTCAAGCCTTTCGACAGCTTTCGAGCGCATCGAGTACTGCAGGAAAATCTCCGCCTGCAGCATAAGATCTTCCAGCACCGTCGGTTCGCCACTCTGTTCCGAGTCGAGTTCAGGCGACGCCTCGGCCTGTTCCTCTTCCTCGCGCGATCCGAGTTTTGTAGATGTGCGCGCGACGGTAGAGAGCCGATTCTCGATTGCGTTGTAACGCTGGGTGTCGATCTTGCCTTGCAACATTGCCAGCCGTTCTTCGTGGCCAGGTTCATAGGCGTCAACTTCTGACGCGCGATCGAGGCAATCGGCGGCTTTAATGAAATTCCGCTGGGCGTAATAGAGCTCAAACAACTTCAGCAGGGCAGCGCAGTATTCATGCTCACGATTCGACGCGTTATAAAGCTGCGCAAGGTACTCGAGAAGTTCGAGGTCGGAGGGATGCTTCTCCGCGTTTTCAGCGATGATCCCGAGAAACTCGCGCAACGTGCCGCGTGACTTCGCACGGCTTTCGACCGACCGCGCATAGTGTATGGCCTCTGCTGTGTGTCCGTTGCTCAGATGTCCGTGGATGACCTCTCCAACCAGCGCCAGGGCTTGTTCGCCCGCTTCGTACAACTTCGCGACGATCGGTTCGGCGGCGGTCGCTTGATTCGCCATCAGCAGAGCCTGCGCGTAAGTATCCAGGTACTCGGAGGTCGAAATCGGTTGCGCCTGCAGGACCTTTACTGCGTCTTCGGCGCGTTGGCCGCGCAGCAAGCAGCGCGCATGCGACAGCACAATGGCATTGTTGTTCGGATCGAGTTCGTACGCCCGCGCAAAAATTGCGGTAGCGTCTTGGCCGGAGTCCTCTTCCAGTCGCGCGAGTTCAAACAACGACCGCGCTGCTCCTTCGCGGTCTCCGGTGGCTTCACAAAGTTCGGCATGGCGGCGCAGGTTCTCCGCCGACGGCTCGAGTGCCACGATTTTCTTAATCGCCGTCAGGGCATCAGCATGCCGGCCGCTGGTTAGCAGGGAATCAAAGCAGGTGTGAAACGCTTCCAGCGCCTCTCTTGGATTGGAGCGCTCGATCAGTTGCGCATATTGAAAAGCGCGGGCAGTATCGACCGGGCCTAGACGCGCCAGCTTCTTGTAGTAATTAATCGCGTCGGCATTCCGGTTTTGGGCGACGCAATGATCGTACAGTTCGCCAATGTATCCGATTGCCTCATTGGTCTCGCCGAGCGACATCGCCAGGTCCGCCGCGCGTTGACGGGCATAGTCGTTCGCATTGTCTTCCAGCAGGACGGCGCGCAGTTCGTCCAGCGCCGAAGAGAGCTTCCCCTTCTGCAGGTATTTTTCCGCTTTCTCCAGGCGCTTGTTGATTTCCGACATGGGTCCGAGAACAGTGTACTCCGCGAGTTAGCGTATTCTATGCGCTGCAAACGCCAGCAGCAATTAAGCAAATGACTCAGATTAGGTACAGGAGTACACAGACGGTACAATGGCAGCGATGCAACAGAAGATTTTCTGGACGCTGGTGCTGGTCCTCAGCCTGTTTGCCGACTTCGTTCTTCCCCTGATGTGGGGCTTGGTCGCAACAATTCCGATCGTGTTCGTGAGCTGGTGGATCGTTTACCGGACCGACTGGTTTTGATTTTCAGATCATCGATTTCCGTGTACCCGATTACCGATCCTCTTGACTTTCGCCTTCCTTTCGCTCATACTTCGCCTGACGTTCGGCTCTGAACTTCTCCGCAGGACGGAATGCGAATGGCACTTACGAAACGCCAGCGGCAGGTCTATGACTACATAGCGGACTTCGTCTCCCGAAACGGCTATTCGCCGTCATTCGAGGAAATCGGCGAAGGCATGGGACTGAGTTCGCTGGCAACCGTCCACAAGCACATCTCCAACCTCGAAAAGAAGGGTCTGCTGAAGCGGGGCTATAATCGCAGCCGCTCCATCGACGTCATTCCCCCCAAGGGGAACATGAAGAAGACGATGAGCGCTCCGCCTCCGCTGGAGTTGCCATTGTTGGGCCGCATCGCCGCCGGCCGCCCGATCGAAGCTGTCGAGAATCCCGAGACGTTGTCGCTGTCGGACTTCACCAGTTCGAAAGATGTTTACGTGCTCAAGGTGATGGGCGAGTCGATGCAGGACGAGCACATTGTCGAGGGCGACTATGTCATCGTCGAAAAGACCGAGACAGCGCGAAATGGGGAAATTGTGGTGGCCGTAGTCAACAATGATGACGCGACCCTTAAGCGCATCTACCATGAAGGCGAAACCACGCGCCTACAGCCATCGAATGCGAAGATGCAGCCGATCATTGTGCCTTCCCGAGCAGTGCAAGTGCAGGGAAGAGTGATTGGAGTGTTGAGGAAGTACTGAATCCCAGTCACGTTTCCCATGGATTAAATACAGCCACACCTGTTGTAAGAACGTGCCGCGTGTTCCGCGTTGCAAAAACAAGATCGTGATGTTGAGCTGTGGCGGCCAAGAGACCGTCTATCGGAGGTAAAGGCGATCCGAGTGATCGGCATTTTGCCGTAAGCTTGCCCCAACGATCTGCGATGCCGCTGCTGATCGGAATTATGCGATTGCCGAATCGAAACCGAACGTTGCTATCCAAGAATGCTTCCAGTTCCACACGACGGCGAGCACTGGGTTGAAGAACGATGCCCTGTCTGATCTCACCAATCGTCAGAACGCTAATATGCAGTAGTTGCTCGTCCACGGTTCTGAGCCACTGAATCACCTTCGGTTCCGGAACAGGTCTTGTGATTTCCGAAATTAGATTAGTGTCCAGCAGAAACCCGCTCACAAATCGATCTCCCGATTCGTCTGCTCCTCGCGCCTAATATCAAGATCTACTTCCATCAACGGGGAGTTTCGGAAGAAGTCGACGATATCGCCCGACTTCTTCTCGCGTTCCGTTAACCGTTCGAATTCTTCGACTGGAATGATCACTACTTCCTCTTTCCCCGCCTTGGTTACATGCTGCGGGCCTTCTGTCCTTGCCCGGCGGAAGACTTCGCTGAATTGCGCTTTTGCCGTCTGCAGTTGCCACTTCTGTGGCGGCTTGCGGGAAGAAGGTGGGACGGCGGATGATTTTGGTTGTTGCTTGCGTTTGGCCTGCGGCACAGAGATACCTCTCACTCAACTGACTAGTCAGACTAGTCAGTAGTATACCACTCACAGAAAAGCCCGGCTCGCAAGCCGGGCTCCTCAAAAATCAGAACTTGTTATGCAACCACGTGCTTATTCAGAGCCTTCTCGATCGTCTCTTTCGGGACGTAGCCGACGATCTGTTCGGCGACCTGGCCGCCTTTGAAGACCAACAGCGTTGGAATGCCACGGACGTTATAGCGCTGCGGGGTGGCGACGTTCTTGTCGACATCCATCTTCGCGACTTTCACCTTGCCCTGATATTGACTTGCAACCTCGTCAACCACCGGCGCAAGCGCACGGCAGGGACCGCACCAGGCGGCCCAGAAATCCACAATCACCGGCTGATCCGACTTCAGCACGGCTGAGTCGAAGGTTGAATCCGTTACTTCCATAATCAGATCACTTGCCATTTTCTCTCCTGTTCCAAGTGCCACCGTCGCGAGCCGTCCGGCTGAGTCCGGCGCTCGCGAGTGATTTGCGCCGGTTGAAGGGTGGCTTTTTATCCTAGCACTACATTCGATGCCGAAAAGGGCCTAAGGTCGCAGATGGCTGTGACACAGCTCTCAATTCGGGCCGCACAGCAGGCATGAACCGAGCCATCACAAACAACTAACCTTGCGATCTGGAACTACAATAAAAGACAGCAGTTGTTTATGTCATCCCTTAAAGAAATCCTCAATCAAAACGTGCGGGAAGCCGCACCAGAACTGGTCGAGCCACTCGACCGCAACCGCCTGCGCTGCTACTCGTGCGGACACGAGTGTCCGATTCCCGAGGGGCAGGCCGGCGTCTGCAAAGTCCGTTTCAACCTCGGAGGCCGCCTGTATGTTCCGCATGGCTACGTCGGCGGCGTGCAATGCGACCCGATCGAGAAGAAGCCGTTCTTCCACGTGCATCCGGGAGCGCTCGCGTACAGCTTCGGCATGCTCGGATGCGACTTGCACTGCTCGTACTGCCAGAACTGGGTTACGTCGCAGGCGCTGCGCGACCCGAGCGCGGTTTCGCCTCCGCTAAAGACCTCGCCGGAAGCGCTGGTCCGGCAGGCGTTGCGCCAGGGCGCGCGCGTGCTGGTTTCGACTTACAACGAGCCGCTGATCACCAGCGAGTGGGCGGTCGAAATCTTCAAAGAGGCCAAAGCTGCGGGACTCGATACGGCGTTCGTCTCGAACGGCAACGGAACACCACAGGTGCTTGAATATTTGCGCCCGTGGATCGATTACTACAAGGTCGATCTCAAGAGCTTCGACGACCAGCACTACCGCAAACTCGGAGGCCGTTTGGAGCCGATCCTGCGAACGATCAGCCAGTTGCACGATATGGGCATCTGGGTCGAGATTGTCACGCTCATCATTCCGGGATTCAATGACGCCGAGGACGAACTGAAGCGTGCGGCAGAATTCCTTGCCGACGTTTCGCCGAATATCCCGTGGCACGTAACGGCCTTTCATCAGGACTACAAGATGACCGACCCGGCCGACACCCCGCCGTCAACTTTGAAGCGGGCGGCCGAGATCGGCAAGCAGGCGGGACTGAAGTTCGTGTACGCCGGAAACCTGCCGGGACGCGTCGGCGGGCTGGAGAACACGTATTGCCCAACCTGTAACGAACCGCTGGTGGAACGCTACAGTTACATGATCAGAAAGTACCGCGTGGCTCCAGATGGCTCGTGCCCGAAGTGCCACACCGAGATTCCGGGGCGATGGGGCAAAGAGTTCGAAGGGCAGATCACGGCGGTGCCGTACTCGGCGGGTCTGAGGGTGTTCTCGTAATCAGGATACTTACGGTCTGCAACGAAAAATGGGGGGTACCCCCTCTGCCTCGATCTTTAGAATCATCCACTTACACGATTGTTCCCGCAAGAACAGCAGAATCAGTGCGTTAGGGGTATCAACTTAAGAATCAGCGGCTTACAGGGAAGTATGAAGGACGATGGTCGAAGTAAACAAGACCGGGATGGTCTTGATGTGCCAAGTTAAGAAATATTGAAAGCCGGAGGGACACCAGTGCGTTCACTTAACGCTGTGGGTATTCTAGCGAAGACTGAGTGAGAGCATCAGATCACGATGGTAACCCGGCGGTTAGATATTGGTCGGTGTACTTGCGGAAGGAAAGTAATGCGGTGGAGCCCAAGGGTTAACGCGCCCGGGTTGGATGGAATGAGACGGCTGGTCTCGCGGAACAGCGATACGCTGTCCGCACGCACTCGAGGTGCAAAGGAGACCAGCCTGATGAGAAAGAGTAGCAAAGCAGCGTCGAACCACCAACCGGCCACCAAGCGGGAAAAGCCAGCCCTCACCGTGGGCCTTGATCTGGGCGATCGCTTCAGCCACTACTGTGTCCTCAATGAGGAGAGCGAAATGATCGAAGAAGGGCGGATTGCGACCACTAAGACGGCGCTGGAGAGGCATTTTGCCGGTGAAGAGAGAATGCGCATTGCGTTGGAGTGTGGGACGCACTCGCCGTGGGTGAGCCGCTTACTGGAAAGCATGCGACACGAAGTGGTGGTAGCCAACACACGTAAGATCCGCGCGATCACGGGGAGTGAATCGAAGAACGATACCAACGATGCGGAGAAGTTGGCACGGTTTGCCGCCTATGACGTGGC
>CAYWSM010000288.1:0-3303 GCA_964460935.1 uncultured Terriglobales bacterium | reverse complement strand
GTGGGAAAGTACGGGTACGGCGTGATGTTTTTTGCATTCGCCGCATGTACGGTGGTGTACTTCATTGCAGCCGTCTTCTTCCTGCCAGAAACGAAAGGTAAAACCTTGGAAGAGATAGAAGCACACTTTGAGGGGGCAAGGACATAAGCGAGAAGTTGCGCAACTGGTGACAGTCGGGGAACATCCTTGACAGTTCAGACCGGAGACGTACCTGACATTTTTCTCCACAACGGCTCCCGAGCCGCTGCGGGAACTCGCGCTCACTCGGGCCATACACGCTCGCCAGGGTTCGCATCCTGAGCGCTTCGTATGGCCGCACTTCGTTGTACTCCTTCCGGAACCGCTCGTGCCGCCCATTCTGTTCCGGATGCCCGCTTCGATCTGGCAGATCCCCAACTTGATCCACCATACCGACAGCCGCGACAGCCCCCGCCAGCAAGGTGAACGGTGCTCTGTTGTCCGTGCGTATCGCTTGCGGTAATCCGTACTCGCGGAACGCCGGCCTCAAACATCTCCTGCACCCGCGCCGAGTCGGTCGGTCTTCTCTACCGCTTGGCAGCGCAGCAAATAGCGGCTGTAGGGCGTTGCTGATCGTCAGCGGGTCGATGCGTTCGCCGTTCCCGGTCCGGAAACCACCCCTTAAAGTCGGCACACCACACCCGATTACACTCGTCGGCATGCCCCAGCGGGTCTGTGTAAGGAGCTGTTTTGCGTCGCTTGGGCCGTGCCAGGTTGTACCCTGGTTGCGCCCCCACCTATCAGGTATCCAAAGGGAGCTTGCTTTGCTATGTGCCGGAGATGAGAATTGGGAAATCTACGGGTACCTTATTATTATATGAAAAATATAGCGTTTGCAGTCGTTGTGCTCTTCACGTTGGCAGTGTTATCGCAGCCTATAAACCAGAACGGCGCACTTAAAATTGCAAATCCATCCATGACAACTGAGCAACTGCAGGCGTTGATCGACTCGGCAGCCGCGTCCAATCAGATTGTCCACTTTCGCGCAGGTACATATTCGTTAAAAGCGATCGCGCAGGTTACCGGAGAAATGAGATTTCTGGGTGCTTTGCGGTTGCGGCGTAATCTGCATATAGAGTGCGATGTCGGCGCTGTTTTGCAGTTGGCAGGTGGTCAAAGTACGGACGCGAACCCACAGGACATTGCGATGTTCTATTCCGGGGACTCCGTTTCGCACATATCGATCCGTGGCTGTACTTTGGACATGAACTATCCAAGCAATAAGATTAGTCCAAAGCGTGGTACCGCTTACAATCTGTACCCCTTTGCCCAGATTCGCGTTTCTGGAACGAATGCCGCGATTACCGATGGCGATTTTGAAAACAATACGTTCGTGAACGGACCGGGCGCAACTTGTATTGCAATAGGACAGAGTAACGTTGCCGGGAGTGCCTTAGGCGATCAGATCACGATCGCGCATAATTTGTTCAAGAACAACGGTATGGATGTTGGCGATTTCAGTTGCATCTATGGATGGGGGACTAACGTCAACACCTACGACAATGTTTTCACTCAAGATAGTCCAGCTCCCATTGAATCTCCATTCCACGGCACGTTCATGGCCTTCGAAATCCACGGTGCGAATTCCACGTTCCATGATAATCAGGTAGTGAACTACGGAGGCGGTGGATACATTGCGAACAATTTTACGAGTCGGGTCAGCGGGGCTGACGTATACAATAACTCGTTTAAAACCACTTGGGTCGGTATCAAATTTTTCAACTCCAATGCAGCTTCAAAAGGTGTTTCGGACGCCAAGATTCACGACAACACCTTTGAATTCTTGGATCATCGGTATGGGGGCAGTCCTCCTGTTCAGATTGGTATCGATATATCGCCACATCTAGCCGTGAGCAACATTCAGGTAAGTCACAATCACTTCGGCAAGGCAGACGGAAACGAAATCGGAGCATCAGCGTTCCGGGCAGCGCCTCCGAAAGGTGTGACTTTCACCGGCCTGGTATTCAGTGACAACGTTGTAACCGGCATGTCGGATGGCGTGGAGTTAATGACAAACCTCGGAGGCTCGCTTGGACAGGTGGAGATCAGCCGCAACAAGTTTCTCAATTTGACAAAGGTCGCAGGGTTCGGTGCTGATGGAATCTTCGCAAACGCGGAAAACAGCATTGAGACTCTGACGATCGATGGCAATAGCTTCATCAACAACGCTGGCACAGACTACACGTTTGGCATCTACTTGGCGAAGGGAACGATCACGAATCTTCACCAAGGACAACAACTCTATCAGGGCATTCGGAATCGCAACTACGCGGAAAACGCGGTCCTGGTTATGAATCGCCATACTCTTGGGCAATAACATCCTGGCAACTTCCCGGTTCGATCGAAGAGATGTGTGCAGTCGCCGTACTGGGTTGCGGTGCGCTCTGTACTTTGTTGCGTTTGCGTTGGGAGCAACTTTGTATTCGACAGAACCTCTCTGATATCTCATTCCCGTGGAATGGATTGGTTATGCCGTTTGTTCAGCAAAGTCAGACGCCCACGCGCTATTAGCGGGAACGCCGAATCTGGATCGGGCAACCCCGTGCTGGCGGGCTACGCTTCCGTAAACTCGATTATATTTTCGGTTAGTGGCTGTAGCGTAAGATAAGCGCCGTTGGCCCACGGATCAGCCTATAGACGTGTTCCTGCGTGCCGGACCTCATGTTGCAAGCGAGCCTTAACCTGTCCCCTCGCCATCGCCTTCGATTCACCGTAGATGCTAACTTTTGAGAGCGCTTGCATCCACTTGACTAACCCGATGTGCCATGTGTTGCAAGGCGCCGAACATCCAAAATACACCGTTGCACGTTACTGTGGGATAACGCAGGTGGAGAGATTCATCCCTGCAATGTCGGGCACAAAATGGAGGGAGCGGAAGCAGATACGTCAACTGCGTTAATGGAGTTACCGAATGACGGGACGGTACAGCCGAAGTCAAAGTTTGATCTTCTGATGGACGGTCCAACTATCAACTGGAGCGCCTAATCATCGCCCAAAGTTGGTACTCACAGTTAGTACCGGCGATCGCCCCTTACAGATTTTTCATGCCTGACTATGTTAAGTTAAGTGGCACAAGAATCTGCAGTCGAGTTTCCTGGACACCGCCTGCCCACAGTGGGTATCTCGATGCTCTCTCGCGTCATCGCGCGCCACGCCGGTTCGGAACGCTTATTGATTTTCAATGACTTACGAGTGTCTTCCACAGCTATTCGGCTGGAACGTTAACTGCATCGTAAAGCGTAGCTTCATTTGGGTGCCTTGCTGGCTGAGCCCCCGAAACTCTCA
>CAYWSM010000287.1:0-6377 GCA_964460935.1 uncultured Terriglobales bacterium | reverse complement strand
GCGAGTTACGAATTCGGTGATGAGTTTGTCAGGAACCATGGCTTTCTCCTACCAACTGCTGCTGGCGCCTCCGCCTCCGGAACTGCCGCCGCCGAAGCCACCGAAACCACCGCCTCCGCCGAAGCCTCCACCTCCGCCCCAACCGCCTCCACCCCAGCCACCTCCACGAGAGCCTCCGCCCAACAGCATGTTGAACAGAATCCAGAGAACGAAACTACGGAAGGGACTCACCAGAACAAAAAGGATGAAGATGATGAATAAGACTATCGATCCAAGAGGCAAGCCGCCATCTGGTTGCGAACGCGGTTGGTTCTCTGGTTGAGGAACTGATACCGGTGGTGCGCCTTTCAGTTGAATCTGCGCGTCATCGGCGATTGTCTGCGCGACTCGCGTCGTGACCTGCAACAACGCAGCGTTGTAATTCCCGACGCGCATGAGCGGGATAGCTTCACGCTGAAAGCTACCGACCTTGCCGTCGGGCAGGATTGGCTCAAGTCCGTAGCCGACCTCGATGCGGGCGCGATGGTCCTGAATGGCGTAGAGGATCAGGACACCGCGGTCCGTCTTCTTGTAACCGATTCCCCATTGTTTGAAGAGATCAACCGCGTAGCTCTCGATGTCGCTGCCGTCGAGTGTGTTGACAGTAACGACCGCGATCTGCGCATGCGCTTCGTCGTCGATCTGCTTGGCGATGGCATCGATTTGCGCGATGGTGCCGGAATCGAGGACGTGGGCGAAGTCGTTAACGTAGTCGGTGGGCTTGAGCTGGTTGACCGGCTCAGCGATCAGCGCGAGCGCAAACAGCAGCAGCACCATGACGACAGCGGCTGACTGTTTGGCCCAGCGGATCACGGGAGGATTGTACAGGACGGCGCGGACGATGGTCCGCGCTACATCACTTCGTAGGTCCCGTTCCCAGCAACCGTTCCATGAATTTCGTATCAAAGTTGCCGGCGCGGAAATCGGGATCGCGCAGGATGCGGCGGTGGAGCGGGATGGTGGTGTGGATTCCCTCGATGATAAACATGTCAAGCGCGCGCGTCATGCGGGCGATGGCCTCGGCGCGATCTTTGCCGCGCACGATGAGCTTGGCGATCATTGAGTCGTAATAGGGAGGAATGACACCCTCGGCATAAGCTGCCGTATCGATGCGAACGCCGGTGCCTCCAGGCGGATGGAACGTGGTGATCTTGCCGGCGGAGGGCGTGAACTTCTCGGGATGCTCGGCGTTGATGCGGCACTCGATGGCGTGTCCGCGGTGAACGATGGGGCCATGGAGGACGGTATCCATCTTCTCGCCGAGGGCGATCATGATTTGCGCCTTCACGATATCAACGTCGGTGACCATTTCGGTGACAGGATGCTCGACCTGGACACGAGTGTTCATCTCGATGAAGTAGAGCTTGCCGTCCTCGTCCATGAGGAACTCGATGGTGCCGGCGTTGTGATAGCCGATTTTCGAGAGCGTGCGCGAAAGCATGTCGCCGATCTCTTTGCGCATCTCCGGCGTGACTTTCACCGAGGGCGATTCTTCCAGCAGCTTCTGGTGACGGCGCTGGATGGAGCACTCGCGCTCACCGAGGGAGACGACGTTCCCGTGCTCATCGGCGAGGATTTGGAACTCGATGTGGCGAGGGCGCTCGATGAACTTCTCCATGTACATGTCGCCGTTGCCGAAGGCAGCGGCGGCTTCGGAGGAAGCGGCGTGAAATGACTTGGGAAGTTCTTCTTCGCTACGGATGACACGCATGCCGCGTCCGCCGCCTCCGTGGGCGGCTTTCACAATGACTGGAAAGCCGACAGATCTCGCATATTCGCAGGCTTCTTCCGCGGAAGCGAGGACGCCTTCGGAGCCGGGCAGGATTGGCACGCCTGCCTTCTTCATAGCGGCGCGAGCTTTTTCTTTTTCGCCCATCAAGCGCATGACGTCGGGCTTCGGGCCAATGAACTTCATGCCACAGGTTTCGACGACCTCGGCGAAGTTCGCGTTCTCGCTCAGCAGGCCGTATCCGGGATGGATGGCTTCGACGTTGGCGATTTCGGCGGCGCTGATCACGGCCGGGATGTTGAGATAGCTTTCCTGAACTTTCGGCGGGCCGATGCAGACGGCTTCATCCGCAAAGCGGACGTGCAGCGAGTTGCGGTCGGCTTCGCTGTAGATGGCGACCGTCTTGATGCCCAGTTCCTTGCAGGCGCAGATGACGCGCAGGGCTATTTCGCCGCGATTGGCTATGAGAATCTTCTTGAACACAGTTAATTGATCTTCGGTTGTCGGTTCTCGTTTAGTTCATCAGTACATCAGTTAGTCAGTTCATCAGAATTTGATCGGCCAGTCGCGATGTCTTACTCCTTGGAAGAACCGACAACCGATAACCGATAACTGACAACCAGCTTTTATGCCTTTACCGCAAATAATTTCTGACCGTACTCGACCGGCTGGCCGTTTTCGACGAAACGCTTAACGATAGTGCCGGAGTGGTCGGATTCGATTTCGTTCATCAACTTCATTGCTTCGACAATGCAGAGCACCTGGCCGACGGTGACGGTATCGCCGGGTTTCACAAACGGCGGCGCCCCTGGCGATGGAGATTCGTAGAAGGTGCCCACAATGGGTGACTTCACGATCTGCCACGCTGATTCTTCTTCGCCTGTGGGAGCAGGTGGCGCGGCCGGGGTGCCGGTCGGCTCCGCAGGAGAATATGAAACCGTCTGTGGCGCAGGCGCAGCAACGGGAGGAGCGGCAATCGGTATGGGCGCCGCAACCGTGACGACCTGTGGAGCGGCGGCTCCGCCACGCTTCACGCGCAGTTTGACGTCGCCACGCTCGAGCTCGAACTCGGCGATGTCTTTGTCGATGAGGAACTCGATGAGTTCTTTGATCTCTTTTTGATTCATGTATGAGTACGCTTACAGCTCAATCAAATCTTTGCTCAGCGGCGTAAGGACTTCGTGGCCAGTTTCGGTCACGGCCAGCATGTCCTCGATACGGATACCGCCTTTGCCAGGTACGTAGATGCCCGGCTCGATGGTGACGACCATTCCAGCTTCGAGCACTTCCTGCTGATTCCGGCCTATGCGCGGACCCTCGTGGATCTCAAGTCCGACGCCATGTCCCGTGGAGTGGGTGAAGAAGCGGTCAAGCCTCGCACGACGAAGAACGTCACGCGCAGCTTTGTCCACTTCGCCCGCCGTAACGCCAGCTTTTAGAGCTTCCACGCCCGCTAAGTGCGAATCCAGAACCGCTTTGTACCACTTCCGCGCTTCCGGAGACGCTTTCCCGACGTGCACAGTGCGCGTCTGGTCGGAACAATAACCGGCGAGTATAACACCGTAGTCCAGAACTACGAAGCCACGCTCAGGGATAGTGGCGGACGAGGCCACTCCATGTGGCAGGGCCGAACGGGGACCGGAAGCCACGATGGTTTCGAACGACATGCCTTCGGCGCCGCGCTGGCGAACGGCATATTCCAGTTCGGCGGCGACTTCCGACTCGCGAATACCGGGGCGAATTACTTTCAAGACGACGTCGAAAAGCTCGGCTCCGAGATTGACGGCGCGACGGATGGCGTCGAGTTCGGCTGGCTGCTTGATGGTGCGGAGTTCTTCGACCACCCCGGAGGTCTCGCGAAGCTTCGTCTTCGGCGGCAGGATTTTCTTGAACCGTGAGCGCTGAGCGACGGTCATGTGATCGGCTTCGATGCCAATGGTGGCCAGCCGCAGGCGGGCGACTTGCTGGGCGATGGCCTCCAGTGCCGGCCCTTTGCTGATCACGACGCGCGCGCCCTGGACTTGCTCGTGGGCCTGTTCGGTATAGCGGCCGTCTGTCACAAAGATGGGTTTGCCGGGTCCGATCAGGAGAATGCCGGCGCTGCCGGTAAATCCGCAGAGATAGCGGAGATTGGGGAGATGCGTGATCAGCAGGACATCGATCCGATAGTCGGCAAGCTCGGCGCGGAGCGAGGCCTGGCGCGCAAGGTGGTCCATAGGGCGATTGTAGCGAATCGACTAGATAGACGAATGGTTGTGCTTGGAGGTGCGAAGCTACGAAAGATAGGGAATGATATTACGTTCGCTGTGTGCACGGAATTGCAATGTCGTTAAGCGCGATTTCTAATATCTATTGACGATAGTAGGAATAGCACGGTGCAGGAATGGATAGAAACGTGCATGGAACGTCGCAAAGCGCTATTTGGCTGCGCAAGGGACCAGGGTTGCTGTGAGGAGGCAACTATGAGAAAGTTCTGGGTCCTTCTTTGCGGGCTCCTTCTTCTGGGAACGTTGGCACATGCCAGCGTGATCACGTTCGACGATCTGCAGGGAGATAACCTCCCCGTTCCGGACGGATATGCTGGTGTGACTTGGTACGGGCAGTGGACCTACTACGGTTTCGCCCAAGATCCCTACAATCCACACTCGCCACCGAACCGCGTCTACGACAGCCTGAACGACTCCATGTTTACCTTCGATTCTCCGGTGGTTTTTGACGGGGCATGGTTCGCAGGCATCAATACCGCCACGGTGCAATTCCAGTTGTACCTGAGCGGGAGTCTGGTTTGGACGTCGGGAGTTCTGTCACCGTCCAATGTTCCGACCTTCCTGGAATCGGGGTATTCCGGAATGGTCGACACAGTTCATGTGCTGTCTCCAGAGCCTGACTTCTTTGTTATGGACGACGTGACCTACAACAGTCAAATCGGCACGCCGGAACCGGCATCCATTGTGCTGCTGGGAACGGGGCTGGTGGGATTGCTGAGAGTCAAACGCCGCCATCTCTCGTAACCGCGCTGTTTCTCCTGAACCACTTGTCGATGAAAAAGCACTGAAGCCGGCCTAAATGGCCGGCTTTTTTCTGCTATCGGGAAGCCTATTTATGGTCGATTCCGGCGTTGTACTCGCGACGACTGGAGCCTGCGCGGGTGGCCTTTGCCGCGGCTGGAACCGCGAACTCCGGGCCGTACTTCTCCAACAAAACGGGCACCAAGGCGCCTTCTGCTTCTTTGACGAACTTCATCCGGCCGTCGGCTTCGATGTCGATGCGGACGAAGTCTCCGAGCTTGATCTGCCCGGTCGCGACCAGGTTCGCCAGAGGAAACACCACGTGCCGCTCGATGGCGCGTTTCAGGTGGCGAGCGCCGTACTTCGGGTCAGTGCCTTCCTTCAGAAGAAACTTCTTCACCTGCGGAGTGCAACTGAACACGAACTGGTTGTTCCCTGTGGCTTGCAGAATGCGCTGTTGCACCATTCCCAGTTCAATTTCGAGAATCTGCTCAAGATGCTCCGGACGCAAGGTCTTGAATACGACTGCCTTGTCGATACGATTCATGAACTCGGGCGAGAACTTGCGACGCGCGGCTTCCTGCGCTGTGCGAGTCATCTTGTCGTCCAGGCGATCGTCGACAAACGGCGCCTTGGGACCGAATCCCAAGCCTCCGCCAACCAAATCGCTCATCTCGGCTGCGCCGAGGTTTGAGGTCATGACGATCAGACACTGCGACAGATCGACGCGGCGATTGTCACCCAAGGTGAGATTAGCCTTGTCGAGAATCCCCAGCAGGAGTTGCCAAAGGGCGTCAGAGGCTTTCTCGATTTCATCGAAGAGCAGAATCGAGAGCTTGAGCTTGTCCGTATGCCACTGATTCAGGGCCTCCTGGGTGAGGAGCGGGTGAGTTTCGCGGTGGCCGAGATAGCCCGGAGGAGAGCCAATCAGTTTTGCGATCTCATGTGAGTGCTGAAATTCGGCGCAGTCGATTTTGATACAGGCGCGAGGATCGCCAAACAGCGATTCTGCCAGTGCTTCCACCACGCGAGTTTTGCCGGAGCCGGTCGGTCCGAGAAAAAGAAGGTTGCCGACGGGACGTCCTGGCGGGTTCAGTCCGGCGAGGAACATCTGGTAGATCTCGACTACCTTCTCCACCGCCAGGTCCTGGCCTACAATTTTGCGCCGCAATGCACTTTCAAATTCGGTGGCATCGCCACTGCGCCGGTTGGGGTCAAGCACCGCGTTAATACCGGTTCTCATAAAACCTTACGTTCGGCTAACCGCCGAAACTGGATTTGCAGATGGAGGGAACGGCGGTAGAAGTTGCTATCTAACCCGGCGCCTTTTGGGGGCCCACTTCCCGCTCGACTCCAGCCGACTAAGAGCTTAGATGCGAAATTTGGCACATGAAGAATTCCATGCGCCACGGCTCCGACCGCAACTTCAAAATATTGAGAGGCAGTGAAGCGAAAGAGTGTTGCTCACGCAGGTGCAATGAACTGTTGATTACTTTTCAGCATCTTTGTTCATGGTAGGATCAGCCTGAATTTAGGCGGATTCCACAATTTATGTCTCGTTCGTCCCGGCTCACTCTTTTTGTAGGACTCCCATCACTTCT
>CAYWSM010000286.1:0-6435 GCA_964460935.1 uncultured Terriglobales bacterium | reverse complement strand
TAACAGCAGAACTTAGCTCTGCTGGCGAGGTTGCGCTGTGACGCATAGGCGGCGAGGGCGTGATGTAAGCAAATCCGTATTCTTGGCACAAAACACCAGGGATCGTTGTCGATAGCGGAAGGTAGCATTCAGGTGTAAATTTGGTGCATCGAACCCGGTCAAACGAACCTTATCCCAGAGATTGCGAGGTTCTTTATGAGAAGGTTTCCATTTGCATTAGTCCTTTTCATCGGCGGGTTATGTCTGGCAGTTCCTACCCCGGTGACAGCACAGACACAGACACCGCCGTCGTTTTATGTTCCTCCGTCACCGACGTTCATCCAACCCCAGCAACTGGTATCGAGGCCTAGCACTTCCTATCCAACGCCCGTTTTACAACTTCCACGCACCCCAAAGGTGAATGAGCAGTTACCGCCGGCACAGCAGAGCAACACTCCCCCGCCGCCGCCTCCTTCGCTACCACGAGGAGTAATCCCGTCCCGAGGTTCGCAACCGCGGTAAACAATTTCCGTTTAACCGAGATGCGGCATCATCACTGATTTTTCGCACGGCTTCTGGTATGCATCGACTACGGAGGATAGTCATGCCCAAGCCGGACGTTTCGTTAAACACCATTGAAGACTTTTTGCGGCAGAAGCGAATCGCCATGGTGGGCGTCTCGCGGAATAAAAAAGACTTCAGCATCATGCTTTTCAAGGAGCTTCGCCGGCGTGGGTACGGCGTTGTTCCGGTGAATCCGAAAGCCACGGAAATTCAGGGGCAGAAGTGCTTCGCCCACGTACAAGACGTCCAGCCTCCCGTGGATACCGTTCTCCTGATGACCCCTCCTGCCGTGACCGACACCGTAGTTCACGACTGCGCCGAAGCCGGTGTACAGCGAGTATGGATGTACCGCGCTGGAGATAGAGGCGGCGCCGTGAGTCCCGAGGCCATCGCGTATTGCCGCGAACGGGGAATGCAGGTAATTCCTGGCGAGTGCCCCTTTATGTTTCTTCCGCAAAACGGCTTTCACCGAATTCACGGGTGGCTCGTGAAAATCAGCGGCAAATTTCCCAAAAGAGAAACAGCAGCGTGAGTCGCGAATCTCGGATTGCGGAAATGAAAAGGGCAGGCGCGAACGCCTGCCCGAACGAGAGGGTTAACGCTTACTCTGGCCGATCGATCTGCGCCTTCTGCAGCTTGTCAGAATAATCGACGTACACGGCCTTCCATTCGGTGAAGAAGTCTAGCGCGCCGATGCCGCCTTCGCGGTGTCCATTGCCGGTTTCCTTCACGCCGCCGAACGGGAGGTGAACTTCAGCGCCGATCGTTGGAGCGTTGATGTATGTAATTCCGGCTTCCAGGTCGCGCATCGCCGCAAACGCACGATTAACGTCCTTGGTGTAAATCGCCGACGACAGACCGTACTTGATGCCATTGGCGATGCGGATGGCATCCATCATGTCGTTGCAGGGGATAATCGACACCACCGGCCCGAAAATCTCTTCCTGCGCGATGCGCATGCTGTGATCGACGTCGGCAAACACCGTCGGCTCCAAGAACCATCCGTGCCTGTATGGGCCGTCGGTCAGGCGATTGCCGCCGGTAAGCAGCTTCGCGCCTTCCTTCTTTCCAATCTCGATATATTCGAGATCTGTCTTCAACTGTGACTCATTGATCGCCGGCCCCATATCAACGGATTCATCGAGTCCATTGCCGATCTTCAGCAGTTTGGCGCGCCGTACGAGTTCGTCCACAAACTTCTTGTAAACACCCTTTTGCACGATGATGCGACTGGTTGCAGTGCAACGCTGCCCGGTCGTCCCGAATGCTCCCCAGAGCGCACCATCGAGCGCGAGATCGAGATTCGCGTCGTCCAGCACGATCATCGGGTTCTTGCCGCCAAGTTCGAGCGAGCAACGTTTGAACGTTTTTGCGCACTCCTGTCCAACAATGCGGCCGACGGCCGTCGATCCGGTCAGCGACACCGCCCGGACATCCGGATGCTGCGTTAGCGGCGTGCCGACCTCCGAACCGAATCCTGAAACCACATTGACCACACCGTTGGGAATGCCCGCATCTCGAAGCGCCTGGACAAAGTTGAAAGTGGAGAGCGGCGTGTCCTGCGCGGGCTTGATGACGCAAGTGTTCCCCGCAACCAGTGCCGGGAACAGCTTCCACGACGGAATCGCCATCGGGAAATTCCAGGGAGTAATCATGCCGACGACTCCAAGGGGTTGTTTCACGCACATCGCGAACTTGTTGGGGAGTTCCGACGGCGTAGTGTGGCCGAACATGCGGCGGCCCTCGCCGGCGTTGTAATAGCCACAGTCAATCGCTTCCTGAACATCTCCGCGCGTTTCCTTGATGACCTTGCCCATCTCGCGCGTCATGTCGCGGGCATACGCTTCCTTCCGCTGCTCGAGAATCCGGGAGGCTGCGTAAAGCATTTCAGCCCGGCGAGGCGCGGGAACCAATCGCCACTTTTCGAACGCGCGCTTTGCCGCCGCGACGGCCGCATCAACATCTTCTTTCCCGGAACGCTGAAACACCCCGACGACCTCACGGGTGTCGGCAGGATTAAGGTTTTCGAACGTCTTGCCGGTACGGGATTCAACCCACTCGCCATCGATTAGGTTCTTATGAATAGTGCCGACTTGGACCGCTTCGGTCGCCATAGAAAGCCTCCGTGCATGAATGCAAACACTCCATGCTATCGCCCCTGGGAAGGGGCGGCAAGTGGACCCGTGCGGCCCGAAAGAGGCTGATTCCAAGCAACTTTTCAGAGGAGAGGTGTCTATAATCAGAAGACCTCCCCGCCAGAATGTCTGGGGCGCGACCACTCCTTGACGGCTGAATCCGCCAACTCGAATCGACGTTTAAAACGCCGGACCTTGGTGACGCTACTTGCCATTCCTGCGTTCGTTGCGCTCACCATTTTGTTCTCGCAACAGGCATTCAACCTCACGTTCTTGCGGCCCGATTCGAGCAGCCAGACGCTCGTTTTCGCCGCGCTCTCGGCCCTCGTCTTCCTGCTGCTTTTGGTTTTGTGCCTGATGATCGCGCGCATCCTCCTGAAGCTGTTCGCGGAGCGCCGCACCGGGAAGATGGGCTCGAAGTTCCGCACCAAGCTGGTGCTGGGCGCCATGGTGCTTTCGTTCGGACCGGTTCTCTTTCTCTTCCTGTTTGCCTATGGGCTCATGAACCGGTCAATCGACAAATGGTTCTCTACGCCAGTAGAGGAGGTCAGGCGGGATACGGCGGCCGTATCCACCACGCTGGCGTCTTACACGCTGGAAAATGCTCGTGCTGAAGCCGTTTCCATCGCACTGGCGCCGTCCACCGAACAGTCGTTTCAGACCGGCAAGTTCGGCCCCATGATGGACGTCTTCCGCCGCCGCGAGGCGCCGTTGCAAGGTGGCTTTGCCTTGGCGTTGATGGATGGCGACCTCGAAGCCAGCTTCCAGATTCCTACGACGTGGGCCGTAGTCAGCGAGAAACTACGCGTCTCGCAGGGACGCCTGAACCTTCCGACCTCCATCGACCTCAACGGACAGCAATATCTCGTCGGATGGCAGGAGGTTGGTCCACGTGGCCTGATCGTTGTGGCGATGCCAATGCCGGGTACGTTCACCCAGGCCATTCACCAGATGGAAGACAGCCAGCGGAATTACTTCGAACTGGCTGCTCAGCGCAAGATGGTCCGGCGCACGTACATGCTGCTTCTGTTGCTGCTTACGGCCGTGGTCTTGTTCGCAGCCACATGGTTTGCCGTGTTTATGTCGAAGTTTGTGACCATGCCCGTGGTCGCACTGGCCGAAGCGACACAAGAACTCTCGAAGGGCAATCTCGACTACCGAGTCAATGTCCCGGCGACCGACGAACTAGGCGAACTCGTGTCCTCGTTCAACCGCATGGCGGAGGAATTAAGAAGTAATCGCCAGCAACTGGAGAGTTCGAGCCGCGAACTGGCAGACGCGAATGCCCAACTCGAACAGCGTCGTCGGCAGATTGAGACCATCCTGGAGAACATTCCGACCGGTGTGCTGTCGCTCGATGCGACCATGCGGGTGACGCATGTCAATCAGGCTCTACAGCGCCTCTTCCGTCCGGAAGGCAACAACACAGCGGAGATACTGAAAGGTGCGCATCTGCGCGATGTGTTTCCTCAGGACGTAATCGACGATCTTGCGCACATGCTGCGCAAATCGGATCGCATGGGCAGCACCACCAGCCAGTTGGAAGTCGCGACCGGTGGACGAACCTTCAATCTCGCCGCGACCGTGGCATCGCTTAAACACGATAACCAGCGGCTTGGATACGTTGTCGTGTTTGAAGATCTCACCGACCTGCTGAACGCGCAGAAGCAGGCCGCCTGGCGTGAGGTCGCGCGCCGTGTCGCCCATGAAATCAAGAATCCGTTGACGCCAATTGCGCTTTCTGCACAACGGATCAAGCGTCACCTCGAGCGCGGCGTTGCGCCCGACGACGCCTCGCTGGCGGTGATTCACGGATGCGCGGAAACCATCGCCGGAGCCGTCGAAACCGTTCGCACACTCGTCGATGAGTTTTCCACCATGGCGCGTTTCCCTGCCGCACAGGTGAAGCCGACGGACATTAATAGCATCGTGAAGAATGCTCTATCCATGTTCGAAGGACGGCTAGACGGAACCATAGTTCATACATATTTATCACCGGAGTTGCCCAGGGTGATGGCCGATGCAGAGGCGATGAAACGCGCAGTCGCAAACCTGGTGGACAACGCCGCGGAAGCGATGCGCGACTCCATGCTGCGCGAGATCCAGATCACGACCTCCGTCTTAAGCACGCGTGACATGGTGGAACTGGTGATTGCCGACACCGGTCACGGGATCACTGCCGAAAATAAAGAAAAGCTGTTTCTTCCCTACTTCTCGACCAAGCAGCGCGGAACAGGACTGGGCTTGGCAATTGTGAGCCGGATCGTGGAAGATCATCATGGCTCCATTCGCGTGGAGGAAAACAAACCGGTGGGCACGAAGTTCATCGTGGAACTGCCGGTGGCAACGGAAACGGTAGAGTCGGCTGCGCATGCATAACATCCTGATCGTTGACGACGAAGCTGGGATTCTCGAATCGCTGAAAGGCGTGCTCGAGGACGAAGGCTACAAACCGGCGTGCGCCGAGAGCGGAGAAGCCTGCCTCGATCTGGTGGAGAAACGCCCGTTTGATGTCGTGCTTCTCGACATCTGGCTGCCAGGGATCGACGGGCTCGAGACGCTACAGCGGATCAAAGATATGGAAGACGGCCCCGAGGTGGTGATGATCTCGGGACATGGCACCATCGAAACCGCCGTCCGCGCGACAAAATTGGGCGCCTTCGATTTTCTCGAAAAGCCGTTGTCTCTCGACAAGACACTGATTGTTGTAAAGAACGCGTTAGAAACGCGCCGTCTGCGTAGCGAAAATCGTGACCTGAAGCGGACCTTGCCAGCAACCGTGATCGTCGGCGACTCGGTGCCGATGAAGGCCTTGCGCCAGCAGATCGGGCTCATGGCTCCGACCAACGGCCGCGTGCTCGTGTACGGCGAATCAGGCACAGGAAAAGAATTGGTAGCGCGAGCCATTCACGCCGAGAGCCTCCGCAAAGACTCTGCCTTCGTCGAGGTAAACTGCGCTGCCATTCCTGAAGACCTGATCGAAAGCGAACTCTTCGGACACTGCAAGGGATCCTTCCCCGGGGCTGTAACGGAAAAGATAGGCAAGTTCCAGAAGGCGGATGAAGGAACGCTTTTCCTCGACGAAGTGGGTGATATGAGCCTGAAGACCCAGTCAAAGGTCCTGCGCACTCTCGACGAACAGCGATTTGCTCCCGTCGGCGGCGATGAAGCGCTGACTGTCGATGCCCGGGTAATCGCCGCCACGAATCACGATCTGGAAGAAGAGATTTCCCGGGGCAACTTCCGTGAAGACCTCTTCTACCGCTTGAACGTGGTTCCCTTCTTCGTCCCGCCGCTCCGCGAGCGGAAAGAAGACATTCCGCTGCTGGCGCGACACTTCCTGAAAGAGTTCTCAGCCCAGTACAGCCGTTATCCGAAGGAAATATCTGACGACGCGCTGGATGTCCTCTCCCGCTACGTGTGGCCCGGTAACGTCCGCGAATTACGCAACGTGATTGAGCGCATTGTCATCATGAATCCGACCGTTACCAGACTGGACCGCAAGCACCTGCCACCGCTGGTTTACCGCGATGGTAGCCGTCGCTCGGGCGCCGAGTTCACTTCCTTGCAGCAGGCGCGGCAGGCATACGAGCGCGACTACATCCTGAAAAAGCTTGACGAGAACCACGGCAACATTTCCCGCACCGCCGAAGTCCTCGGGTTGGAGCGCAGCCATCTTTATCGGAAGATGAAGGCCTTGCAGATCGCGGTGAAGGAATAAGCCTCAGGCAGAAACGCGTACTGCTCAAGTGGCATG
>CAYWSM010000285.1:0-8629 GCA_964460935.1 uncultured Terriglobales bacterium | reverse complement strand
GTGGGAAAGTACGGGTACGGCGTGATGTTTTTTGCATTCGCCGCATGTACGGTGGTGTACTTCATTGCAGCCGTCTTCTTCCTGCCAGAAACGAAAGGTAAAACCTTGGAAGAGATAGAAGCACACTTTGAGGGGGCAAGGGAGTAGGCAAGAATCTGTAAGCAAGATAGGAAAAGAGTGGTTGACTCATGCGACGTTACGCCGTGAACGTATTTACGTCTTTCTAACAGGGAGACCTCGAGTTCTGCCGGGTAGGCAGTCAAAGTTTTATAGTTACTGGAATCCATCGCGAAAATTCCTGAACGTGAGCCTGCCGGAGGATACTTACTTACATGAACAGGCACCTGTCGCATCGGGTTGGCTTGAGCAGTATCCCAATGTTGTTGATGTCTTCCAGCAGACCGTATGATTCGGCAGAGGGCTTCCACCCGTAGAGATTCCGCCCAATGTAGCGGTCCCACTAGCATTGATGGTTGTTGCTCCTATAATTGGCCCAGCATTGCTGATTCCGCCCTTGCCGCCGACATTGATACCACCTAAAAATGTGCCATTACCGTCTGAATCGACAATAGCGTTAGCTCCCAGCAGGATCTGGCCCCCCAGCGGGTTCAACTGAAGACTACGGGAGGTATGAGAACTGTCCAGAGTGCGTGCCTGAATATACGGAACAGTACCATTAACTCCAAATAGCATTCCAGTGGCCCCGCCATCTGAGATTACGAATTGGTGCCCATTAACGTTACCGCTGTCAGGGGAAACGGATAACGGAACTGGAATTGCGTTGACGACACCAAACTCATAGCGACCACGGGGACCTGTATTCCCGGTGATGCCACTCCAAACGTTGCCATGGTGAACAAAGAAGGTGGGTTCGCCGGTACTCATATCAGTGACGAACGGTGCAACATTGGAGCAGTCGGCTTGGAGGAAGGACCCGCCAAAAATTGAAGTGAAATTTCCATTCTCGATTCTGCAGTTACCAGCGATATTCGATTCGTTGTAGTCCCCTCCAATTACCAACCATCGAGCAGCATTTCCCATAATGTGCAAACCGATTCTTTTGTTAGCTTCGGCTGTCGAGTTATAGATGTTCACATTAGTGGAATCATCCAGCCGAATACCGTCAGAAGCATTTGAAGCAAACTGTGAGTTGTAGATGCCGGTCGCGTTCGGAAGATCGCTTAGTTTGATTTGGTCACCTTTTATATAAATTCCGAAGCGCCCGTTATAGGAAGAATTCACACTCTCTAGCATTCCGTACTCAGCATTGTTGTGTGTTGAGGGACCGTCCCCCTTCCCCCAAACAATGCCATCATTTGCCTGGTTCTCAACTGTTGTATCCACTATCTTTATGTGCATAGCGTCCACGTGAATTCCGTCTCCGCTAGCTCCCTGGGAGCTATCGACGGTTAGTCCTCGAATTGTGGATCCGTCTGCATCGTTGACACTGAGAATTTCGATTACGGCACCATTCAAAGAAGGTGACTTGAGCAGCCTGCAGGGGTTTGAAGTATCGTGCTGTTGCTGACGTGCGGCTGACAGGCATTCGATATCTACGCGACTGTTCGGTGACCAAGTGACGGAAGTTGTGATTGTGCCGGCGGGGAGGACAAGTGTAAAAGGAGATTTGATCCCATGAAAAGGATTGGTCAAGCACGTTTGAGCGCCTTCCAGTCCATGAGCATCGATAGTTCCACCTGCTAAGGGCAAATTGGCAGCGGCTGCGTTTACTTTTTCGCAAAAATCTGCTCCGCTGTACTGGTCCGCGAACCGGATTTTATTGAGGGACTTGACTGTGGTATTCGTAAAGATAGCAACATTTGGGATAGTTGCTCCGATTGGACCGGGTGCTGCCCAATCCACATTCTGGGATGGAATGCTTTGGGGTGAAGTTGAAATGCCTAAACGTGCATCGTAAGAGTTTCCATTCGGATTTGAACGCGGTAGTCTGAGATGCAATGATGATTGCAAGTCGTCGGTGCTATCTGCACCTGTATCCATTATCCTTTGACTGCTTATATTAATAAGTGCTCCAGAAACAGGCAAATCCTCGATACCAGCAGTGGAACTCACTCTCTTTTTTGTTTCATCGCTGACAATGATAGTCGATGTTCCTGAAGTGATTAGCAGAAAGTTATCGCTCAGAAAACTTGGGTCAAGGACTAATTTTGCAAAATTATTCCTTAGAAAATCGTCTACCGCTTCTTCCTGCTCTTCTACAGAACAATTGCTTGAGCCAGGACAGAACTGCCAGTTCTGAATTATTCCCGGGATTATCAGTGCCAGAGGCGGCAACTGATTATGAGTTAGATCTGTATCAAATTGGTTAAAGGGTATAATGTTAGGTGCGGAAGCGAACGGTGTTTTGAGATCTAGATTGTTGGAAATTGTTTTTGCGACAGCTAAGCTTTGTGCGTCGTCCTCTCCTGATTCTCCGAATAACGACCAGTTTGCATCGCGCATTCGATCCAAGGACTCACGTCGAAATATTACACGCATATCGGACACGGCGTTTACAGGAACTGCCACAAAGTCTTCTTCTAAAAAATTCCAGAATGGCATGGACTGAGTATTGCCAAGTACCCGCGAGTTGTAAGCTGGCAAAATGGCCACTATAACCCGCTTCTTAGGTTGTGAACTGGTTAGTTTGACTTGACCGAGATCAGATAATTGCCAAAAGGCGTCCTGATTTTGCTTTCCACCACAACTGATCAACAACAGACTAAGTACGATAAAGATCCCATAAGCGAAAACCTTCTGGCCCATGCGGGAGAGAGATGCTGTCCAGAAAAGAAGGTTGCCGTGATGTTAGTGAGCAGCTAATTACGGAATTCAGGATAATGATGCCGACTGTTACATGCACCGGATTACAACGCCACGAACGGGATGACATTATTTTCCGTTTCTGTGCATACCAGGATGCGAATAGAGCGGGAGTATTTTGGAAGAAGTTAAATTTACGCTAGTGCTAAGAAGCAACTGCGTCCTCTTTTTTGCACACAAGATGTTCTGATAGGTGTTTTCACTTTTTAGCTCGGCAAAAAACATCCTATTTTCACAAAAATGTATGGACTTTGTGTTCGTCCACATGTAAATACAGGTAAATAGGTTCACTTCGTAACGAACTTATGAGGGGCCGTGTTGTAGACATCAACGGCCTTCACCAGTAAACCGCCTGATGGCAGTGATGCAGCCGCTCTCTGTCGAATTGTTTTCCACAGCGTAAGTTTATGACCTGCAACAATTTCAACCATTTTTTGAATGGGACCGAGAGGGCGGAGCTGTATCTACCGGTCCCAGCCTCTTACTGAGAAAAGCGAGAATCTATGCCGACAAAGTCGGATTCCGGATCACTGCGGAAGGGTGTTCCCTTCACGATGTATTTCAGTGACGAGCAAGCTCAAGAGCTCGCTGTTATTTCACGCGAACGCCGAGTTTCTAAATCCGTTATTGTCCGTTTTGCCTTGGAGAGATTATTAGAGCAACTCAAAAGCGGGCAACTCAGGCTGCCTTTTGGCATGTAGATGACTTAAGCAATGACGGTAAGTCATTGGTATGTAGAGGATACATGAGCTTGGGCTCCGAAACGGGCGGACAACTACTACAGCGCGGCACTTTGGTTCGGATTGCGCTCCCCATCCGGTTCTTCAGTCAATCAACTCGGATCATGCCAGACAGGGCGTTCAGTGCTTAGGTCCCGAACCAAAGGCATGTTCAGAGCAGGTTCTGATTGGGCATTATTCGCAAAATCGGTACGCTTCATTTGCAGCATATTGGCTGTAATGTCGATAGGTATTCCGATTTATGCTCAAACGGAACCAATCGACAGTTCTTCGTTGAAGGTGCACGATACATTCGAAGATAGCCGAAATCCTAAGGTGTTCTTGCGCCATTTGGCCGAAGATCAAGCGCGGCTGTGGTCCAGTCCTGTTCGGATGAAGCCAAATGATATGGAGTGGCTGGTTCCGATAGGAGGGATCACAACCGGTCTGATTATGACCGATCGCACTGCTGGTCACGAGATGTCCCGAGGCGGCCATGTAAATCTTAGCGACAATGTGGCTAACTTTGGATTGGGTGCGTACGGCGGCGTGGTGGCTGGTATGTACCTGTTAGGTCATCGACATGGTGATCTTCGGCAACAAGAAACGGCTCTTCTCGCCGGTGAGGCCGGTATCGATGCTTTTGCGATCAATACGGTGCTCAAGTATGCTTTCGAAAGAAACCGGCCATTGGAAGGAGACGGCAAGGGACACTTTTTCCGTCCGGTTGGCGGCTCGTTTTACTCGGCTCACACGACGGTCGCGTGGAGCTTTGCCTCGGTGATTGCCAGCGAGTATCCGGGTTGGCTCTCCAAGACTCTTGCATACGGTGGGGCGACAGCAATCAGCCTGTCTCGAATTTCCGGACAGAAACATTGGCCTTCCGATGTATTTGTCGGCAGTGTAGCGGGATACCTGATTGGTAAGAACGTTTACCGAGTACGACACGATGCTTCGATTGATCGTGATTCTTATGGTCTTTTTATAAAGCCACACCCGACATGGAATATAGACAACGCGGGAACAACATATATTCCGCTGGACAGTTGGGTGTATCCCGTTCTGCAACGCTTGATGTCGGCCGGGTTGATTCGGTATGGATACCTTGGGCTGCAACCCTATACGCGGACCGCTGTAGCGCAGATGCTGGCTGAAGCAGAGGACCGGATTTCGAATATGGAGACGGTTGCACCTGACGTAAAGGCCGACCTTAATGCTCTGCAAACAGAGTTTGCTTTTGAAGTCGGTTTTGGACCAGATACTGATAATCGTGCGATAAGAATCGAAAGACTTTATTCGCGATTCATGTATATAACTGGGCAGCCGCTGGCAGATAGTTATCACTTTGGGCAAAGCTTAATCAATGATTTTGGACGTCCCTATCAGGGAGGATTCAACAACGTAACGGGATTCATTGCTAGAGCCGAAACTGGACGTTTTGGATTCTTTGTTCGCGGAGAGTATCAACACGCTCCTGGTGCGCCTGCCTATCCATTGTCGGCACGACAAGCGATCGCAACGGCAGACGGTAACCCTCTGCTGCCAGCTACACCGTTTATGAAGACTGATCAGTTTCGATTGCTAGATACTTACGCATCGATGACATTGGCGGGGCACAACATATCAGTTGGAAAACAGAGTTTGTGGTGGGGGCCGGATTACGGTGGAGCGATGATTTTCAGCGATAACGCCGAGCCGGTCTATATGGTTCAGGTGAATCGCACAATACCTCTGAGAATTCCTGGCCTGTCGAAGCTCACAGGTCCTTTTCGGTATGATTTTTTCTTCGGAAAGCTTTCAGGTCATCAATACCCACCCAATCCTTACATGCACGGCGAAAAGATAAGCTTCAAGCCGACGGAGAATCTTGAGTTTGGTTTTACGCGAACCGCTGTGTTCGCAGGCCAAGGATTGACGCCGTTGACGCTGGGAACTTTCTGGAGCAGTCTGACAAGTACGACGAGTAGTACAAATCCAGGGTCGAACCAGCGTAATAGCCCCGGTGTAAGACATGGGCAGTTTGACTTCTCTTACCGAGTTCCTGGTCTGCGAAAATGGCTTACGATCTATGCCGATTCTCTCGTGCACGACGATGTTTCGCCAATTGATGCACCCCGCCGGGCTGCAATTGAGCCTGGGTTCTACTTATCGCACCTCCCAGGAGTGCCAAAGCTTGACTTACGGGTCGAAGCTGCAAGTACTGATCCAGCCATCACAACGAGCCAGAACGGCAGGTTCTTTTACTGGGAGAGTCGCTATCATGATGTTTATTTAAACAAAACATTTTTAATGGGTAGCTGGATTGGACGTGAGGCGAAGGGCTTCCAAGTATTCAGCCGTTACTGGCTGAGTCCGGTCAGCAAAATCCAGTTTGAATACCGAAACCAGAAGATTGCGAAGGATTTTGTGCCGGACGGTGAGACTTTCAATAGCTTTAGCGTCAGAGGAATAATCAGAGTCAAGCCGGAGTGGGAAATCGACAGCTTACTCCAGTATGATCGATGGAAAGCTCCTGTTCTTTCACCCGGCCTACAGTCGAATGTGACGACCTCGGTGCAAGTAACATATTGGCCAAAGAGCTGGAAAGCGAGTTCGCATCCACATTAATTGAGGATGTAGGTGTAGTAATTAAGACTACAGATGAGACGACATCTTACTTTTCTATTATCCCTCATATTCTTGCTATGTTCCCCCCTAGCTCTTGCGCAGGAATCTTCATGCGACACTGGGGATTGTCAATCGCAAACGTTCCCGTCTGATTCGAATTCAATCGATACTGGTGACGATTTTTATTTCCAGACCGGTCAACAGTCCAGTCCAGGCGCAATGCAGCAATTGCCTGGTCGTTCAACGCAAGGGTTGATGGACCAAGACATTCGTACCGCGTTGCAGCGAGCCCAGGCAAACAGATCGCAGATCCAGCAGCAGCCAAGTCAAAACCCGTATCAGCTCCTTTGTCCGGGTCCGTTCTGTCCTCAGGTAAAGCCCGAAGAGAAGACTGAATTTCAAAAATTCGTCTTCACCACTACAGGGCAGAGATTGCCACTTTATGGACATAACCTGTTTTCCAACTATCCAA
The DNA here is from genome assembly GCA_964460935.1 of uncultured Terriglobales bacterium. GTDB lineage: Bacteria > Acidobacteriota > Terriglobia > Terriglobales > Acidobacteriaceae > DATMXP01. The sequence goes on along the minus strand of CAYWSM010000285.1, from coordinate 2,008 downwards.
ATACGTTTTCGCCGATCGATAGCGGCCCTCCACCCGGGGATTACATAATTGGTCCAGACGATGAACTACTGATTCGAGCGTCAGGGCAAATCGACTTCAGCGCACGTATCACGGTGGATCGCGACGGTAATATATTTGTGCCACGAGTAGGAACAGTTAGCGTTGCCGGAGTACGTTATGATCAGATCACTGCACGGTTGAAGGAAGCCATTGGCCGAGTTTTCAAGAATTTCGATCTTGCCGTAACCCTTGGACAACTGCGTTCGATTCAGATCATCGTTGCCGGTCAGGCGCGTTGGCCCGGCACCTACACCGTCAGTTCTCTCAGCACTATCATGACTGCGCTGTTCGCATGTGGTGGACCGAGTGCAAGTGGTTCCTTGCGTCACATTCAACTCAAACGGCAAAACCGTTTGATCAGCGAACTTGATGTCTACGATCTTCTGACAAAGGGCGATAAGACAAATGATACTGTTCTCCTCGCCGGAGACGTGATCTATGTCCCGCCGGTTGGGAAGCAAGTGGCCGTGATCGGCAGCGTCAACTTGCCAGGGATTTTCGAAATCAGTGACAACACGTCCATACGTGAGCAAATTGACAACGCAGGTGGACTCAGCTCGACAGCCGACGGAACCAGGATCATGGTCGAGAGGATAGACGGTCGTTCGTCCCGCTCCGTCGAAGAGTTAAAACTTGATGATGCCGGACTGGCTCAGGTGCTGCACGATGGCGACATCGTGCACGTCTTTCCAATTTCACCTCGCGTAGAAGGTTCCGTAACTCTAAGAGGTAATGTGGCGGTCCCGGGACGGTATGCATTTCATTCGGGCATGCGCATTGGGGACTTGATTCCCTCCAAAGACGCATTGATCACACGCGACTACTGGATGAAACAAAGTCTCCTTTCTCGCGATGAGTTAGGTTGGTTGAACCCTGATCAGCCGGATCAGGATCAAGACAGTCGGACCATGGATGAACAGTCTTCTTATCGTTCGAACGATCAGTCTCGTTCAGATTATCGTCAATCCGACAACAGGTCCTCTTCGGATTACAGATCACGGGACTACCAATCGAATGTACAGAACAGAACTCCTGATAATCGGGCCACCAATACGACTGACACACTTCCGCCAGATCCGCAGATCCAAGAGGAATATAGAAAGAAAAAAGAGTTTATTAGGCGGCAGAGACAGTGGAGCGATGGGCCCATCGATTTGAGTCCTGTTATAGTAAAAAGACTTCCGGCTGATATCAATTGGGATTATGCGGTTATCCAGCGTTTAAATCACGATGACTTGACTTCGGAGTTGATTACATTTTCTCCGGGAAAGGCGCTGGCAGATCATAATTCGAAGGACAATCTTGAGCTGCAACCGGGTGATGTAATCACTATTTTTTCCCAGCAGGATCTCAGGGTTCCGCAAGATAAGCGCACGAAGATGGTATGGGTTGAAGGAGAGGTTGGCGCCGCCGGTGTATACCGCGTTCGTCCCGGAGAAACCTTACGTGACTTGGTTGCTCGTGCAGGAGGGCTGACTCCATCTGCCTATCTGTATGCTTCCGAATTTCGGCGCGAATCCACTAGGGAGCAACAGCAGAAAGAAATGGATCGGCTCGTCGATACCATGGAGCAGGATTTGACGACGCGGGCGCGACTTGTCTCGAATGAATTAACCCCTGATGAGAAGCTTGCGGGACAAGAGGAGCTTCAGTATGAACGCGCCACAATCGAGAGGATGAAAACCGTACAGGTAACAGGTCGTATTGTACTGGACATAAAACCAGACGATAACGACATCTCCGCGGTTCCGGCGATCATGCTGGAGGATGGCGATCGGTTTATTGTTCCCGCGAAGCCTTCAACGGTTGGCGTTGTGGGCGCTGTCTACAACCAGAATTCCTTCTTGTACGAGCCGAAGAACTCGGTTTCTCATTACCTGAGCTATTCTGGAGGTGGAACGCGCGAAGCGGACAAGGGTCGTCTCTTCATCCTGAGGGCAAACGGGTC
>CAYWSM010000284.1:0-2590 GCA_964460935.1 uncultured Terriglobales bacterium | reverse complement strand
GTATGTATCGTACCACGATATACATGATGTGGGCAGGGTTTTTGGTCTGACGCACGCCTCCTGTAACATCATGGCCATGTTTGCTCGTCGCACTGCCTGGAATCTCACGAAAAACCTCTTTACCCAGGCGCTTGAAGAACAGCAGCACGCAGCACGGGAAATATTAGATCTGACTGCGTCGAATCCCACCCGGGTCGGTCTTTCCATCGATCCATGTCTCTTTTCCGAAGCGCTCACAAGCCCAGAGGCTGCTGTTTATGACCCGCAACCGCGAGGGCTGCTGCCGGCGCGGGAGGCAGTCGCACGCTACTATCGCGATCTGGGAGCGGCACTCAGCCCTGACCAGCTCATTCTGACCACCAGCACGAGTGAAGCGTATTCCTTTGTGTTTCGCCTTTTGTGCGATCCCGAGGACGAAGTCCTGATTCCGAGCCCGAGCTATCCGCTGTTTGAATTTCTTGCCGACATCCAGGACGTCCGGCTAAAGCCTTACGAACTGGTATACGACCACGGTTGGCAGATCGATTTTCATTCGCTCTTGAAGGGGATCACGGATCGCACTCGGGGCATCATTCTGGTGAATCCGAACAACCCGACCGGCTCATATGTGAAGGAGGATGAGCGCAAGGAATTGAACCGCATCTGCCGGAATCATCAACTCGCGCTGGTGCTGGACGAAGTCTTCTTCGACTTCAATCTGTCGAGCCAGAAATATGAGACGTTCGCTGCTAATAGTGATGCGCTGACGTTCACGCTCAGTGGACTGTCCAAGATTGCCGGTCTGCCCCAGATGAAAGTGGCATGGATCGCTACGACGGGGCCAAAGAAATTGGCAGAAACGGCCCTCGACCGGCTCGAAGTGATCGCCGATACCTACTTGTCAATGAATGCACCGATCCAGCTCGCGATCCCGCAACTACTCGGGACGAGAGCTGCTTTTCAGCAGCAGCTCACAGCAAGGCTGCGCAAGAATCTCGAAGAACTGGACAGCCAACTAGCTGGCCAGAAACTCTGTTCGCGACTGGATGTCGAAGGAGGTTGGTATGCGACGCTACGCGTGCCTGTCGTGCAGACGGACGAGGAACTCGCCATCGCGTTGCTGCGCGATCGTGGAGTACTAGTCCATCCCGGGCACTTCTTCGATTTCCACCAGGATGGATACATCATCCTGAGTCTGATGACGCAAGAGCCGACGTTCAGAGAAGGACTGGCACGGGTATTAGCCCATTTGGCAAAAGCCTAGCGCGCGGATGGGGCCGGTCCCGGCGCCAGGATTTCGGGTTCTGTGCCTGGATTTTCGCCGCGAGTGACGAACCAGACCGCTGCCGTCCATGTAGGAAACAGATCAAGTCCCGGAATCAGCTCTGCGCCAAAGGACGGAAGAAACGCCCAGTGCCATCCGAGGAGCTTCGTAAGCAGGAGTCCCACCACCAGGTCGAGGGCCGTGTCAGCAGGCGATGCGCCTCCTTCGGCAAACAAAGGAAACACGGTAATCTGAAGGGCATCGGCCGCGAGCGCAATTGCCCATGCTGTCCGGTACTCAGGACGCTTCAGGGAACGGAAGTTATCGAGCCAGCGTGTAAGAAACATGATTGATTATTAGATGTTCCTCGCCAGAAAACGACTTGCAACCGAGCCTTTCCGATCCCGATTTCTTCATGGTTTCTGAGTCGGCCTGATTACCACCTCGCTCACAAACGACCGCGGCTGCTGGGTTACCAGCATCTCGACCACATGGGCCACATCGTCGGCTTGCAGCATACGGTCCGGGTTCTTGCCTTCGTGCGGGCTCAGGTCGGTGTGCACCGATCCAGGGCAAACGACCGTCACGCGGATGTTGTATTGCCGCAGTTCCTCGGCGACCGAGTAGGAAAGTCCGTTCAGGCCCCATTTCGATGCCGAATAGGCTGCGCCATTTGGCAGAGGGTTCTTTCCCGCAATAGAAGAAATATTGATGATGTCGCCGCCGGATTTCTCGATCATCATTGGCGCAAACGAGCGAATACAGTAGTACACAGCACGCAGATTGGTGTTTATCACCCGCTCCCACTCATCCGGATCGAGTTTGTATAGGGGGCCGCCGAATCCTCCCACTCCTGCGTTGTTTACCAGGATGTCAATGCCGCCCAACTGGTGATGGATTCCCCCCGCGAGTTCTTCGATCTGTCTGAGATCGGTAATATCGCAAACGCGTCCCTCGCATTTGCCGCCTCTGGCGCGAATCGTGGACGCCGTCTTTTCCAGGTCGGGCTGGCTTCTGCCACAGATGGCGACATTCGCGCCAAGACCCGCCAGATTTCTTGCTATGGCAGCTCCAATGCCGCGACTGCCACCTGTCACCACCGCGACTTTCCCGTTTAGGAATGCATCCTGACCGATTCCGCTCATTCACATTCTCCTGGCAGGCCCATCTCTGAGACGGCTTGCCGGCTGCAACAAAGCTGTAATGTTCCGACATCCAAGAACGGCGGGGTATTCCCGAATTAGATTCGGAACCCCAGCCTTAGCTTGCTTTCAAGGAACTTGCGTTTTTATAATCGCCGTCCGCACCTATCCCTATCAAATTTGTCGCTTGTGGGACGGGGAGGCG
>CAYWSM010000283.1:0-2529 GCA_964460935.1 uncultured Terriglobales bacterium | reverse complement strand
GGTGGAAGCGACGGACGGGCAGAAACGAAAAGCCTCCAGACCACAAGGTCCAGAGGCTTGAAGTCACGACGCCGCGTTAGCTCAGCAGCTTTGAGGCATCCTTCGCAAAGTAGGTGAGGATGATGCTCGCGCCCGCACGGCGGATCGAGATCAGCGATTCCATCATTACGCGGTCACGGTCGATCCAGTTATTGCGCGCCGCGGCTTCGATCATCGCGTACTCGCCGGAAACCTGATAAGCGGCGATCGGCACATCGAACCTGTCGCGCGCAGCGGCAATCACGTCCAAGTAAGCTAATGCGGGTTTCACCATGATCAAGTCCGCGCCTTCGGCGAGGTCGAGTTCAATCTCGCGCATCGCTTCGCGGAAGTTCGCCGGATCCATCTGGTACGAACGGCGATCACCAAACTGAGGCGCCGAATCGGCGGCTTCGCGGAAAGGTCCATAGAATCCCGAAGCGTACTTCGCCGCGTACGAGAGAATCGGGATGTTCGAGAATCCTTCGGCATCGAGCGCATCGCGGATGGCTTCAATGCGGCCGTCCATCATGTCGGAGGGGGCAATGATATCCATGCCGGCCTTTGCCTGCGACACGGCGGTTTTGGCGAGGATGGCGAGCGAGGCGTCGTTTACGATTTCGTACTCGTCAACGGCAACATCGGCCGCTGCGGCTGCGCCGACGGAGCGATGTCCGTTGGTCTCCACTTTCTTCACGATGCCGCAGTGCCCGTGCGACATGTACTCGCAGAGGCAAACGTCGCCCATCAGTAGCAGGCCGGGCACTTCGCTTTTGATCGCCCGCGCTGCGCGCTGCACGATGCCGTCGTCGGCCCACGCGCCAGTCGCCTGCTCGTCTTTGGTTTCGGGGAGGCCGAAGAGGATGATCGACGGGATTCCGAGCGACTTTACCTCGCGCGCTTCCTTTACGGCTTCGTCCACCGAGAGATTGAACACGCCGGGCATGGAGCGGACTTCCTTGCGCACACCTTTACCGGGACATACAAATAACGGATAGACGAACGCGTCGGGCGTGAGCCGCGTTTCGCGCACCAGGTTACGCATGGCTTCGTTGCGACGCAGACGGCGGAGGCGGGTGACAGGGAAGTTCATGCTTAAAGTTTACACCCGCTGCATACGCCGAAACCGCTGAAAATGCGGGTTAGGGAAGACCTGTGACGGGGGTCACTGCCATTTGGAATTAGTACGTGGGTAAGTTAGTAAGTGAGCAAATTTCAGATGCTGTGCAATGTTACGCATTTACTCTGTCCTGAGATAATGGTGATGTGACTGCGTTCTCCACTCCAGTCCCGCTGCAACATGCGTCTTCGCGCGTGCTCGAGTTCGAGCAACTGCGGGAAGTCGTGCGCGGGTATGCCTCGTCGCCGCTCGGACGTGCTCGGGTTGCAGCGCTGGAACCAACCGCTGATCGCGACTGGATCGAGCGCCAGCATCGGCTGACTGCGGAGATCCGCGAGTTCCTGAAAGCAGGAGCGCGATTCGAGTTTGCCGGTTTGACCGATGTGCGCACTCTGCTCGACAAGGCTCGCATCCAGGGAGCCGCGCTCGAAACCGAAGAACTGCGCAATGTGCTGGCGGTGATCGACCGCGCCGACGAGTGGATGACCGTCGCCAAGAATCCGCCATCACAGATGCGCGCGCCGGCCCATGCTGAGGGTTCAGGTTCGCCGTGGCCTGCGATCTCCGAGCTCTCTCGCGGCATCACGGATTTTACTGACCTGCTGCGAAATTTCCGCAATAAGATTGCGCCCGACGGCACGCTCGACGACCATGCTTCGCCAGAACTCGCCCGCATCCGGCGCGAGATGGAGAAGCAGCGCCGGCATATACAGCAATCGTTACAAAGCTATCTGCGGCGGCTTTCCGAGGGCGACACGCTGCAGGATGAACTGGTGACGATTCGCGGCGAACGCTTCGTGATCCCGGTAAAGGTGGAACAGAAGCGCCGCGTACAGGGCGTGGTACACGGCATGAGTTCCAGCGGGCAGACCGTATTCGTCGAGCCTCTGGAGACCATCGAGCAAAACAACGAACTGGTGCGACTGATCGAAGAGGAGCAGGCGGAGATCTACCGCATATTGCTCGAGATGACGCGGCGCATCGGCGAGCACGCTGCCGACATCGCTGCTACCGCCGAAATTCTCGCTGAGCTCGAACTGCAATTCGCCAAGGCCCGCTTCGCCGGCGAGTACGACGGTTGCATGCCGAGGTTCACCGGCGCGGATTCCGCAGATGCGGTGCTGCTACACAGAGCGCGTCATCCATTGCTGGTACGCACGTTGCGGCCCAAGAATATCGAGGTGGTGCCGATCTCAGTTGAACTGTCGCGCGAGAACCGGCAGCTCATCATCAGCGGTCCGAACACCGGTGGCAAAACCGTGTCGCTGAAAACGATGGGAATTGCGGCTCTGATGGCGCAATCCGGCATTCCCGTATGCGCTGACCGGTGCGAGCTGCCGATCTTCGACGCTGTGCTGGCGGACATCGGCGACTATCAGTCGATCGAGCAG
>CAYWSM010000282.1:0-2230 GCA_964460935.1 uncultured Terriglobales bacterium | reverse complement strand
TCAGTGAGCAATCCGCATTCGGCGGCATCAAGACAGAACTCCCGGAGGCATAGTGGGCATAGAATAACGCCTTGCTTGCCGATGACATTCCGGCGCAAGTCCGCTTCGAGTTGTGAGAATAACTTCAGGCGTGCCGGTCTCCCACCTTTGCGCATATCTAAATCGTGCCAAACCTTAAGATTATGGCCAATGGCTCTCTTCGCGACCCGAAGGCCGTAAGATACTTCGGCGAGCTTCGACGCGTTACTTTCACAGTACCAGCGAGCAGTCGCGAAATGAATTACTGAGGGCTAAATTGTGACCGTTTGCGCTCCGGCATAGGCCGATTCCCGGGCCGGTGTGCGTAGCCACAGACTCATGTTGCCGATAAGTGCTACAGCCGGATCGATCTTGTTCTCATCGCGGGCCTTCCGAGGATATACATTTTCCTTGGCGTCTCTCTTGGCCACAACATTGCCGATGGCCCATGCAAGTACTGGGTCACCGTTGTGCCGGAGGCGTCCAGACATGATCAGCGCATCGAGTTCCTTCATCGGCTCAGAGAAATTCGTTACATTCTGCGGGACGTCGATCATCTTGGCGCCCGCAGATTGAAGCCGCGTTGTGAGATGTCCGGCGTTGTAGTTGGGATCGACGCCCACATGACGCGGCCGAAAGCGGCGGACATCGGCCAGTACATCGCGCTCGACGAAATCGTAGTCAGTGATGTTGCCCGGAGTAACGCTCAGCCAGCCATCGCTCAACCAACCGCGATAGAAATCATAGTTCGGAAGCCCTGGCGCGATGGCGTCCTCCGGTAGGTAGTATTTGCCGAAGGCGAAGTAGGTGGGGCCATTGCGGAACACCGTGATCTTCGCTGTCAGATCCCGTTTCGAAGCGAGATCCAGAGTAATGATGCAGGGGTGGTTCGCGAAGTCCTCGATTTTGAGCCTGGGATCTTTGCACAACTGATCCCAGGCCAACATATTGAAGTAGGCGCTCGCAGCTCCGACGCGCACGTTCAACCGTTTGGTCAGGAAGGACGCTTGGGAATCTGCGTTGGCGATCGCTTGCTTGCAACGCACTTCGAGATCTTTCTCAAACACGGAAACGCCCATGTTTGGGTTGGCTTTCTGCCAAGACTCGGGCTCGGTCCAGTTGTCCTCGGAATCAATCGTGTACACAATTCCGAAGAACGTGTCGTCTTGGTGCCGTCCCTCCAGTACTGCGCGAGCGTAATCAACCTGTTCGGGGAAGATTCCCTCGTTGCTGTCGCCTTCGGTAGAGATGATGAACAGCAGCGGCTGCAAGCGTGAGCCCGTGGCGTCGTCTAAGACGTCGAATACCTCGCGTGTCTTATGCGCATGAAGCTCATCGATGATCGCGCCGTGGACGTTCAGACCCTCCAGGGAGTCCGCGTCGCGCGAGAGTGGCTTAAAAAACGCACCTTCGTTTTCAATGGCAATGCTGTGTGCCAGCGGTTCAAGCCCGTAGCGGTCGCGCAGGCCGGGCGTTCGCTGCACCATCAGCTTGGCCATGTCCCAGGAGATTCGTGCTTGGTCACGAGTCGTGGCCGCGCTATAAACTTCCGCTCCGGGTTCTTCATCCATCGCGAGCAAATAGAGCCCGACACCTGCCGCCAACGTACTCTTGCTGTTCTTTCGGGGTGTGACGACCAGTGCCTTTCGGAAGCGGCGATGTCCTTCTTGGTCAATCCAACCGAAGATCGTCGTCAGCAGAAAACACTGCCACGGTTCCAGCGAGATCGTTTTTGTTTTCCAGCGTCCTTTTACGTGCGGCAGCTTCTCAATGAACGCGCAGATGTGGCTCGCTCGGCCGCGATCGAACCGCCAGATGCTGGAATCGTTCGCGAGATCGTTTAACTGACGCTGGCATGCCAGACGCACCCATCGGCATGCAGGAATCTCGCCACGGACAACACGCTCTGCGTACAACTTCGCGATAGAGCAATAGTCCTTCTGCTCAGGCCGTTTCGGCATGGCGCATCCGGTCGATCCGATCCCATTCGTCCTCGCCGTCCCCTCTTACGGCATCCATCAAATGGATGCGAGAACGCGAGGCTGGTGTAAATCCCAGCTGCTCAGCAGCCTTGAGCATGATGCCGGCCTGTCGATTGACGACGGCTAAGTACGGCGACTGGATAGGAAGTCCGGTATGCGGAGCCTTCGTGAGAATGCCGAATTTTTCAACCTGCTCGCTGGCTTTCCGATGCAGATCCTCCGCGACCACC
>CAYWSM010000281.1:0-1932 GCA_964460935.1 uncultured Terriglobales bacterium | reverse complement strand
GCCGGCGATCTGCTGGTGCATCTCGTCAGCGGCATGATGTATGTGCTCAGCTGGAATCAGGCGCCGACCCGCGTGATGTCGATGGGAGGAATCCTGCGCTGGAAAGACGGACGCAATATGCCCGATGTGCACGGTGCGTTGTTCCAGTACGGACAAATCCCCGTATACATGCGGCTAAACCTGGGCACCGAAATGCCGGAAACCTATCGTTTCCAGGGTTCGAAAGGCATTTTGGAAATGACGGAATTCGGGCTCAGCTTCACTCCACAGCCAGGCAAGGACATGTCACCCAGCTATTACGACGGCAGTTTCCCGCATGCGATGCGCGCTGCCTACGAGAAACAGTGGCACGAGCAGAATGATCCAAAGCTCGGGCAGGAACCGATGCCGGAAACCGTCTCTTACAAGGGACCGGACTACGACGACGTGCGTCCACACCTGTGGAACTTCTTTGAAGCGGTCCGCACACGCAAACCGGTTGTCGAAGATGCTGTTTTTGGGCATCACGCCGCGTTGGCGTGCCACATGGCGAATGAGTCGTACTTCCGTCAGTTGGCAGTCACATGGGACGAGGCAAGCAGAACGATCAAGAGCTAAAAGCAAGTGGAGACGCTTCGGTGAATGGGGCGGGGACGAACCGCCCCGCATCCAACTACGAATACGAATCGCTCGCTCTTCCGATCTGGAATTGATTGATATATCCAAAATAGCTAAAATGTTTGTATGCCGTCCCGTGACAATCTTCCGCGTGGCTCGCGCCAACGCCGCGTGCCGGTAAACACTCGAGTGGAGGCCCGTAAGCGCTCTTCCTTCACCGCTACAGAGGCAAAGAACGAGTTCGGACAGTTACTCGAACAAGTCATCCAGGGGCAGACCATCGTTATCACAAAGCACCAGGCTCCCAAAGCTGTGCTGATTTCGATAGATGAATACAACGAACTGAAGCGCGCTCCCGAATCGAAACTGAACCAGTTGACGGCGGAATTCGACCTCATGATCGAGCGCATGCAGATGCCGAAGTCACGAAGGGCGATGAAGGCTGCATTCGAGGCCGACGCGGAACAGATGGGCAAGGCTGCGCTAAGCCTCGCACGAAAGCGTGGCTAAAACTCGACAAAATTCTTGTATTTATGTCCTTGCGGGCACAAACGGCGCCGGCAAGAGCAGCGTGGCTGGGGCAGCATTTGCTGCTTCTGGTGCGGAATACTTCAATCCCGACGAAGCTGCAAAGAAAATTCGGGCGGCGAATCCGCACATGACTTCAGAGGAATCCAACGCCGCAGCCTGGCAGTTGGGACTGAGACTGCTAAAGCAGGCCATCAGCGAACAACTGAGTTACGCATTCGAAACCACTCTGGGTGGAAATACCATCACATCGCTGTTGGAGCAGGCTTTGGACGTGGGAATTCAGGTCCGAATGAAATATGTCGGTCTGGCCAGTCCCGAGTTGCACATCGCTCGTGTTCAGACTCGGGTTGCGCGTGGCGGACACGATATTCCGGAAGAGAAAATTCGTGAACGGTTTCATCGTAGCCGGCTAAACCTCATACGGTTAATTCCCAAGCTGACAGAATTGTTGGTGTACGACAACAGTGTGGATACCGATCCTTATACGGGTACGGTTCCAAACCCGATGCTCGTTCTCCATCTGCGAGCCGGGAAGGTGGCAAAGACGTGCAATCTTGCGCAAGTTCCCGATTGGGCCAAGCCGATCGTCTTGGCTGCGCTAAGCAGTACAAGGATTTGAGAGATCAGCAGATCACCGGCTTAATATCGACTACCGGAGTGCCATCGATCGCTTCCATCGGACCGATTCGCAACTTGCCTGGCGCTATTTCTTTCAATGTGACGTTGTGGAGTCCTAGCGGATTGGGGCGGTCGGGTGACCGCGTTGCGAACACGCCGGTGAGGCGACGCTGGGGGGCGGAGCGT
>CAYWSM010000280.1:0-2263 GCA_964460935.1 uncultured Terriglobales bacterium | reverse complement strand
GCAATCCAGATCAACCAGATCAGCGATATTTATCAGATACCCGGTGGAGACATTCAGAAGGCAAAGCAGATAACGTCGAGTGAGCCGCAAATGCTTGTTGCGACAGAGGGCGACAAGCTGGTCAGTCTCAATCTTCAGGGTCAGCTATCAACGATGAATCCTGACGGCAGCGGTTCTACCCCGCTTGTCACAGGCTTTGATCGCGTCTTGTTTTTCGCAACGTGCCCGGATCGCAAAAGGATCCTCTTCTTGGCGCTCAAAGACGCCATGAGTCTTTGGGCTGTGGACATTGATGGATCCAATCTGAAGCAGTTGACCAGCGCCGGTCTGATTGCTAATCCGAGTTGCTCCATCGACAGCAAGACTGCGTATTTTTCAAACTCCAACGGCACGAAGTTGTACTCCGTTCCGACCGATGGAGGGACGGCGAAAGAAACCACCGAACTGCCGGCTGGCTTTGTATTTTTCTCGAGAGACGGAAAGCACGCTGCCTATATTCATGGGCGTGCGGAAGAGATGTTCCGAACCAAGTGCACCGTCATCGATATGGCGACTCACAAGACTATTGCCGATTTCCCGATCCCGCTTGGTTCCGACAATCCACAATTCTCTCCTGACGGTGAAAGCATTGAGTTTCTCTTGACCCGCAACGGTGCGCGTAACGTCTGGGCTCAACCTCTCAAGGGAGGAGAGATGCACCAGGTCACAAATTTCACTTCCGGGGATGCCAACTCGTTTTCCTGGTCCGCGGATGGCAAAACGCTCTACATGGCTCGCGGGTCAACGAAGAATGACGTCGTATTGATGACAAACTTCCGTTAAAAATCAGCCACTTTGGCATAAAATAAGAGTATGGCCCGTGGTTGGGAATCTAAGTCCGTCGAAGAACAGCAAAGCGAAGCAAACCAGCGCACCGAGCAATCAACTAACAACAAGTCGCCGGAGCAACTCCGCAAAGATACGCGTAAGCGATCTCTACAACTGCAGCACGCCCATGTGCAAGCGCAGTTGAAGAGCGCCGAAAATCCGCGCTTCATCGAGCTATTGCAACGCGAATTGCAGCATCTGGAAACCGAACTCAACAAGCTCGTCTAAGAATCGAGCGCTTCCTGGCCTGTTGTTTTATGATCGCCGTGTGGACATTCTTCTGAACGAAGTTGAAGTTCGCGTGCTGGGATCGCTGGTCGAAAAAGAAATCACCACTCCCGACAACTACCCGCTTTCGCTGAACGCCCTCATTAACGCCTGCAATCAGAAATCGAACCGCGAACCTGTTATGGAATTGGACGAGAACGCCGTTCGCGACGCGTTATCGTCGTTGCAGGAAAAGCATCTCGCCGGCCCCGCTGCCGGCGCCGATAGTCGTGTCACGAAGTACGAACACCGGCTGGAATCGTTCAACTTTAGCCGCCGCGAAATCGCCGTCCTCTGTGTGCTTCTGCTGCGGGGCCCGCAAACGCCGGGCGAACTCCGTGGACGCACCGAACGCATGTACCGGTTTGAGGATCTCGATCAGGTTCAGTCCGCGCTTCACCAGCTCATGGAACGTCAGCCGCCTCTCGCGGCCATTCTTCCTCGCCAGCCTGGAACCAAGGAATCTCGCTACGCGCATCTGCTCTCGGGACCGGTTGAAAGCCTGCCAGCGCCAGCGGCCGTTGCATCGCCCTCGCCGCACGATACGGATCGCGTTCGAGCACTGGAGGAACAGGTACGTGTGCTGCAGTCCGAAGTCGCAGACCTGAAAGATCAGTTCGCTGCTTTTCGAAAGCAATTCGAATAACCACGCTGTTGACAGAATCTTCCGAACCCATTCGACTGAGACTTTATCTAGTTGGATGGATCGCCCATTTTGGGTGGAGGTCGATTTGAAGAAGTCTGCCTTTTTATTATTAACGCTATCTTTTGCTGTTATCGTCCAGGCGCAAACGGCCCCCGGTAAACGTGTTCGCATCGGTCTTGCTCTGAGTGGCGGCGGAGCTCTTGGCCTGGCCCACGTAGGCGTGCTGAAGTATTTCGAAGAGCACCACATCCCCGTTGACGTCATCGCCGGCACCAGCATGGGCGGCCTTGTCGCCGGATTTTATGCCACCGGACTCGATGCCAATCAGCTCCACCAGCTTACGCACAGTGTGTCGTGGGACGACATGCTTCGCACGACGCCGAAGTATGAAGATCTGACGATCGCCGAAAAGCAAAGCTGGAATCGCGCCAATGCCGATACCACGCTGCGTTTCAGGCGCAATCTGGCCCTGCCGCTCGGACT
>CAYWSM010000279.1:0-2129 GCA_964460935.1 uncultured Terriglobales bacterium | reverse complement strand
CAATGCGAGGTCGTCAGGCACCGGACGCCTTCCCGCTTCCAGCATGGAAAGATAGGCTTGCGTTACGCGCAGACGGCGCGCCATCTGCTGCTGCGTCCAGCGACGCTGCGCTCGCGCGAGTTTGAGGTCGGAACCGGTCATTCAGTTCCCAAATTATAACATCAATTGTTATATACTTTTCAAGAGAAAAGCCGACCAATCTGGCCGGCTTCTAATTACACCGTCGGCGCCTTCTCCTCGATTAGCTTCTGAATGCGGCTGATGAACTCTTCCGTCGCGATCGTCTCCGTCTTTTCGTGACCGCGCGTACGGACGTTCACCTGGTTTCCTTCGGCTTCTTTATCTCCGACGACCAGCATGAACGGCACTTTTTGCAGCGCATGCTCGCGGATCTTGGCGTTCATCTTCTCGTTGCGTGCATCCACTTCCACGCGCACGCCGATCTCGCGCAGTCGCGCCGCGACCTTTTCCGCGTACTCCGTGTGACGCTCCGCGATCGGCACCATCACCACCTGCACCGGCGACAGCCAAACCGGGAAGTTGCCGGCATAGTGCTCGATGAGAACGCCAAAGAAGCGCTCGACCGATCCGTACAACGCGCGATGCACCATCACCGGCTGATGACGCTGGCCATCCTCGCCGACGTATTCCAAACCAAATCGCGCCGGAAGATTGAAGTCGAACTGCACCGTTGAAAGCTGCCACAACCGGCCAATGGCATCGACCAGCTTGACGTCGATCTTCGGACCGTAAAACGCGGCTTCTCCCGGAATCGTCTTATACGGAATCCCGCGCCCATTCAGCACTTTTTCCAGCGCATGCTGCGCGTGGTTCCACTGATCATCCGATCCGGCATAGTGCGCCCGGTCGTTCGGATCCCAGGTGGAAAGCTCAACCTGGAATTGCTCGAATCCGTACGCTTTCAGCACGGCAATTGCGAAATCCACGCAGCCGCCGATTTCGTCTTCCACCTGCTCGGGAGTGCAGAAGATGTGGGCATCGTCCTGCGTGAAGCCGCGCACGCGCAACAGCCCGTGCATGACGCCCGAGCGCTCGTAGCGATAGACGGTTCCCAATTCGCCCAGCCGCACCGGCAGGTCGCGATACGATTTCAGCGAATCCCCGTAAATCAGGATGTGGAACGGACAGTTCATCGGCTTCAGCCGATACTCGGCGTCGTCCAGTTCCATGGTGTCGAACATGTTCTCGGCGTAGAAGCCCTCGTGCCCCGAGGTCTGCCACAACTGGCGGCGCGCTACATGCGGCGTGTACACCAGCGAATATCCGCGGCGGAGGTACTCGTTGCGCATCCAGTCTTCCATCAGCTTGCGCATGATGCCGCCCTTAGGATGCCAGAAGATCAGCCCCGGTCCCGCGAGTTCCTGGATGGAGAACAGATCAAGCTGCTTGCCGAGCACGCGGTGGTCGCGCTTCTTCGCCTCTTCCTGCTGCTTGACGTACTCGTCGAGTTCCTTCTTCGAGTAAAACGAAGTCCCGTAAATGCGCTGTAGCTGCGGGTTCTTCTCGTCTCCCAGCCAGTACGCACCGGCGATATTCAACAGCTTGAACGCCTTGATCTTCCCCGTTGATGGGATATGCGGGCCGCGGCAAAAATCGGTGAACTTCCCCGTGCGGTAGATCGAAATCGTTTCATCTGGCTTGGTGAACTGCTCGATGAAATGGCACTTCATGAAATCGCCTTCTTGCTTGAACTGCTCGAGTCCCTTGTCGCGCGGCAGGAATTCCTGCGCGTAGGGAATGTCCTTCTCCACCAGCTCCTGCATCTTCTTTTCGATCTTCTCGAGATCGTCGGGCGTAAACGGCGTCGGACGATAGAAGTCGTAGAAGAAGCCGTTCTCGGTCGCCGGACCATGGCCGAGCTTCGTCTCCGGGAAGAGTTCCAGCACAGCAGCGGCGAGCAAGTGCGCGGACGAATGCCGGAATACTTCCAATGACTCCGGATCTTTCTCGGTGAGAATCCGCAACTCCGCGTCCTGCTCCAATGGACGCGAGAGGTCGATCAGTCTCGGCTCATTTCCGTTCGACGTGGGACGAATCTGTGC
This sequence comes from uncultured Terriglobales bacterium, assembly GCA_964460935.1. GTDB lineage: Bacteria > Acidobacteriota > Terriglobia > Terriglobales > Acidobacteriaceae > DATMXP01. The sequence goes on along the minus strand of CAYWSM010000279.1, from coordinate 66 downwards.
CGCAATGGCCGCCGAAGCCAGCCGCGGAGAAATGGACTTTGCAACATCGAGTGCCGTGGTCCCCCT
>CAYWSM010000278.1:0-9745 GCA_964460935.1 uncultured Terriglobales bacterium | reverse complement strand
GAGACCAACGGACATCGCTCCGTCGGCGCAGCCGCAGCGGCCGATGTCGCCGTTGACGAGTACGAAATCGTAAACGACGCCTCGCTCGCCATCCTGGCCAAGACCGCCGTCTCGCAAGCGAAGGCCGGCATGGACATCATTGCCCCCTCCGACATGATGGATGGCCGCATTGAAGCCATCCGCGACGCACTCGATGCCGAGGGATTCTCGAATACCCCAATCCTCTCGTATGCGGCGAAGTACGCCTCGGGATTCTATGGGCCTTTCCGCGAGGCTGCCGATTCGGCGCCCCAGTTCGGCGATCGCCGTTCGTACCAGATGGACCCGGCGAACTTCCGCGAAGCCATGCGTGAAATCGAACTTGATCTCGCCGAAGGCGCGGACATGATCATGGTGAAACCCGCATTAGCTTACTTGGACGTGATTGCCGCTGCGCGCGACAGGTTCGATGTGCCGATCGCCGCTTATCAGGTCTCCGGCGAGTACGCGATGATCGAAGCCGCGGCGCGCAATAACTGGATCGACCGTGACCGCGTGATGATGGAATCGCTGCTCTCGATCCGCCGTGCCGGCGCGAGCATCATCCTCACCTATTTTGCGAAGGATGCCTCAAAGCTGTTGAGCTAGCGCGGTGTCGTAACTTCAAGCCTCTGGACCCTGTGGTCCGGAGGCTTTTCGTTTCTGCCGGTCTTTCGATTCCACTGCCACACCAGCGAGAACAAAATCATTTCCGCACAAGCAGCCGATAATGTCCCGACCACGCCCTTAATCAACGATGTCTTCCACTGATGATGAAAGCTGGAGTAGGCCGACAACCCCACGGCAGCTCCGGTCAATATCGCAAGCAAAGCCATCACCCCAATCACGAACCAGCGCAGTCGCGGCGTCATATCGGACGAGACCGGATCCTCCACCACGGGTTTGCGATACCACCACCAGATCGTGACCAGCGCAACGATGCCAACTCCCACAACACTGAGGGCCTGCTGCAGTACTCTCCACAGTGGCATCACACGATAGGTCTCCACCGGAATGCTCAGCAACGGCCAGTGCTTCACGAAGTACCCGTGATCGTGCGTGAACCCGTCCAACAAAACGTGGCCGATGATTCCGACCAGCATCGACACCAGAATCCACGCGAATCGCGGCAGCGGGCCGAAGCGGGAATCCAGGTCTGAATTTGCGATGCGCGTCCGGACGAACTCTGGCGCCAGCGCGACCAGCGGTTTCTTCATAACCGCATGAAACAGCCACAGCGCCGCCATTCCCACAGGCAGGCACAATAGGAACACGCCATGCCAACTGTGGCTCCACCGCATTTCCTCTGCTACGAAGAAGAAATAAGGAAAGTCTGGAACAAGGCTGCCGACAACCATGGCGGAAAACACGAACGCCGTGCGCCGCAAAGGCAGCACGACTGCGGGATGAGCCAGCGTAAACGGCAAGCTTCTATGGTGCCAGACGAAGGAATGAATCTCAACCCGGCGAAATCCTCTACCCTTGTGCGGTTTGGAAACGCCGCGCTAAATCACCGCCAGTCAGGGCGTGACCCGTAACACCTGTACCAGTGCGACCGGTCACAGCCGCTGTTAAAGCGGGATGAGAACATCGAAGTACGATACATAACCTCGCGCACTACTCCTCGGTACGGGCAGCCTTTTCGGGCTGCCCGTTTTGCTAAACTGTTGCCGTGGCGATGGAGTTCGCCTTTAACCGCTCCTTCGTGGAAGCTGATAACTCCTACCGAATGACTAGCAGGAGAACAACTCCATCTTGCAACCCGTCCTCTGGATCTCCCTCGGGGCCATCATCGGAGCCAATGCCCGCTACTTCGTTAGCCGTTGGGCCGCGCGCTCCCTCTCGCCGGTCTTCCCTTATGGCACGCTGCTCATCAACATTACCGGCAGTCTGATCCTCGGCTTCTTCCTTATCTGGACCTCAGAGCGTGTGCTCGCCGATCCGCGTTGGCGGTTTCTGATCGCCATTGGATTCTGCGGCGCTTACACCACGTTTTCGAGTTATGCATTTGAAAGCATGTACTTCTTCGAGCAAGGCCAATGGGGACTGTTTGCCCTCAATATTCTCGCGAATAATCTGCTCTGCCTGACGGCTTGTCTGGGCGGCATGGCATTGGCGAGGGCACTGTAGAATGGCGGACGCAATGGGCGTGCAAGTAACGATCTACCTGAACGAAGCCGACCAATGGCAGCACAAGCCGCTGTGTCTGGAGTTGCTGAATTATCTGCGCAGCGAAGGCGTCGCCGGCGCAACCGTATTGCATGCTCTCGCAGGATTCACCGGACGCCAGAAAGTCGAAACCACGCACCTCGTGGATGCGGGCGGGCGCCTTCCCGTCATTCTCACCTTTATCGACCACGAAGAACACGTTCAGCGCGTTTTGCCCAAGCTGAAGGAAATGGCGCCTCACCGCCTCATTGTCTGGGAGACCGTGCACATCGAGCAGGGGTTAGGCTGAACGCCCTGACCTTAAACGGCACTCGATGACGCACAACCAGAACCTCTGCGACCCCATCCAACCGTTCTAACAAGCGTCACACTAGACTGCCCAGAACGGGCACGTGCCATTTCGTCGATAGGAAAACCAGCATCCAAGGAGAGCAACAATGCAAGTAAAGAAATTCCTCTGCACCATGGCACTGTCCTGCGGGCTCGTGGCACTACCGGCGCTCGCGCAAAGTTCTTCTCAGTCGACCAGTCCTTCGGATCAAACTACCCCGGCGGCTCCGTCGGCGAGTCAGAATTCTTCGTCCACGAGTTCGGGAGCTTACGGCCAGCAGTCTTCCGGAACGTCTGCTTCTGATTCGTCCAGCATTCAGTCCAACGTGCAAAGCGCGTTGCAGAAGGACGATCAACTGGCGGGCCAGAACGTCAATGCCGAAGTTGGCGACAACAACAAGCTCACGCTGAGCGGTACCGTAAGCTCGCAGGCGCAGAAAGATCACGCCGAGCAGGTTGCCACGCAGGCAGCTCCTGGCTACACGGTGAAAAACAAAATCAAAGTGAGCGGCAGCAGCTCGAGCCCGATGAGCGAGCAGCAGCCGAAGCAGTAACCCACAACGAATTACTGGTGATGCGCCGCTGGAACCTTCCAGCGGCGTTTCATTTTGGCACCTACCAACGCTTCTCGCGTTGCGAATCTCTGTCCCGATACCCCGCAGCCGCATCTTTATAGGTATGCCGGATCGTGGCAGTTTCCGCATCGCCCGAATCGCCGGAGTTGACCTCCGGCTGCACTACACCTGGCTTGTCATTGCGGCGCTCATCACGTTCTCGCTCGCTACGAACTTTGAGCTCATCCATCGCAACTGGAGTGCGGCCACCATCTGGACCTCCGCCATTGTCACCGGCCTTTTGTTTTTCGTCGGACTCATCGCGCACGAGATGTCGCACGCCATGGTGGCGCGTGCCCGTGGACTTCCTATCCGCAAGATCACGCTGTTTCTCCTGGGCGGTGTTGCGCAAATCGAAGGCGAAGCGCGCCGTCCCAGCACGGAATTCCTGATGGCCATTGCCGGACCTGCAATGAGTGTCGCGTTCGGCCTGGCATGCCTCATTCTCGCTCTGGCTGCGGGATGGCAGTGGGGACAGCAGCCTCTCGTCCCAATCACCGCGGTGCTCGTTTGGCTTGGCTACATCAATCTCATGCTCGCGGCATTCAATCTCATCCCCGGATTCCCAATGGACGGCGGGCGCGTGCTGCGCGCCATCATCTGGTGGCTCACCGGCAGCGAACGGAAATCGACCCTCATTGCGGCGCGTGTGGGACAGGCCTTCGGATGGCTGTTCATCGGATTCGGAATTTGGCAGTTATTTATAGGACGCGGCTTCGGTTCGCTCTGGATCGCGCTCATCGGATGGTTCCTGCTGCAGGCTTCGTCCAGCACGCTGGTGGCGTCCCGCGCGCAAACAGCCCTGAGTGGCCTCAGCGCCGGCCAGATGATGAGTCGCGACTGCGTTACCGTCGGACGCAATCTCGATCTCGAAACGTTCGTCCACTCCTACCTGCTGGGTTCGCCCGTGGGGTGCTATCTCGTCAGCGACGGCAATGCGCCCATGGGACTGATCACCGGATCCGAAGTCAGAGCTGTTAGCCGTCATCTGTGGCCGACCACCACGGTCGCGCAAGCCATGGTTCCGCTCGCCCGATTGCGTGCCATTACGCCAGAAACTCCGGCCATGGACGCTCTCAACGAAATGGCCGCGCAGAATATCAGCCAGCTCCCTGTACTCGACCACGGTCAATTGGTTGGAGTACTGAGCCGCGGGAGCATTGCCCAGATGCTGGATCGCGCCGATCTGAAGGCCGCCTGACGGCAGGGCCACAACACGGCATCTAACCCTTTTGCATGGCTAAACAGAAAGTCGAGCTCGAGACCACCCGCCGCAGTGCTCCCCAGATTCTCGAGCAGGTTAAGAACAACGGCCGCGAGGAACTCGCTCGTTCATCGAAGGCGCTGGCTTTCTCTGGAGTCGCCGGCGGGCTCACCATGGGACTGACAGGATTATCCGTCGCGATCACCCAGTCGATACTCCGTCCGAATGGCTCGTCGGAGTTCGTCTCACATCTGATGTACCCCATGGGCTTCATCGCGGTCATCATTGGCCGGGCTCAATTGTTCACCGAGAACACACTCTATCCCGTGATTCTGGTCCTGGACGAACATCGCCATGTCCGCAACATGCTCCGCTTATGGGCAATCGTCTTCATTTCAAATGTTGCGGGAGCTTTCCTGTTCGCGCTGCTCGCGGTGCGTACCTCCAGCCTGATGCCGGAGTATGCCGAAGCCCTCATCAAGCTCGGCGCCGATGCTCTCGCACAATCGACACCGCACATCTTCTGGAGCGGCGTGATTGGCGGCTGGATCATCGCGCTGGTCGCCTGGATGGTGAGCGCCAGTCACTGGACCATCGGCCAGATCGCCATCGTGTGGATGGCAACCTTCCTCGTCGGTCTTGGTCACTTCGCCCACTGCATCGCCACCAGCGGCGAGATCCTGGCGGCCGTCTGTGCCGGGCGGGCTTCCGTCGGCGCTTATGCCCACTGGATCGTCTTCGCCACTCTCGGCAATATCGTCGGCGGAGTCATGATCGTCAGCCTGTTGAATTATGGGCAAGTCAAAGCAGGAGAGCCGGAATAGATCGTTTACTTTAGAGATTACAGATATCGCTTACCGTTTTCGTTATTCGTAGCGCAGGCTCTCCACCGGATCGAGTTGCGCAGCGCGCGTTGCAGGCACTGTCCCGAACAGCACGCCTACCAGCGTTGACACAACGATCGCGATGATTGCCGACAACCCCGAAATCGGCACACGGAAGCTGGTCAGGAAGCGCAACGAGAACGGCAACGCCAGTCCGATGATGATGCCAATCAGCCCGCCGACAATCGAGATGAACATCGCTTCGGCCATGAACTGGAACTTGATCTCCCGGTTCGTGGCGCCAACCGCCTTGCGTACGCCGATCTCGCGAATACGCGAACTCACCGTCGCCAGCATGATGTTCATGATGCCCACGCCGCTCACGATCAGCGTTACGGCCGAGATCAGCAGCAGCACCGCCGTGAGCGCGTTCGCTGTCTTGGCCGCCACATCCAGCAACTGGCTGAGGTTCTCAACCTTATAGACCGATTCGGGACGATGCCGCGACTGCAGCACACGGCGAATTTCCTCTGTCGCGCGCACCACGTCGCCTGAATCGGCCATCGAGAAAAAGATCTGTTTTACGTCGTCGGTGCCGGTGAAGAATCGCGCCACGGTGTACGGAATCAGCAGCGTGTCTTCGGATATTTCCGACTGGCCGAAGGTTTCCACGCGTTCGCGAAATACGCCAATGATGGTGAACGGCAATCCCCCGAGTTTGACTTCCTTGCCGACCGCCGCATCGGAGCTGCCGAACATCTTGGCCGCGAACTTGTCCGTCATGAGCGCCACCTTGTTGCGAGCGCCCGTATCGTCTTCATCGAAGAATCGCCCCGCCAGCACCAGCAGGTTTCTCACCTGCGCATACTCCGGCGAGACGCCGAGTTCCAGAATGTCTCTTTCTTTGCCGCCGCCGACCGCCACGCGATCATGCAACTCCACCATTGGCGACGCCGCCCGGATGCCTGGCACCTCTTCGCGCACGGCGCGTAGATCATCCAGATTGAGTTGGTCCTGCTGAACAGTCTTGTTCCCCGAGTTGCTGCCGCCTTCATAGTAGGCGTAGATCATGTTGGCGCCAATCGCCTGAATCTGCCCAAGGATGTACTGCTTCCCCGTCAACCCGATCGTCACCACGAGAATCAGAGATGCCGTCCCCACCACCATTCCGAATGCGGTGAGCGCGAATCGCACTTTGTTGGTGCAGAACGTGTCATACGCAAAGTGCATGATCTCCTCGAACACGAGGTTCGGCTTTCTGCGCGCCTGAGGAGTTTGCGCCGGACGGGTTGGAGCGAGTACCGCCATGTGTCTCTATGCTAATGGATTGGATGAAATTCGCCGAAGGGAGTTACAAACACGCCTCATCCCACGTAACTGGCAACTCACCGCTATCGTTTCCTGACTGAACACTGATCACTGTTTACCGATTTACTGTCTTTAAGTAAAAAGGCCATCGCGCTCGCGATGGCCAACCCTCTTCCAGTTCCTTGTAAATGCGAGTCACAAGCTCGCAATCTCGTGGCTACTTCTTTTTCTTGGCGGTCTTCTTTGCAGCCTTTTTCTTTGTCGCCATGTTGATGCCTCCTTTAGAACGTTCTCCCTTGGAAGTTCTACTTTGGCCCGAAACTGCTTAAGTCCCTCAATAACTTGGAGGAACAACTCACTTGACACAAGATATTGCGGTGTGATGGCAGATGTTGTCAAGAGAAATCATCATGCGGTGACAACGTGAAGACATCGCGGAACCCTGAAAAACCGATTCCCCTATACATTGAACAGAGTTCATGGATTGACTACTGACCACTAATCACTAACCACTGTTATTGTTGTTCTGATCGCCCCAGAAGTGATAAAACCGCACTACGCCTCTCGTCACACCAGAGGAGGCGTGTCGATTCATGCCAGCGCGAAGCAAATCCGTTGCAAAAAAGAAGAAAGCCGGTCACGAGATCGTCATCCCGGACAAGCTCTACTTCCGTATTGGCGACGTCAGTGAGTTGCTGCAGCTTCCTACTTACGTGCTTCGCTTCTGGGAAACAGAGTTCCCGCAACTCAAGCCCACCAAGTCCAGCTCCGGCCAGCGCATGTATCGCCGTCGTGAGGTGGAACTCGCACTGCGAATTCGGCAACTACTCTACGAAGAAGGATTTACCATCCCCGGCGCGCGCGAACGATTGAAGGTGGAAGCAAGCCCGTCGAAGAATCAGTCTGCTCTGCCCTTCCCGAAATCCAGCAGCAATGGTGGACTCAAACGAGTGCGCCAGGAACTGCAGGAGATCCTGACCATGCTTTCCGGCAAGGTAAAAGTTGAAGCGCGCAAGGCCGCCACCAGTCGCCAATCCTAGAGGATCACCAAATCGTCAGTTCTGGGTTACCACTGAAGTTTTGATCTCAACTGCTCTGCCGAATGTGGGCACGGGCTTCCAAGCCCGTGCGCTCTTTCTCTCAATCTCGCCGAACTCAACAAGACAACGTAGGCTTTTTCCGCCCCGTCTCACCCGTAGTTGCACGAGGTACCATGTCTGCGGAAGATCGAGCCCGCGCTGCCCTGGCGTTGGGACACAAGCTCAAACGGAATAATGCTCTTACTGCCATCGCCTGTGGCGCTCTTCCTGGAATGCTGATTGCGCGCTTCATTCACCCGTCGTTGCTCGCGTGGACGATCAGCGTTCTTGTGGGAATGTTGTGGGCAAATGCGTTCGAGTACTTCTACCACCGCTATCTGCTGCACCTCCCACAGTCCAGTTTCGGACGCGGCCACCTGTTGCATCACTCCACAATGGGCCGGCCGGAGGAGGCGGAACACATCACCTTCGGCAGTTCGCCGTTCTACCTGATGATCCTGTTCGCCATCAATGGTGTGATTGCCTTCACCATCGGCTGGCTGTGGCACGTCCGCACGCTGCCCGGAATCCTCACCGGCTACAGTATCTATTTCGTTATGGTGGAAGAGATTCACTGGCGCATTCACCGGGGCGAGTGGCTCCCGTCTTTTATGGAGACGGTGCGCGAATACCACATGGCTCATCACGACATCCCCGGCGGGCGCTTCAACGTTTTTTTCCCCGTCTTCGATTACATCTTCGGCAACATCGATCCCGATTTCGAGCAGACAGAAGGCCGCGCACTCGCGCATGCCGCACTCCGGTCCAACCGCGCCCCTGAAAGACTGTCCTCGCTGGAAGCTGCCCTGCTTTGGACCTGGATGGCTGTCATCGCCGTATGTATCCGGTACGTGTGGTCGTCTGGACCAAGAACATAGGAAGTAAGCGCGCATTTAGCCAACGAAAACTATTCCTTTATCGCCAGACATTCTCTCTGTTGTTCTGTGCTCTCTGTGTTGCAGACAAACGTGCATATCTACCCGAAACCGAGCACCAGACGTCGAGCAAGTGTGCGATTCGTACACCATTCGAAAGTGGCTTCCCCAAACGTTCGCTTTGTGAGTGGCATCCGGATTTACTGTCATCTACGGCGTTGGCGTAGCAGCGATATGTTCAACTAAAGACTCGAACGCCTTCCGGTGAACGAACCTGCACCCAAATGGAGTATCTGTTTCCATTGCAGGAAATGTGCGGATATCCTGAGGAAGAATAATGTAGTCGGTGCACACTCGGATTGCGTAGTCGCAAGGCTCTGAGTCTTTCTTTTCGTCAAACACACACTCGTATGATGCCGCCATTGAACTGTAGCCTTCATTGAAGACGTTGCTGTACTGCACCGTCCCGTACAACGCGGTGGACACTTTTTTAGGAACAGCAGGTTCTTTTGAGGACTGCAAGAAAACCAGATATTCGTTGCCGAGTCTTGAGCCAATGAACGGCCCAAAATACAAAATGCCTTTTTCTTTCGTTCCCTTGAAACTGCGAATGACTTCGGCTTTGTAAATTGCCTTGTCATAACTCTCAGCATCACCGGAGAGAATATGGACGACGGCCACAATATCCGCGCTCTTAAACAAATCTGCTAATTCGATTCGTCCCGGTTCAGTGATCGTGACAACTTCCATTTTCTTTTGCGCCAAGCCGATACCGACAGACAAGACAAACAGCAAGGAGATCAGGAAGATTTGAAACGGTGCTTTCACGGGCAAACTTTACTAGCGTAAGGACATTGGACACAAGGACTTGGGATAGATGTCTGGAACAAGCGATTCCATAATCTATTCCACTTTGAGATTCCCCCTCCGTAAAACCTTCTTTCCGGGAAAATGGGTGCCCGATCCTTCCCTCTTTGGAAGGAAGGGCCGGAATGTTCACTCGCTACCAACCCGCGAACAACCAACGACTAACGACCGCCTTCCTGTCAATAGCCACAAATTGTCAAAATCGCACCTAACCTGCTTGTTACAAAGAAAATATAAACTTCCTGATTTTGGCAGTAACCGCATCCCAAAAGCGCATACTCAACAATAGAGGGGAGTAAACGAAATTCGGCAACCAGGTGGAAGAACCGCAAGTTCTTGATGGCTCTGAACTAAGCCCTAAGTTCGCCCTCATCAGTCACTTGCAGGGATCCCCGTCTGCAAGTAATTGAATCGATTGAGTCAAGCTCAAAATTTTGAACCGAAGGATCTTCGAGAC
>CAYWSM010000277.1:0-2049 GCA_964460935.1 uncultured Terriglobales bacterium | reverse complement strand
TACGGGTCGTCCCCGGTCGTGGTCTATTCGCCCTGCGGCATGCTACATGGCAATTTCTTTCCCGAATCATACGCGGCAATCCAGATGAATCCGGCGTGGAAGAAACGGCTAAGCAAAGTGCATACCAGCGATTCGCTGCCGAGAACCGAACGTCGCTGGTGCGAACTGGATTCCTGCAACAGCTCCGATGCGCTGTTGATGAACATTTTCTGCTGTCCGGAAACGCTGAGTGATCGTTTGCAGTTTCTGTTGGGCATCGAACCCGCTGAGCCGGAATTCGGGCTGAAAGCACGCGTTCCGCTGCTGGAAGGGAAGTTCGACCGCACCGAAGTGGACATGCGAATTGGGAACTTGCTGGTCGAAGCAAAGTTGACGGAAGCTGACTTCCAGACCAAGCCAAAAGAGTTTGTCCAACGCTATCGTGATTTCGAAAAAGTGTTTCGCCGCGGCGATCTGCCGCAATCAAAAACAAGTTATGTGTCGTACCAGTTGATTCGTAACGTGCTTGCCGCATATGCGCTCGATTGCTCGTTTTGTGTAATGCTGGACGCGCGTCGGCCAGATTTGATCGAGCAATGGTACGCTGTAATGCGGTGCGTGAAGGACGCAGACCTGCGCGTTCGCTGCAAGGTTCTGACATGGCAGGAACTGTCGGAGGTTCTACCGGAAGAGTTACGGGAATTTCTCGATGAGAAATATGGTATTCGTCCGGGACCGATTGTGCCGTATGAGTTCGACCATCTGCGTGAATAAGCATCCAATCCAGAGATGACCTCGAATCCGCATTCACTGCTGCTTACCGATCTGTACGAACTCACGATGGCAGCAGCGTTCTTTGAGAATCATTACAATCCGACCGCGACGTTCGAGCTGTTTGTCCGCCGCTTTCCTGAAAACCGAAACTTTCTGATTGCGGCTGGACTTGAGCAGGCGCTCGATTGGGTCGAGTCCATTTGTTGCGGAGAAATGGATGTTGATTATCTCCGCAAGCATCCGGCGTTCGGGCACATATCGAAAGACTTCTTCGACTACCTGTGTAACTTTCGCTTTAGTGGCGAGATCTGGGCGATTCCGGAAGGAACGGTCGTGTTTCCGAACGAGCCGCTGTTGCGCGTGACTGCGCCGCTGATCGAAGCACAAGTCCTGGAAACGTATTTGCTGGCGGCGATTACGTATCAGACAACGGTTGCGTCAAAGGCGGCTCGCGTGATGCTCGCAGCAGAAGGCAAGGATGTAGTCGAGTTCGGCTCGCGCCGAGCGCACGGACCTGAAGCAGGCTTGCTCGCCGCGCGGGCAGCTTACATCGCAGGCTGCGCGGGCACGTCGAACGTCGAAGCAGGACGGCGCTTCGGGATTCCAACATCTGGCACGATCGCGCATTCGTACGTGATGGCCTTCGACGACGAGGTTGAAGCATTCAAGAGCTACTCGAAACTGTTTCCCGAAGCTTCCATTCTGCTCGTCGATACATACGACACGCTGCAGGCGGTGGACAAGATCATTGCCGCAGGACTTAGGCCGCAAGGCATTCGCCTTGACAGCGGCGATCTTGCAGAACTTTCGCGCGCAGCACGGCAGAAGCTCGACGCAGCCGGTTTACAGCGAACGAAGATTCTGGCGAGCGGCGATCTGAACGAAACCAGTATCGTCGAACTCACGCGCCGTGGAGCGAAGATTGATGCGTATGGAGTCGGAACCGAACTGGTGGTTTCGCGTGACGCTCCAGCGCTGAGCGGCGTGTACAAACTGGTGGAGATAGAACGCGATGGAAAGACTACTTATCAGGCGAAGTTCAGTCCCGACAAGATGACGCATCCAGGCGCAAAACAGGTTTGGCGCTTCCGGAATTCTGACGGGAAGTTTGCACGTGACCTGATCGCTTGCGCGGGCGAGAAGGTCGAAAATGCGGAACCGCTGCTGGTGAAAGTAATGTCAGATGGCAAGCGCACGTCACAGGAATCACTCGATCAGATTCGCGGACGCGCGCGACAGCAAATTCGTGACTTGCCAGAACGATTGCTTACTCTCGATCACGAAGAAACCTACGAA
>CAYWSM010000276.1:0-9065 GCA_964460935.1 uncultured Terriglobales bacterium | reverse complement strand
CGCGGGATGCCGCGCTTTTCATGGTTGTACTCTTCGCTGTAGAAGACGAAAAGTTTGTCCTTCTTAATCGGGCCACCGATCGATCCTGCAACGTCGTTGCGCTGCAGCATGTTCTTCTGGCCGATCTGTTTTGCAAAGTAGTCGGTAGCGTTTAACGCGCTATTACGGCCGCTGTACAGGAAACTGCCGTGCCAGTCGTTTGTGCCACCCTTGGTGACAACGCTGATCACAGCACCCGAAGCTTGTCCGTATTCCGCGCTGTAGCTGTTGCGCAGCATCTTGAATTCGGAAATTGCTTCGATCGAAGGATAGAGAAGAATCGTGCGGTTCGAACCGGTGTCGTTGTTGTTCGCGCCGTCGATCAGGAACAGGTTGTTGGTGTTGGGATTTCCGTTCACCGAAAAGTCCACGCCGCCCTGGAGACCTTTGTCCTTGGCATCGTAGTTGTTCGCGGCGGAAACGCCCGGGGCCAACTGCGTCAACTGAACGAAACTGCGTCCGTTCAATGGCAGTTCTTTGACCTGCTGCGCTTCGATAACTTCACCCAATGCGGCACTATCGGTCTGCACTTGCAGTGCATTGGCGCTGACTTCCATGACTTCCGTTGCGCCACCGACTTCCAGCTTCGCGTTCACGAGAGCCGTACTCGACGTATGCACGATCACGTCGTTGTAGACGGCCTCTTTGAAATTGGGAGCTTTGATCGAAACTTTGTAGGTGCCCGGCACAACATCCGCAATTGTGAATTCGCCAGAAGCTGAACTCGTGGCGTTACGGGTTGTCCCAGTTGCAGTATCTGTTGCAGTGATAGAGGCATTTGCCACTACAGCCCCGGATTGGTCAGTAACGGATCCGCTAATTACACCCGTGACTTTCTGACCGTACAGCGGGACTATAAGCAAAACCACACAGGCGATCGGCAGTAACCATCTGCGTAGTTGTTTCAAGTTCCCCCCTTAAAGGCAACTATTCAATTTTTTGGAACGTTCACGTGAAACAGGTCCACGACCTACGGCCCGCTCTAACGACTCCACGCGGCAGCCACAGACCTCACATCGCATGGGACAGCTTGCCAAACCGATTTTGTGATCGGGTCTGTGCCGCCACGGCTGAAAGTCGATTTGTGACGAACCACGGATGGAATCCTTATCAGTGAACCGATTTTGTTCGTTCAGCTAACTGTAAAATCTGTTGCTGAATCGGTTTTTTAGTAGGAAGATAGCACGCGCCCAAGTTCGGCTAGCTATTAAGAAGGATTGGGCGGCCTTTGTCAATGAAAAAGTTGTAAAAAATCGGTTCTCGGACGACGCTGTCAATAACATAAATTCATTATCCTGAGTAGTTTGGCACCAGGTCGGATGATGATCGAACTGGTCCTAAATACGTCATCCTTTGACAACTCTCGTCATTGCAATGGTTTAGGCGTTTTCATCAGAAAGTTTAATATTCCCATGGCGGAGAAATCGACCAAGAAGAACGGCGAAGGCTCCATAACGCTGGCGGAATTGGCCAAACAGCTCAAGCTGACCAAAGGAACAGTGTCCGCCGTCCTGAATGACTCGCCGTATGCCCGTTCTATTCCCCAACACACCAAAGACAGAATTAAGGCAGCCGCCCGCGAACTGAATTACCAGCCAAACTTTTTCGCTCGCACCCTGCGCAAGAAACGCACTTTTACGATTGGGGTTATCGCGGAAGAGATTGGCGACCCTTATGGCGGCATGATCATCAGCGGCATCGAGAAGACCCTCAGTTTGCACAAATATTTCTTCCTGACAGGCATTCACCGCCACGATCCGCGGCTGTTGCAGCAATATTTCGACATCCTGCTGGCTCGTGGCGTGGAAGGCATTATTACTGTCGATACTGTGCTGAAGAAAGCGCCTGCATTGCCCACCGTGGCAGTCGCCGGTCACTTTGTGCTGGAGGGTGTCACGAATATCGTGCTCGACCATGACAAAGCTGCCGAACTGGCGCTTGTGCATTTACACGAATTTGGCCACAGCGAAATTGCCATTATCCGCGGACAGATTTTCAGTTCCGACTCTGAAGAGCGCTGGCACTCCATCATGCGCTGTTCGCAGGCGCTGAATATTCCTATTCGTGATGACGCTGTCGTGCAATTAATGACCGACGATCCATCGCCGCAGCAGGGCTATCTGGTCACCAAGGACCTGCTGCACCGCAATTCCCGATTCACGGCTCTGTTTGCTTATAACGATGTCTCGAGTATCGGTGCCATCCGCGCCATTCGCGAAGCTGGCCTGCGGGTACCGGAAGATATTTCCGTCGTTGGCTTCGATGACATTCGCGAAGCCGCGTACCACATGCCCAGTATCACAACGGTTCGTCAACCTCTGCGCAAGATGGGTTCCATTGCTGCGGAAACCGTTATTCACCGTATTGAGGGCAACGAGAATTACCCGAGCCAGATCGCCATCGAGCCGGAGTTAGTCGTGCGCGAATCCAGCGGCCCTGCCCGCAATTCGCGCCGCTTTGCCGCAATAGCCAGCGATTAATATTACTGAGGCGCCGAGGCCGACTCCCCCGTCGGTTGCTGGACATGTCTCGCGATTAATTTCTGGTAGGTTTCCATCTGTTGTTTCGCTTCGGCTGTCTTACCCAGCCGCCGGTACGTCATCGCAAGTTGATAATGATTCTGTGCGTTGTCGGGAATAACAACTACGGCTCGCTCCAATACTGAACGCGCCTTCTCCACTTCATTCAACTGAAGGTAAAGCTGTCCTAGAGACGATAGTGCCTCAGGCTTCTTTGGATCTACGCTTAATGACGCCTCCATCTCTTCTGCCGCTTGCGGAATATCCCCGCGCTGCTTTGCGACTAGACCTAGCATGTAATGAGCCTCAGCATCTCCTGCTTTTTGTCCCAAGGATGCCCTGAGTTCCTTATCGGCTTCGTCGATGTGGCCTAAGTTGTAGTCAACGATTCCCATGGCGAGCAGAAGCCGCTTATCATCCGGGTGCTGTTTCAATGCCGCCCGTAAAGCCGGCTCTGCTTCTCCCCACTGCGATGCGCGAATCAGAACCGCCGACATCACCATCGTGCTCTCAAGCGAATCTGGCTCTAGGTCATGCAAATCCAGAGCTGCATCATGCGCCGTCTGCAGATCGTCCAACATCATGGCAGCGTAGACGATGTTGCGCGAAATTTCGGGCTGCGGTGGTTTCACCTTTACTAGGCTCTTCAGAAACTGAAGCGCCTCCTTCCACTCCCCCCGCCCGCCCGCCAGCCGCGCCGCTCCCCACAATGCATCCGAATTGTTCGCATCCATAGCCAACGCCTGATCGAGCGTAGATTTCGCCTTCGCTGTTTCTCCTGTCCTGGCCTGCACGTTCGCCAGAGCCGTCAAGAGCGATGCGGTCGGCTTCAAGTGCTTCATCGCAAGTTTCAACAACTCTGACGCATCGCCCACCATCCCTGATTGCAGGAACACATTCGCCAGTTGCGGCACCAGTTCCGGATGTTGCGGCGCTCGATGCAGAATTTCCGGCACCGTCTTCTGCACATCCGCGTCACGCTTCAAGCCGATGTAGTCCGCGACCATCACCGGAAGCAGTTTGTCCGGACGCGATGCCGCAGGTATCACATCAATGGTTTTCAGCGATTTCTCGAACTGCCCATCGCGCATGTAGAGAGTCGCTAACTCCACCGTGATCGACTGCTTTCGCGAACTCTCCCGTGCTTGCTCGTACAATGCAATTGCGTCGGCTGTTTTCTCTTCTTCGGCGTACAGTCGGCCGAGAGCCTCCAATGCTTCTCCCAGCTTTCCGTTAAGCACAAGTGCGTGCCGATAGGCCTTCTCTGCGTCGAACCACTTCGCTTGCTTCTTTCGCAATTCCCCCAGGAGATAAAACGCATGCGCGTCTTGCGGATCTTGTCCAACCATTTGCTCGATCCGCCGCTGCGCCTCGGCAAACTTCGACTGCTTGATCAACGCTTCCACGCTGATCTGATTCTTGGCCGCACCTACGCAGACCCCGCATAAACACACCACAACCCACAGCAGGTTCGCGCATCTCGATGGCAGTGATTTCTCGGCAGGAATCAGATGTGAAAACGGCACAAGCGGACCTTGATGGGATCAGTCCTCCTGAGAGTAAGTGGGATCAAGAACCGCCGTCAAGGACAGCCGCAACATCCATCTCGGTTAGAATGGCTCCACGGCCAAAACTCCAATGCGTCTGTCTCTCATCGCCATTCTCCTTGTCACGACCTCGCTTTTCGGACAGACGCCTCTCATTCACTTCCACAGCGCCAACGCCGAACTCGGCCTGCCGGTTCCAGGCACCGAAATTTCCGAGAAGAAATACATCATCCAGCAAATGGCCGGCGGAGTCGCCCTTTTCGACTGCGACAACGACGGACGCCTGGATATCGCTGTCGTCAACGATTCCACCCTCGACCATTACCGCAAGTCCGGCGGCGACCTCATGCTCACCCTTTATCACCAGGAGTCGAACGGCAAATTCAAGGACATCACCAAGGAAGCCGGCCTCGCGAAGATCGGCTGGTCGATGGGCATTGCCACCGGCGACTATGACAACGACGGGCTCCTCGACATTTACGTCACCGGATATAACGGCAGCGTTCTTTACCACAATCTCGGCAACTGCAAGTTCGAGGATGTCACTGCCAAAGCCGGAGTAGAAACTACCGGTTTCGCCACTGGCGCCGCCTGGGGTGACTACGACCGTGATGGCCGTATCGATTTATTCGTCTCACGATACATCCAGAGCGACGTCGCCAAACTTGGTGAGATCGACACTAACTACAAGGGACTGAAGGTCGAAGCTCCCTGGGGCATGCACGGCGACTCCGACTACCTCTTCCACAATCTGGGAAATGGCAAGTTTGAAGAGGTCAGTAAGAAAGCTGGTGTCAACGACCCCGACGGACGTCTCGGCCTCGGCGTCGTCTGGGGAGACATCGACAACGACGGCTGGCCCGATCTCTACGTCGCCAACGACACCGAGCCCAACTATCTTTACCGCAACCGTCACGACGGCACCTTCGAGGACGAAGCGCTCATGTCCGGCGCCGCCGTCAGCGGAGAAGGCAAAGCCATGGGCTCGATGGGTGTGGACCTCGGCGACTACGACCACGACGGACGTCTCGATATCACCGTTGCAGACTTCGCCTATCAGGGCATCGAGCTTCACCACAACAATGGTGCCGATGGCTTTACCGATATGACCTGGACCGCGCAGACCGGCAAACCGACCTTCCGCCTTGTGAAGTGGGGCATCGGCTTTCACGATCTCGATAACGACACCATGCCCGACATCATGGTTGCCGCCGGACACATCTACACCGCCATTGACACCCTCCCCGGTGAGCCGGGGTACAAGGAGCCTTTCGTCCTCCTTCGCAATAACGGAAAGACCTTCGACGACCTCTCTTCCACCTCCGGCGTCAACGATGAACCCGCCCAAGCCCGCCGCGGCATCGCTTTCGGCGACATCAATAACGACGGCCTTATCGACGCCGTCGTGTTCAATCAAAACGAGCCGCCTTCGGTCTTCCTCAACGACACGAAGAACACGAATCATCGCGTCCTATTCAAGCTGGAAGGAACGCAAAGCAACCGCGCCGCCATCGGCGCTCGCGTAACGGTGACGGCAGGTGGGATCACTCAGATGGAAGAAGTGAAAGCCGGCAGCAGCTACATCTCGCAAAGCGGCCTGCGCCTGCATTTTGGATTAGGAAAAGAATCAAAGATGTCGAAGATAGAAATCGCCTGGCCCAGCGGCAAGAAGGAAGAACTGAAAGACGTAGACGCCGACAAGATCTACACCATCGTCGAAGGCTCAGGAATCAAGTCGTCGGTTGTGCTGCCATAAAAAATGAAAGCTGATGTGGGACGGGCGCCCTCACCCGGTCAGGCAGAGCGAAGCTCCGCAATCTCTGTGCTCTCTGTTTCTCTGCGCCCTCTGTGTTGAATAACGACAGCTTTAATCACCACCAACCCAACTCGGAACCCAAAACTCGAAACTACTTCTTCCCCGGCACAATCTTCTCGTGGTCCACTACCCCACTCCCCTCCAGCACCGCATAGAACTTATCCGCCGCTAGATCTTTCAGCGTCTCCACCTTCCCTGAAGGCCACGTGATCTCCAGCGAGTCGATCTTCGTCGCCGCCCCTAGACCGAAGTGCACACGCAGGTCGCTCTGCGAAATATATCCTCCCCCGCTACGCACTAAATCGGTCTGTGTGATCCCACCGGCAATGATCTTCAACTTCGCACCAATCGCCAGCTTGTTGCTCTTCGTGCCCGCCAGCTCGAAGCTCCCCCAGTGCCGCCCCTTAACGCCTTCGTTATGCAACAGCATCGGCGAACCATCGAGGTCTTCGACGATCACATCCACGTTCCCGTCATTGTCGAAGTCCGCTACCGCCACCCCACGGCTCACCCTTGGCTCTTTCAGTGCTGCGCCAGCCTGGTCGCTGGCATCGCAGAAGTGTCCGCCACCCATGTTCATGAACGCTTCTTTCGGCTCCCGATACCGTGCTCCCGATGGCAACTGATCTACCTGCGGATACACCTGCCCGCTCACGAAGATCAAATCCAGCCAGGTGTCGTTATCGAGATCGATGAACTGCGTCCCCCACTTCACCCATGGCAACGACGCCAGCGCCACCCCGGATTCATACGATAAATCGCGAAAATCGTACTTCCCCTTATTCGAGTACAGCGTGTTGTACTCGTCGGCGAAATTCGTGACATACAACGACGGCAGCCCGGTATGGTTGTAATCGCCCACGGCGATTCCCATCGACCCCTGCTCCGAACCGTCTGCGCTCACCGCCGTGCCCGACTCCAGCCCCATTTCCGTGAACTTTCCATCACCTTCGTTGTGATACAGGAAGTTCGGCGTCGAATCGTTTGCGACATACATGTCCGGACGCCCCTGGTTATCGAAGTCCACCCAAACGACGCTCAACCCGTAATACCCATTCGGATCATCGGCGCCAGTTTTCTTCGAGACGTCTGTAAAGGTTCCGTTACCGTTATTGTGATAGAGGTAATCTGGCGCGCCTTTCAATCCGCGCGGACCGCACTGCACATCGATGCCCCGATACTTGCACGTCGGAGTTTTCCCGAATCCCGGCAGGTCATCCAAATGAAAGTCCACATATCCGGTCACAGCGAGATCAAGATAGCCATCTCCGTCGTAGTCCGCCCACGCCGATCCCGTTGACCACGAACTCGCATTCGCCAGTCCGGCCTCTTTGGTGACATCCGTAAATGTGCCATCGCCGTTATTGCGGTAGAGAACATTGCGCCCAAGGCAGGTGATGAACAGGTCTGGCCAGCCATCATTGTTGTAGTCGCCCACCGATCCGCCCATCGCGTATCCCGGTGTGCCGACACCTGCTTTGGCTGTCACATCGGTGAACGTCCCATCCCCATTGTTGTGATATAGAGCGCCCTTCGGCACTACTCCCTTCAACGCCTGCTCGACCGTCGGAGCATTGGTGAAATATAGGTCCGGCCAGCCATCGCGGTCGTAATCAATTACGACCACTCCACCCGCCATCGATTCCACAATGTACTTCTTCTCCGGCGACGACAGGTGCTCAAACTTGATGCCCACCTTGTCAGTTACGTCCACCAGTTGCGGAATGGTGCGCCCTGAACAGGTCGTGTTCTTGGCCCCCGGCGGCGGAGGCGCATTTGGCGTGTGGGACTGTCCCCACACATTCATTGTCATGAACAGGCTTAGCAGGAGGGCAATTCTGGGCCGAAGTTTCATCAGTTCAACTATGGTCTGCTCCGGCCATCACTTCACGGCAGAGGAATATTCGTGTCCAAGCGAAGATAAATCATCTCTCCCCCAACCTCAACCTGATGCTCCGGGAAACCACCGAATCATCGCCCGACCACAGGTCTGCCAAAGTGTGGGGACGGGCTTCCAAGCCCGTCCGGTTTTACTCAACCAGGAACCCCGGAACACTCCTTCTTGCCCTTCCAATAACACCACGGATAGCTCTCCCAACTCACTGCCAATCCCTTCCTCACCGGATTCTGCAATACATAATCCAGCTTTGCCTCGAAGTTCCCTCTCCGAATCACATGATCGAATGACTCGTCCTGCCAGACGTGTCCTCTCTGTCCCAACCTCTCATTAATCCGCCGTGCTGAATATCCCTTAATCGAACGTGTAATCCACTCCAGAGCGACGACACATTTCTTCCTTTGATCGATCAACGGAAACACGATCAGGTGAACGTGATCCGGCATAATCACCGCAGCCATCAGATCGCAGGTCTTCTCGTCATGATATTGACAGGCCCGCAACACGATATCCCGAGCCCAAGGCTGAAGGACACTTCTTGAGTGAGTGGCAAAGGTAAGAAAGTGCGGTCGAAAATCCCTCTGAATGTGCGGCAGATTCCGTTCGTAGTAGCTCATCGTTTCGCACGGGCTTGGAAGCCCGCCCACATTCTGCAAACCAGTGAAACAATGAGCAGTGATTTCATCCGGAAAACTAGCTATAAAACATTTTGCTGATTCCCATTCAGATACCCATTGCACGTTCAAAGCCACTTGAACCTGCAGATGAGCACTACAGAATTAACCAAGATGCATTCCCGAGTGTGGGGACGGGCTTCCAAGCCCGTCCGGTTTCTGCTTTTAATCTGGAAACTAGGTGGACCAAGTGGACATTGAGCTACCTTCAACCGTGGATACAGATCAGGATCCGAATGCCCTGCCGCCACAAACCCCCATCAACTATCGCCAGCGGCCATAACGGAGCCGATAAAGCGATTATGTGCACAAGCGCTTGCGGAGCTCAATTTTTGTCAAGAGTGTAAAACTTACAATTTCTTCGTAACTCATTGGTTAGAAGGAATATATAAATTTCTCGAATTTGGCAGTAAAACTGTCCTAGCTCCGTACTATTAATAATTGAGGGGAATAAAGAGAAGATTCCTCGAGGCTCTCTTCTCCCTTGGACCTCTCAACCGCGGACGGCGTGAGCTTACGATCACCTCTTCCGCACCCGGGATGATCATCCCAAATGCTTTTGAAACGAGATGC
>CAYWSM010000275.1:0-2786 GCA_964460935.1 uncultured Terriglobales bacterium | reverse complement strand
GAGCTGGTGGATTCTTTTGCGCCGCGGCAGCACGTGCCTGCAACTCGGTCAGCACCACCTGCTGCATTTCGTTGGTCGGCGCGGGCTTGCCGGTCCAGATTTCGAATTGACGTGCACCCTGGTGGACGAACATCTCGAGGCCGGAGATTACGGCCATGCCCTTGGCACGCGCGATCTGCAGAAACCGGGTTTCGACCGGGTTATAGACGAGATCGAACGCAACTCTGGCGTTCATCTCCTTCTCTTCAAGAATCGACTTCCCGGTGCCGCCCATACCGATCGGGGTGGCATTGATGATGACGTCGAATTCCATCTTCTTGAGGTCATCACGCTTGATGGACTTCGCTCCCGATTCGCGAGCCAGTTTCTGCGCAGTCTGTGGCGTGCGGTTGAGAATGAAAACGTTCGCTCCGCGCTCACGCAGACCAAAAACCGCAGCGCGTGCAGCGCCGCCGGCGCCCAGGACCAGAATTCGCGTGCCGGCCAGGTGCAATCGTGCTTCTAACGGGCGGGTTACGCCGGCCACATCCGTGTTGAAACCGTAAAGCTTGCCGTCGGCCGAACGGATCACCGTGTTGCACGCACCGACCTTCTGGCACAGAGGCTCGCAGTTATCGAGATGCTCGATGATGTCCTGCTTGTACGGCATGGTGACGCTGACGCCGTGCATCGGAATGTCGCGCATGCATTTGACAAGATCGTCCAGCGACTTGGCATGCAGCGCGAGATACACCGAATTCAGGTTCTCGCGACGGAAGGCTGCGTTCATCATCGCCGGGGACATCGAGTGTTCGATCGGATCGCCCGCAACGCCGTAAACGCGCGTTGCGGCATCCACGTTGTCGATACGATAGGCATCGCGGAGAGCGCGAACCGTCACCTGTCCGGGAGCGGTTTCTTCCCCGGGACTGAGCGAGGCGAAGGTGAACATGCTTCCCGCCCGGACGCCGAGCACGCGGCTGATAATCCCCTGCTCGCCCATGCAGATGCCAACCATCTTGTGGGCGTGTGACTGCTCCTCAAGGAAGCGCATCAGGACAACGTTGTCGTACAGATTGGCGGCGGTCGGCACGACCTTGAAGATGTCGGCCGGATATTCCTTCATTTGAGCGAAGGTCTCGTTCAGCTTGCGTGTGGCCTTAAAGTCGTGAAACGAAAGGACTAGCCCCGCATGCGAGCGGATCTTGTTGAAATCGGGAACCTTCATGGCCTGCGCGCTTTGCAGTTCGATGTCCACAAGGTGACATCCGGCCTGCGCGGCCTTGATCAGCATCTCGATTTGAGAAGCGACCGATCCCTTGAATTTGCCTCCGTTGTTCGCCCGGCGGCAGGTTCCGATGGCAGTCACATAGGTATGCGAACCGAGGAAACTCTTGATGCGCGGGAGCGCCTGCAACGGTTGTTTGAGGTAGTCTAACCTAAACTCAATAAAGGGGTTATCTCTCGCGACAGCTTCGGCTTTTTCGAGCAGTTCCGCAGGGTTCGAACCCGCCACGGCGACGCAGACGCGAGGTACGCGCAAGGGCATAAGCCGGGACGGAATGGTGGCAATCACAGAGCTCATTTATCCAAATTCTTCTCAACGCTACTCAGTAACAAAGAGGAAAGCGGAAGTCGGCGTCATATTACAGATGCACCGCCCCGGATGCAAACTTCTTTCACAGAACAGCGTCTCTAAGTGGCTGATGACGTACATCTTCGGTAACTAAGCCCACCTTGAATTGGGGTATAGGCTTTGCTAGTTTCCAACGGAAAGGAACGCGTGTCATTTGCGCGTTCGTGTCCTCGTCCTTTTATCCACAGGGACAAGCAGGGAGGAGTTATGAAGAACGTCATCCTGGCAACACTCGCGCTGTTCGCGGCTGCAGCAGTGGCGCAGAACCAACCGGCCGCAGCGCCACAGAAGGCTGGACGGACTTTCACTACGAATTTGGTGCAACGCGATCAGGCGCCCAGCTACTCCGACCTGTACTGCTCGGGATTCATGACGAACGAATCCATCAGCCATACCAACTTGATCACGGGCGGTGAATTTACGCCTGAGCAGACGGCGTTTGTCCGGGATAATGCGGTGTTTGTGGGCGGCGGCGGAATGCAGGTGGGATCGGAATATGCGGTGATCCGAGAGTTAAAGGATCCCAACCATTTCGAGGCCTTTAACGGGCAACGAGCGGCACGCGCGTCCGTGGGTCAGGCTTATGCCGACCTCGGACACATCAAGATACTCGCGATTCGAGGAAACCAGGCGGTCGCGAACGTTGAGTTCAGTTGCCAGAGCATGACGGCGGGCGACATTGTCGTGCCGTTCAAGGAGCGTCCTCCGGTAGCTTACAAAAAGTCAGCTTCGATGGAGCGTTTTCCCGCCGGTCCGGGAAAGGTCAGTGCGCGGATCGTCATGGCGCAGGAATTTGATACCGAAGTTGGGCCAGGACAAAAAGTTTATATCGATGCCGGTTCGAACAAGGGCGTAAAGGTCGGCGACTACTTCCGCGCGGTTCGCTCGTATGATCCAGCGAGGCTGAGTGGTGTTGACTCGTTGTCCTACAAGGCTCCAGTTGGCGAAGACACACAGAAGATGCCGGGAAGCGTGACAACAAAAACGGCCAAGGAACTGCCTCCTCGCAATGTTGGGGAGATGATTGTGCTGAACGTTACCCCAACATCGGCAACAGCGATGATCACCAGCTCACTCGAAGACATCCTCGTGGGCGATGGGGTGGAGTTGGAAGAGAGTGAAGCGCAGAACGCCGGTCAATAAATAAATCTGAAGTTTCCGAACGGCGCCC
>CAYWSM010000274.1:0-5314 GCA_964460935.1 uncultured Terriglobales bacterium | reverse complement strand
TGGTCGTGGTTGTACGCCTTGGGGCAATTGCGCTCACCTGGTACCTGCACCACTCCCGCTAATCGCTCGGGAGGCATTCCACATCCAAGTATGTCCTAGTACAATGATCGCCGCCTCGCGGCACGTAAATATCGTACAAGGACATATTGCATGTCATTCCGTAACGTCTTCCTGGCCGTCGCGATCGCCTTTGCACTTGTACTCGCCGCATTCTTTATCAACCGTGCGCGGCCAAAGGCCGAAACCGAACAATCGAGCGCCGAACTCGTTCGCGCCACCGGCAAATGCGCCGAATGCCACGCACGCACGCAGTACTCGATCGTCCATGAATACGAAATGAGCAAGCACGCCGCAAAAGGCGTGAACTGCCTCGAGTGTCACCAACCCGCGCCCGGACAGGAAAAGAAAGATCATCACGGATTCGTGATTTCTGCCCGGCTGACGGCCGGCAATTGCCGCAGTTGCCACGAGACGATTTACCAGCAGTTCCTGCGCAGCCGTCATGCCGCACCTTCATGGGCAGCCATCTACGGCGAAAAGGGACTGACGCCCGAACAGGTTAACTTCTCCGAGCAGTATCAGCCCGGCGGGACACGCCGTCCGCCACATCCGTTTGTGCAACTCGAAGGCGGATCGGCGATGACCAGCGGTTGCGAGCAATGTCACAGCGTGGGACGCCCTAACTCCGACGGTACAATCGGAACCTGCACCGCCTGTCACACACGGCACACCACTTCCGTCGCCATTGCCCGCCGTCCGAGCACGTGCGCGCAATGTCACATGGGTCCCGATCACTCGCAGATTGAGATTTATGAAGAGTCGAAACACGGCATCATGTTCCAGGCGCAGGAACATCTGCTGAACCTGAATGCCGAACCAAAGAATCTCACCACGCGCGACATGTTCGTTCCGACCTGCGCAACATGTCACATGAGCGGTATCAACGGCATTGGCGTAACGCACGATCCGTCGGAACGCTTGAGTTACTACCTCGCGAACGCCATCACCGACAAGCGTCCGAACTACGCGCAGGCGCAGGCAAAGATGAAGCAGGTTTGCTCGCAATGCCACACGCCTCCGCTGATCGATCGCGTGTACACGCAGGCTGAGCAGGTCGTTCAGAATACGAATCAGCGCGTCAAAGAAGCGCAAGACATCGTGAACGGCCTGCGCAAAGACGGGACGCTTTCCGGGCCGCCATTCTCGCATCCCATCGATTTCCTCTACTTCGATCTGTGGCATTACGACGGGCGAACGAGCAAACACGGCGCGTTCATGGGAGGCGCTGACTTCGTCCAGTGGCACGGCAATTATCCGATGCTACATAAGATGGTCGAACTGAAAGCCGCAGCCGCTGAATTGAGGAAGTCGCATGGCCGCTAGATTTGCCGTGTCTGGGCAGACACGCGAACGCTGGGTGATGAATCCGCAGATGTGGGTCGAGCTGTTCGCGCTCGTCAACATCGGATTCCTAACGTTTGATATTTATCTCGCGCATTCCGTCAACTCGTTCCGCGCGCGAGCCGAGTACATTCCGCTGTTCTTCTCCGCCTCGGCCCCGGTGTTCCTCATCATCGGCCTGACACAGCGCTATCATCACCCTCGAGTTTGGAAGTGGCTCGGCTACGTTGTCGGCTGGACCGCCATTCTCGTGGGACTCACCGGAGTGATTCTCCATCTCGAAAGCCATTTCTTCTTCGAACGCACGATTCGCTCCTTGACCTACTCAGCGCCTTTCGCGGCTCCGCTGGCTTACACCGGCCTTGGGTTCCTGCTGATCATGAATCGCATGGTTGATTCCGAGTCGGTTGAATGGGCGCAATGGGTCTTGTTTCTGACGCTCGGCGGATTCGTCGGCAACTTCATCTTCTCGCTGGCCGATCACGCCGCGAATGGATTTTTCTTCCCGCTGGAATGGACGCCTGTTGTTGCCAGCGCACTCGCCGTTGGATTTCTCGCCGTCCCTCTGCTGAAGAGAACTCAACGATCGTTCATCGACCTCTGCGCTGCCGTTTTGATCCTCGAAGCCGGCGTTGGGCTTTGGGGATTTGTACTGCATGCCTCAGGCAATCTGCGCGGCCCCTCGATTCATCCGTTCGACAATTTCATCTACGGCGCGCCCCCGATGGCGCCTCTGCTCTTCCCTAACCTGATGGTGTTGGGAATTATCGGACTGTGGCAGTTGAGGCTTTTGCGGTCCTGACAACTTTTATTTTTTTGAGCCGTTCTTCACCATGTTGAGGAAGTAGGCGTGGACGCGCGAATCGTCGGACAATTCGGGATGAAAGGTGGCGGCGAGTTTGTTGCCTTGCCGGACGAGAACGGGATCTTCACCCTGGCGTGCCAGCAC
Organism: uncultured Terriglobales bacterium; assembly: GCA_964460935.1. Taxonomy (GTDB): domain Bacteria; phylum Acidobacteriota; class Terriglobia; order Terriglobales; family Acidobacteriaceae; genus DATMXP01. Next base: position 2,964 of record CAYWSM010000274.1, on the reverse strand, counting down.
TTCGATATCAGAGCCTATCTTTGCGATTTTCGGCGCACGGATAAAGACCATTTCCAGCGGTCCGCGGCCAGCTTCGACAGTTGCGTCGGCGGGTGACTGGGCGATGAAGCTATCGATCTGTCGGCCATAAGCATTGCGGCGAACGGTGATGTTCATCGCCCCAAGGCCCTTTTGCGTGGGATTCTCAACGTGCTCGGCCAGCATGATGCAGCCGGCGCAGGTGCCGAAGGTTGGCTGCGAACGAACAAAATCGCCTAGTTTCTGGAATCCCTTTTCGCCGAGAACTTTGAGGAATGTTGTCGATTCGCCGCCCGGAATGATGAGCGCATCGACTTCATCCAACTGCTCGGGTTTGCGCACGAGCACGACATCCGCGCCGAGTTCTTCGAGGCGCTTCCGATGGGCATCAAAGTCGCCCTGGATGGCTAAAACACCAATTTTCATCTGGTTCGAACCTGTATAAGTAGATTAGCAAATTGCGACAACGACTCTCAGTGACATGAAAGAACGCCCCAAGCTGCGGCCCGTTTCGGACGAGATGAAAGAATGGGCTGCACATCTGGACCGCGAACTCGCCTCGTGGCCCGATGTCACCCGCCGACCGATGTTCGGCATGATCGTGTTCTATCGGCGTGGCACGATTTTTGCGGCACTTCCGCGCACCAAGTCGTTCGAACCGGGAAACGCCGTGGCTTTCAAGCTATACGATCCAGTCGATGGTTTGTCGGATGATCCGCGAATTGTGAAGCCAGAAAAGGTTGAAGGATGGATCGTGTTTGTCCTGAAGAGTTCTAAGGACTTGAATGGCGCTTTGAAATGGTTCGATGTTGCGTACCGGCAATGCGTAAAAAAGCAGGTTAAGCGTTCGTCTCGATAGCTGAGGAAAGTTCTTCCCACTCGGCCATCGCCTGATCGAGCTCTTTCTCGCGAGATTCGCGCAAGTCCATCTGGCGCTTTGTTTCCTCGGCACTGACAAAAGTCAACAGCGCATTTTCGCACTCGGCAATTCCCTGTTCCAGGCGCGTGATTTCGTCTTCGAGTTCCTGCGCGCGGTCCTGCATCTGCTTGAGCTTGATCGGATTGATGCGCTTGGCTTTCGGTGGTTCGGATGCTGCAGCCTCTGTTTCGCTACCGTCAGGTGCGTTCCCAGATCTGCCGCCAGAAACCAGAGCTGGGGCACCATCGTCACGGACAGGCAAGAATGTCTGTCCCACATTTTGTTTGTGGAGCATGAACTCTTCGTAATTACCGGGAAAGACATGCAGTGTGCCGTCGATGATTTCGAAAACTTTTGTCGCGAGCTTGTCGATGAAGTAGCGGTCGTGCGAGACGAAGATGGCGGTTCCGTTGAATTCCTGCAAGGCATTCAGCAGGACATCTTTGGCGCGAAGATCGAGGTGATTGGTCGGCTCATCAAGCAGCAGGAAGTTCGATGGATGCAACAGCATACGCGCTAATGCGTAGCGATTGCGTTCGCCGCCGGAAAGGACGCCGATGGGCTTGAAGACATCGTCTCCGGAAAACAGGAAGCAGCCGAGCAGGTTGCGCAGTTCGGTCGCGCTCGCCAGCGGAGCCACGGTTTCGAGGTCTGCAAGGACCTTGCTGGAGGGGTCGAGTTCCTTGTACTGGTCCTGCGCGAAGTAGTCGGGTTCAACGTTGTGGCCGAGCTGAACGGTTCCAGAAGTTGGCGGCTCGACTCCGGACAATAGCTTGATGAGCGTGGATTTTCCGGCACCGTTTACACCTACGAGCGCGATACGGTCTCCGCGCTCAATGACGAAATTGACGTCGCGGAAGACTTCTTTCGGGCCATACACTTTCGCGACATCTTTGAACTCAGCGACTGTGCGTCCGCTGGGCTGCGGCTGCGGGAACTTGAAGTGGATCGCCTGCTCTTCCTGCGGGATCTCGATTCGCTCGATTTTTTCGAGTTCCTTAATGCGGCTTTGGACTTGTTTGGCTTTGGTCGCCTGGTAACGGAACCGATTAATGAATGTTTCCAGGTGCTCGATGCGTTCGCGCTGGTTCCTGTACGCGGCTTCGAGCTGTTCGCGGCGCTCCGTCTTGAGCTTCAGGAACTGCTCGTAATTGCCGGGATAGAAATGAACACCCTTATTCCAGATTTCGACGATTTTCTTGACCGTCACGTCGAGGAAGTAGCGGTCATGCGAGATCAGCACATACGCGTTGGGATATTGCGAGAGATACTCTTCCAGCCAGTTGCGGGACTCTAGATCGAGGTGGTTTGTCGGCTCGTCGAGCAGGAGCAGATTTGGTTTTTGGAGCAGAAGCTTCGCCAAGGCGATGCGCATTTGCCAGCCGCCGGAGAATTCTTCGGTGTGGCGCGTCCAGTCTTCCTTGCGAAATCCGAGGCCCTGCAATACCGCGCCTACCTGCGACTCGATTACGTAGCCGTCGCGAGTTTGAAATTCGTTTTCAAGATGGTGGAAGCGGTCAGCGACTTGCGCATACTCGGCACTTTCATGATCCAGTTCGGCCATGCGATGAGTGAGCGATTCCATTTCCTGCTCCATCGCTTTCACATCATCAAAAACAGACATGCACTCGGCAAAAACTGTGCGGCCGGAGAGCGCGAGGCCGTCTTGCGGCAAGTAGCCGGCGGAAGTTCCCTTGGTGATGGCGAGAGAACCATAGTCGAGCGATTCGATTCCGGCGAGCACCTTCAGCAACGTAGATTTCCCGGTGCCGTTAGCGCCAACCAGGCCGACACGGTCGCGCGACGTGATCATCCAATCAAGATTTTCGAAAAGCAGCTTGGGACCAAATCGCTTGCCGGCTGCCGAGAGCTGAATCATTGGTTTCTATTTTACGGGATGAGCAGAGTGGCTTTCGCTGGCCCAATCCGACGCACAGGCTATAATGTGCGGACGCATGGACCTATTGTTCAAAGAGTCCGGCCGTTCGGCTCGCATCGCGACACGATTTTTCAATCGTATTGTGCGT
>CAYWSM010000273.1:0-4912 GCA_964460935.1 uncultured Terriglobales bacterium | reverse complement strand
GGCGTCTGGTACGACCTTGGTCCGCATCTTCTCGATCAGGCGCTGGTCCTGTTTGGAGTTCCCGAAGCGATCTCGGCCGACATTCGCCTCGAGCGCGAGGATGCCGAAGCCGACGACGCATTCGATGTCACGCTGCATTATCCACGCATGCGCGCCATTCTCCGCGCAACGGTTCTTGCGGCTTCGCCGGGAGCGATGTTTACCGTTCACGGAGCCAAAGGATCGTTCGTGAAGTTCGGACTCGATCCCCAGGAGCAGGCGCTCATCGATGGCCACACGCCGAACGAGCCGAACTGGGACGAAGAGCCTCCGGAGATGTACGGAAAGCTCACCACGCCCGAAGGAACCAAGACGATTCCAACCACTCCTTCGAGTTTCACGCAGTATTACGAGAACGTGCGTGACGCCATTCTCGGCAAAGCGAAACTGGCGGTCACGCACGAGCAGATGCTGAACGTCATGCGAGGGCTGGAACTCGCAATCGAGAGCAGCAAGAAACGGTGCACAGTCGAATGGCCATCAGGCCAGTAGCTTCTGCAGATTGTTGTAGCTGATCTTCAAGCTCTCCATCGGCGGCTTATCGCAGTAGTCTTCCTCGACGAACATATATTCGATCTTGTTCTTCTCGGCCGCGGCGAGAATGGCTTTCCAATTCAGGGTGCCATTGCCGACTTCGGTGAAGTGCATGGCGGCTTCATCGAGCGACTGCGAAGTCGCGAAGCCGGGCTTGCGATCCTTCAGGTGCAGCATCTTAATGCGTTCGCCGTGAATGTCGAGAAACTTCACCGGATCGAGCCCCGCTTGCGTGATCCAGTAGCAATCCATTTCAAACCACACCAGCTTGGGATCGGTGAAATGCCACAAGATGCTATACCCGATGGGTGGCGCCCCTTTGGGGAGCGGCGTGTCGCCCCCCTTCCGGTTGGCCAAGTCCTTGAACTCGTAATTGTGATTGTGGAACGCGAATTTCATGCCGCGTTTCTGCGCTTCCGCGCCCCACTTGTTGAACTGATCGGCGGCTTTCTTAAAGTCATCGAGCGAATTCCACATCGGCTTGGGCAACATCGGGCAGGTCATATAGGTCACGCCAAGTTCCTGCGCGTAATCGAACTTCGTGTCGAGCCCTTCGTAGTCGAAGTGGCCGCTGGGCGCGGTCAATCCGTGATCGGCGAGCATCTGTTTCAGCTCTTTCGCCGGATGGTTGTAAATGTTCCAGTACGGCTCGGCTTGCGTGTAGCCGATCTCCTGGAGTCCCTTCAACACGCCTGGCAAATCTTTCTCCGCCTGATCACGAACCGTGTAGAGCTGAACACCGATCGGCTTCTTCGTCGCCCCGAAAAGGTTCCGGGTTGCCGCTGCCAAAACTACGCCTGCTGAGAGTTTGGAAAATTCGCGCCGTGTCCACATGGCTCGCGAGGATAATCTCTGCCGTTATCTGGCGCAAGTGACAAGGCTCGGGAAAATCGATATTCTTGCGCCCATGAAGACTCTGCGCATCGCCCTCATCGCAGTTTTATTCAGTATTTCCGCGTTTGCCATAGATGCGAAAAGGCCTCCCATAACGGGAATCGAGTTTGTCCGTATCTACGCCAAGGCCCCGGCTGCATCACGAAACTTCTATACCAAAGAGCTGCTGCTGCCCGAAGCTAAGTGCCCGAAACCCGACTGTGCACGTTACCAGGTCGGGAAGAATCAGTACGTCGAGGTCGTGCAGGCCGGTGATCACCCGGACGGCATGCAGGTCGTCGGATTCCGTACGACCAATGCTGAAGAGCTTCGCCGCTACATGGCTGCCCACGACCTGCGAGTGCCGGACAAGGTGAGCAGGTCCAAAGACGGACTCTGGTTCGAGTTCATCGATCCAGAAGATCACCACCTTGTGTTCATTCAGCCCAAGCGTGATGCCGATGTGCAGGGTGCAATTTCGCATCGCATCATTCACGTTGGATTCATCGTTCACAACCGGGCTGATATGGACCCGCTGTTCAAGGACGTTCTCGGCTTCCGCCCGTATTGGCATGGAGGTATGCAGCCCGACCATACCGACTGGGTTTCCCTCCAGGTTCCCGATGGAACCGATTGGCTGGAGTACATGCTGAATGTGCCGACGAACGCCAATCATCACCTGGTGGGGGTGATGAACCATTTTTCACTTGGCGTCGAGAACATGGACACCACCGAAGCCGCGCTGATGAAAACCGGCTGGCAGCCTCATGGCGAAGAGCACAAGCAACTCGGCAAAGACGGTAAGATGCAGTTGAACGTCTTCGATCCGGATGAAGTTCGGGTGGAGTTCATGAACTTCAAGCCCTCGGGGAAGCCGTGCTGCTCGGAATTCACGGCAGAGCATCCGGCGCCGTAATTAAGTGGATAGGGATAGGGGTTAGCTTTCGTGTCTTCCTCGTGGGTAATGGCATCGATTCAACACTCAATAAACAGCCGCTGCGGAAACTAATCCTAACCCCTAACCGCCAGCCTCTAACCCCGGATTTCATCACTTCTTTTTTCGCGAAGCGGTGGCGGATTTAGCGGCTGAGCTGGCCGCACCTCGTTGGCCGAATACAACGCGGGCAACGCGAGTGCGCTGAAGCCGGTTAACCTTGCCCTTCACATTGATCGAAACGCTGGTAGCCGTAACCGAGGTGACGTTACCTGCCAGCATGGTTCCATCGCGCAGGACCACGGTGTCAAGGGATAACGGAGCTAGCTCCAGATTCAGGGTACCCGGCGGGGCGTTCTCAGCGATCTCCACGGACGTGCTCGCGGTCTCATAGCCTTCCTTGCTGAACTCCACCGTGTGCTTGCCGGGAGCGATGGCGAGTATCTGCGGCGTTACACCGGAGGCCTGCGAGTCGAGCTTCACGCTGGCGCCGGAAGGCTCGCTGGTGATGCTCATCTTGATCTTCATCGGCTCGTCGGTGGGGAGGTGCTGCGGTTGCAACTCCATGCGGGCGAACGAGCCTATCGCATGCACGCTGACCGGAACCTTGGCCTGCTGCCCGGCGGCCAAGTTGGTGACTTCCAGATATCCCTCGCCGACCCGTTTGCCGTTCTTGTCGAGCAGGTAGAGATAGAACGAAGCGGAAGGAATCGGCTTGGCGCCGAGGTTTTCGGCCAGGGCGTCGCCGAGGTAGTCGGTTTGTCCGGAGGCGGAGCTGACCTGCCGCAGTTTGCCCACGGTGAAGCGCAACACCGGATCGCCGGTGGCGGGCCACGTGAGGATAGTGTCGGCGGCGAAGGCGGGGATGATTAGCAGCAGGAGTACGGGAACAATCAATAGTGGCTTACACATCGTGTGTTATTTTGCCGGGTGCAAGGCCGACTGAACAACGGGAATGTATTACGGTTGACTACGGAAGGGAATGATGGCAGATGGATGGCGGTACGAGGTCTGTTAGTGGCATTCGGGTCCGCAGCACCCATTTGGGTTGTGTACAACTTAGCATCCACCTTTGTACTTGTGCCCCGCGAATTCAAAGAGAAGCCGAGCGGCGTCAGCAAAAGCCAGGGTCTCAGGCGCATGAGATTCGACACCCGGACACCACCGCAAAACAATCCGATATTGACCGTCCCGAACGCCTTCAATGATCCATTCAGCTCCGTCTAGTCCACGGCTCGGCACTTCCGCTGCGGCATTCCAGTAGTTAGCTTTTTTTAGTGCGTCGAAGAATCTGCTTACCTGTTCAGCGCTTGCCGCCTTAGACTCGTCAATGCTTAACTGATCATGGGAAGGATTAAGAGCCTTCATGCTTACTGTTCCTGAACCATCAGGCAGTACCGTCAGCATCACGCACTTTGGACCTGTGAAGGCTCCGAGATAAGTAAATCGGAAGACGGTGGCGCTAGGTGACGGCGGCCACAATGGCCGTTGTCCCAATGCGAACAGGTCGCGCGAATACCAATATGTTTGAAAACTAGCAGCGGGGCTTGTGAATGTCTGAGGTGGAAAATAATCCAAGAACAGCGATGCGTTGTTCGTTTCAAGTTGCTTTAAACATATCTGCGCAATGCCCTTGGTAGGAGATGACTCCGGTATATTCACCAACAAGTTTCTTAAGGCGGCAAATTGGGCCTTAGATATTGGTTTGAAGTAGCCCCCAGAGATTCCAATGGCGACCTCTCGCCGCTGTTCATCTGGCAGCTGTTTAACCGCGCTGAGGAAACCCTCGGGGTCACTTAGCAATGCCTCATCGTAGAACTCCGACAAATAGGTAAACTTAAGCAGTGTGGGGAGTACTGACTTGTCGCCGGCGCGGTACACATCCACAAGAACTTGAATATTCTGGTTCAGCTTCTTGCACTGATGGCTGGATACTTCGTTTCGTTTAAGGCATGCATCGATTTTCTTGACAGCTTCATCACGGTGAGTCTTCGGGCTTGTTTCAGCATTGATAGAAAGTACTGCCGTTAAGGACAACGCAAGCAGAATCAGGCCACATTTCATAGTAGAAGCGCTCATGAGTAGGTCGACCGCTGATTATTGTCGTGAACAGATGTTTATGCAAACTCGAAAGCAGAAACGCGCCACCGAAACCCCTTACTGCGAACTCGTTACCCTGGCTCCAATCCTTCCCTTCGCCACTTGCGCCGTGATGTCGTCTCCCGCCTTCACCTGCTCCGCGTCCTTTACCAGATTGCCGTCGGTGTCGAACACCAGCGCATAACCGCGTTCGAGGATATTCGTCGGCGAGAGCGCCTGTAACTGCGCCGTTAGGTGCTCAAGGCGGGCACGGCGTTGCTGAACCGCGGCTTTCATGGCGGCATTCATCGCGCCGGTGTTGGTGTCGAGCTGTTTGTGAAAGTAGTTCAACCGCAGCCGCAGATCGTGATGGCGCAAGCGCGTGGCGGCGACATCGAGTCGGCGCAGGCGGACCTGGATCATGCGCTGCTCGGCCTGGGCCATGCGGTACAC
>CAYWSM010000272.1:0-5124 GCA_964460935.1 uncultured Terriglobales bacterium | reverse complement strand
GTTTTGCAGAGGCGGATCCAGCCGCGACAGACATTTTCATAAAGACCCCTCTTGTCCTCAATTTTAGCTGCGCATTGCCGAACAGCGGTACTCCGGTCATTCCAACTCCTTTTGATATACCCCTATCCCCCCTCGATCAGTGGAATCAACAACTTACGGGTAGATTTTTGGCCATGTATAAGCGAACGAAGGAGTTAGAGGCAAGATATTGAAAAAAGACAGTTTGTAAGTTCGTCAGTTTCTCAGTTCATCAGTACTTCAGTTGGGTTATCGGTTATCGGTTTTCGGTAAAAACCTTTGTTTTGAGAGCGAGGTGGCAGCTATCGACCAAATCGAATGCCGCTATACCCGGCTCCATCGTGTTTCTAAAAAGCTATTTGGGATGATCATCCCGGGTGCGGAGGAAGTGATCGCAAGCTCACGCCGTCCGCGGTCGAGGGTTCCAAGGGAGAAGAGAGCCTCGAGGAATCTTCTCTATCTACCCCTCAATTATTAATAGTACGGAGCTAGGACGGTTTTACTGCCAAACTCGAGAAATTTATATATTCCTTCTAACCAACAAGTTACAAGGAAATTGTAAGTTTTACAGGCTTGACATCTTTGAACGACATCGCTGTGTCAACGGCAGGTTTCCCATAAGAGGAAGAAACTGTTTCAAAAGTTCGTTCCACTGGTTATCTGTCATCGGTGGGTTCTTCCTTCCAGTTCTAGCGCAACCATCACACCAGGCCGGCGCATCTGCCGGCTCGTTATCTCTTGCCCAGGGTGAGACTTCAGCCGCTTTTGAGAGTTGAGAGGGTATGCGCGTTGGCTGGACTCACAGGAGCAACCATGAAACTCACATTAAGCAACTTGTCTATTCGATGGGGAATCCAGCAGTTCCCGTATCTTGCTAAACAGGACATCAGGAGCGACAGGTTTTTCGAGGAGAACGTCTTTGCTGGATGACTTGGCGATCATGAATGCTTCTTCCGCATATCCAGTCATGAAAATGACTTTCATGCCAGGACGGAAGGAGCGAATCTCCTCCGCTGCTTCAACGCCATTCATGTGCGGCATGGTTATGTCGGTCAGCAGCAATGCGATCTCGCTGCCGTACGATTGGGACATCTCGACTGCTTCGCGGCCATCGTTTGCGGAGAGAACGTGGTATCCATTCATTCGTAGCAGGCTGCTCAGGAGTTCCCGAAGGTTTGGTTCGTCTTCGGCCAGGAGAATGGTTTCTCGTTTCGCGCTGCTTTCGATGGCGCTTGTGTCCGCCGAGGGAGGCTCTGGCTGCTTCGGAGGTTCTGTCGGTACTGTCGGCTGTGGCGGCGGAAGAACGCTTTCTGCCTGTCCCGCTTTCGGCAGATAAACCACAAATGTTGCCCCCTTGCCCAACTCGCTGGAGACTATGATCTCTCCCCCCGATTGCGCGACGATTCCGTAAACGGTGGACAATCCGAGACCGGTGCCTTCCGCCTTGGTGGTGAAGAACGGATCGAACATCCGCGCCATTGTTTCCTTGTCCATGCCGATGCCGGTATCGCGGAAGGTGACTGCGACTCTTCCGCTTGCCTCGTCGTTGGCGGATGAGATCGACAGCGTTCCGCCGTTCGGCATCGCATCCCGTGCATTCACGATGAGGTTGACGATCACCTGTTCCAGTTGATTGCGGTCCACTTCCACGCGCCACAGCGAGGGCGCAAGATGAAGTTCGAAACCGATTTTCTCGCCGACAAGTCTGGGCACGATATTTTCGTATTCCGTGAGGACGGTATTCACGTCCAGCAGTTCGGGCTTCAATACCTGCTTCCGGCCGAAGGCAAGCAGCTTCCGGATGAGCGAACTGCCTTTCTCCGCCGCCTTCACCACTTGCTTCGCCTGCTGCGAGAGGAGTTCGTTGGACTGAACTTCAGTTTCGATGAGCGAGGTGTACCCGAGAATGATGTTCAGCAGATTATTGAAGTCGTGAGCGATTCCACTTGCCAGTAGCCCTACGGCTTCAAGCTTTTGCGCTTGCCGAAGCTGGTGTTCGAGCTGTGTGCTTCGCTGCTGCGCTTGCTTCAACTCAGACATGTCGAGCGCATAGGAAATGCCGCGACCGCTGGAGGAATCGAGTATCGCGGCCCCCACCAGCACAGGAACCCGTGTCTGATCTTTGCGAATGAATTCCTTTTCGTAGATGACATGACGTCCATCGGCGGTAAGCCGCTTCATTCCTTGTTCGTCCCGCACGTGAAATTCGGGAGGTGTGAAGTCATACCAGTTGAGTTTGCGATCCAGCAAGTCTTCCCGCGAATAGCCGAGCAGTTCCAGGAATGCGTCATTGGCGTCTGTGATTTCGCCGTCTGACTTCCAGTAACAAATGGAAATCAGGTTCGACTCGGTAAGCCGCAGCAGACGGTTTTCGGTCAACTGCCGGGCGGCGAAGTACTCGGCCTCGCGCGCCCGAGAGTAGGCGAATAACAAGCCTCCCGCTACTGCGACATAGATCAATCCCTTTGCGGTTTCCAGGGTCCACACGACCCGTGGGGTGTTCTTGATGAATTCGTGCAGCACGTAGTCTGAGATTACGATCCATATCGTGGACCACGCGATAAAGCCGGCTGCGATTCGCGCGGACGCCAAGTGCCACCAGCGCCTTGGAATCCAGCTTCGCCCGCTGGCGGAAGTACTCCCGGGAACTTCGCTAGTACTCGGCACTTTGCACCTCGGTTCGGATTGTGCCAAGACGCCTAGGCCACGCGACGTATACCCTCACGAGTTCTTTCAACGTCTCGTTCACCCTCCCGAATCGTGATGCCCGACTGCATAATGGCTGCACGATAAATGACTGCGGCAATCGCCGCCCCAATGAGCGGCGCAAGAATGAAAAGCCAAAGCTGGGAAATAGCCCATCCTCCCACGAACAGCGCCGGACCGATACTGCGCGCCGGATTGACCGAAGTGTTCGTAATCGGAATGCCGACCAGGTGGATCAGAGTTAGCACCAGCCCGATGGCGAGCCCTGCGAAACCGGCAGGAGCTTTCACATCGGTAGATCCAAGAACCGTCAGCACCAGGAACATCGTCAGTACGATTTCCGCCACAAATCCGGAGAGCATTGAGTATCCGGTAGGCGAGTGAAGTCCGTAACCGTTCGCTCCTAATCCCTGCGCGGCTGCGCTGTAACCTCCGGGCATGCCCTTCGCAATGAGCAAGATCACCCAAGCGGCGATGATCGCGCCGATAATCTGCGCCACCACGTATCCCAAGGCAGGTCCGGCCTTGATCTTCCCGGTTAATAGCGCGCCGAACGTGACCGCTGGGTTGACGTGGCATCCCGAGACCGGGCCGATCGTGTAAACCATCGCGAGCAACGACAATCCAAAGGCGAGTGCGATCCCTACATTGCCGATCTTGCTTCCGGCGAGCACGGCGCTTCCTACTCCACCGAATACGAGCACAAACGTTCCCACTGTTTCCGCCAGATAGCGCCTCATCGATAATCCTCCGTATTTTGTGTTAAGAGGACGATCAAAATAGCCTTCTTCAGGTTGCCCGAAAAAACACAGCACGGCCTGTATGTCCCACATTTGCCGTTACTTGGCGGACATTGGCGAGCGGTAGATTGCGAACGGACCGAAAGCAACCCAATCCTGTCCCATTCGTCGTCACGCCAAATATTCCGGAATCGACCTGCGTACAAACTTCTTCCTGCAGCGTAGGCAGCGTTGTTATCGTGGAAGATATGCGCACAGCTCAGTATGGAATTTTCACGTTGGGGAATCCCTCGCACGCCTTCCTTGAATTCGATCTCGTGAATGGCAAAACGGGTCGCGATCTGATCACTGCCGTCAAGGTGTTCAGCAAGCCGCGCACTACCGGTGGCGGAGTGAATCTGGTGGTCGGCTTCCGTCCTGAGCTGTGGCGCGAATTTGTCTCCGGCGACATTCCGGTAGAAATTTTCGGATTCAATCAGGACTTGGTCGGCCTCGATGGCTACACCATGCCTGCCACGCAGCACGATCTGGTGCTGTGGTTTACCAGCAGCACCTACGATTACATCTTTGACCTGACGCGTGACGCAGTCGAGGCGCTCGCGACCGTTGCGCGCATTGCCGACGAGACTGCAAGCTGGCCGTATCGCGGCAATCATGATCTCACCGGATTCATCGATGGCACCGAAAACCCGAAGCTGACTGAGGCTCCGGAGGTGGTGATGATTCCACCGGATCATCCGGGCGAAGGCGGCAGCGTCCTTTTGTTGCAAAAGTGGCCGCATGATCGCGAGAAGTGGGAAGCGCTGGCGGTGAACAAACAGGAACGCGTCATCGGACGCACGAAGCCCGACAGCATCGAGCTCGACCCTAAGCCGTCAGACTCGCACGCCGCGAAAACCGATCAGGATGTTTTCGGGAAAGTCCTGCGGCGGAACATGCCCTTTGGGACCTTCACTGAGCACGGCACCATGTTTGTCGGATTCAGCGCGGAACAATCGCGGTTGCAGAAGATGCTGGAGAGCATGGCCGGCCTGATTGGAGGCCAGCGCGACGCTCTCACGTACTACACGCGGCCCGTCACCGGAGCGTATTACTTCGTGCCTGCCATCGAGAGTTTGGCGCCTCCGGAAGAGGACTAGAGCAAACCTCGCCGCCTCTTGGACGAATGTTGCTTGTGGTGTATTCTCTCGATCAGATTTTCCTTCCAGCCGTGGGGAAGAACTTGCGCGGATTTACTTGAACTCGTTTCTCCTAAAGCGTCCGGCGGCCGTTTCCATTCCCAATTGAACAACGGAACGAGTAACTCTCGTTCGAGGCGAATTATGAAGAGACGCGATTTCTTGCAATCCGCGGGCTTGGCTTGCGCCGGCCTCGCGCTTTCCGGAGCGGTTCCATCTTTTGCCGATACGCCCCAGTCGAGCGGTTGGCGCACGTTCGAAGTCACCACGCGCGTCGAAGTCCTGAAGCCCAACGGGCCGACGCATATCTGGGTGCCTGCGGCTCTCATTCGCAACACGCCCTTCCAGAAAACGCTGTCGAACAAGTTCAACGCCGAGGGCGGCAAGGCCGAACTCACCGAAGACAAGCAGAATGCACTCGGCATCGTCACCGGCACTTATCCGGCCGGCGTCGCTCCTGTGCTTACGCTCATCAGCCGCGT
>CAYWSM010000271.1:0-5566 GCA_964460935.1 uncultured Terriglobales bacterium | reverse complement strand
TAGGAAAAGTCGATTCCTATGTTTACAGCGGCGCAATGAATTGTCTATGAGGTTCACCCGCTGCAAAGTGTGGGAATGGGCGCTCTCGCCCGTTCAGGTCGAGCGAAGCTCGACTTAGACGGGTCATATGTGTGATACGAACATCCAAATCTCAACGGTCGAGTTCGAGGAGCGGACGGAAGATGATAGCCCCGGGTGAAGCGCGGTTCTGTTCCGCGCGCAACCCGGGGTTCCATTAAGCAAGAATTTCCAGAGGTGGTGCGCAGCACCTTTCACTGCTTTTCGTACACAACCGTAGCCTTGTCGGTTGGTCGATCTGGATTCCACCAAGAGTAGGTAATAACTTTTCCATCTCCGCTCAATGCGAGGGAGTCTTGAGTGGCAACTTTGCCATCGCGCTTCATCAGAACAAGGATCTCGCGCTTTCCAGCTAGTCGGGCAGTGCAGGTCAACCCCTTTGGAGCATGAGGCCCATGCGGCGCTGCCTCGACGCCATTAAATGGTGCATCAATAAACTGTCCCGCCCTTGGATATCCAAGATGCAAAGTCTGGTTGTCGATGCTCACTGTCATTTCGGTATGTTGCTGAACGTAGCTACCATCCTCCCATTGGCCGGCAAAGTCGTTGGAACCCGACTTTCGCCAAAGGACTAACTGAGCGGTAACCACAGGACCATTCGAACGAAAGGTGGTCGCCGTTGCCGTAAGAAGCCTTCCACCAGCCGAAAGTTCCCAACGACTCGCCTTCGTCTTCACGCCATGTTCTTTCTGGATCAAATCCAACACTGTGGCACTGCTTCTGACACAGGATCGCGTGCGATTGTCTTCTATTGGCCGGTCTTTCCCATCGCAACGAAAAGTGAAAGTCGAATGCTGATCGTCGTAGCGATACACACCGTCTGCCGAAATCGAGATCGTAATAATCGGACCCTTAAAGTTGCCCTGTGCCGAGTTCAATTTCCACGCGCCGTTCCAGTCGGGTAAGATTGCAGAGTCTGGAATAGACACGGCAATTTTTGGTTTCACAGAGGTTTCTGGTTCCTGTGATAGTAGGCCCGGCGCGCACATCAGTGAAGCAGCCAATATCGCCAACGTTCTACGCATCATGATCATCACTTTATGCACACCTATCTTCGGCCAAGCTAGCCTTTGCCGTACCTTCCCGCTTCCTTCAGCACTCCCACCGCCCACACTGCACTCTGCGGATCCTCTTCATGCTTAAAGAACAGCTCAGAACTTCTGTTAACGTGGGACCATGAGGTTTAAGGGTCAATGATCGGAAGACATTTTACGATCTTCGGCACGGCAGTGAGCGATGCCTGCTTCTAAACTGCACTGGAACAAAAGGTGCGGAAGTCGCTCATCATGCACGTTCGTCATTTCACTTTGGACGGATGCACGTTCTGGTTGAGTGCCTCTTATAAGCGGAAGAGCTTTAGCCACTTCAGCGAAAGAAGAGCAAAGGCCGGTATCATCTGCAACGAGGGAAGGACTGAACGGTTGTATTGGAGCCTTCGCCGATAGTCGGCCCTCAGTGTGCCATTCCGTACCATCAGAGAAATAGACATTCATCACGCCCACTTGGACTTGTGCTCCCGCCATTTCCTGTAGCTGTGCCGTTTTCACCAAATTCGCCAAGCCGAAGGGCGACGAATTCACAAGAATCTCGATCTTCTGATGAGGTGCTATATGGAACTCTGATTTCGACCCCGAAAGCTCGATAGTTGCGGTCTCTCCCATTGAGCATCCAGGCGGGGGTGTTAATCGCGCTACGAACCAAGCTCCTGTTATCCACTTGTCGCTGTCATTGACGAGGACAACTTTAACATCATCAAAGGTATACACAAACTGCACAATCCGGATCGGCGACTGTCCTTGTGGAGGAGCATAAACTGAAAATTTCAGGGCCGGGACATCAGAGTCATGCCCTCCTGCACTAACAGCACTTTGGGCAATACACCCGCTGACAGCTAGCAACAGAATGCACGCAATGACAAGCACTTTCATGATCATATGTTGCCTTTATGTCAGAGCTTGCGGCTTATGGCTGCCCTTGCTTCAGCACCTCCACCGCCCATACCGCACTCTGCGGATCCTCTTCATGCTTGAAGAACGCATACACTTCGCTCTTCTCCGCCGCTTCTCGCAACATCTTTGATTTCGCCGCTAACTCGTCTGCCGTATATCCCGGTTTGCGCAGCCGATAGTACCGGAAGCTCGCAGTCGCCACATCCGGTGTTTCGCGTTCCTCGTCTTCTGCAATACACAGTGCCGCATCGCGATCCGCCAATGTCTTATAGACCTCGTCCGCGAACCACGACGCGTTCCGAAACTCGAATGTCGCTTTCATCTTCGGAGGCAGCAGCGCCAGAAAATCTCTCAGCACTCCCACATCGCACTTCAAGTTCGGCGGAAGCTGAAACAGCGCCGGTCCCAACCTCCCCGACGCATCCAGCGTCTTCAGAGACTCGACAAACCGTTGCACTGGCTCCTCTGCATTCTTGAGCCGCTTAATGTGTGTAATCGTCTGGTGAGCCTTGATGGCGAACCGGAAATCCTCCGGCGTCTCCTGTAACCACGACGTTACCGACTTCTCGCTCACCATATGCCGGAACGTGTAATTTACTTCGACGGCATTCAACTGGCTTGCGTAATACCGCAGGAAATCTTTCTGCTTTACCTCCTTGGGGTAAAAAGCCGGCTTCCATGTCGGATATCCCCATCCCGATGTACCCACATGAACGTTTGCGGACGTCATGCGCAAGATGTTATCGCAAGCTTGCAGCCAGACACAGCTCTAAGCTTGTATGGCACAGCTTGTGCTGTATACCTTGTGTGGAACTGGTATGTGGAGCAGCTTGTGGGGAGTAGTTTGTGTGTCACAGCTTGTGTGGCACAGGCATTCTTGCCTGTGCAGCACCGCAGGCGCGACATTCCATAGCCCGGATCGTAAGATCCGGGATGACGGTACCGACATAATCACCAAGTCCCGTCAGGGGACGACATCAGTCCCACCACCGCTGTCATTTCATTTAGACTTTTCCGTTACCCGAGGAACATTCATGTACTCCAGCACCCAGCCCCGGCCCGAATCGACCGCCACTCCGTCTCCTTTTCCCGCCATCGACCTTCGCAGTGATACCGTCACGCGTCCCACGCCGGAAATGCGCCGTGCCATGTTCGAGGCTGAAGTCGGCGACGACGTGTACGGCGAAGATCCGACTATCAATCGTCTTGAGCAGCGCGCCGCGGAAATCTTTCGCCGCGATGCGGCCATCTTTGTCCCCACCGGTTCCATGGGCAACCAGATCGCGATCAAGGTCCACACCCGTCCTGGTCAGGAAATTATCTGCGAAGAGCGTGGCCACATCTTCAACTACGAAATGGCCACCCTGGCGAGCTTTTCCGGATGCCTCGTCCGTCCCATTTACGCCGACGGAGGCATCCTCCATTGGGACCAGATCAAGAAGAAGATCGCCGGCAAGACCTACTACCTCGCGCAGACCGGTCTCATCTCGCTTGAGAACACGCACAACATGGCGGGCGGAACGGTTTACCCAATGGAAGTTGCCGAAGAAATCTGCGACGAAGCACACGCCATCGGCCTGCCGGTTCATCTCGACGGAGCCCGCATCTTCAACGCCGCCACGGCTCTCGGCAAATCCGTCGCGGAAATAACGAAGCCGTTCGACTCCGTGATGTTTTGCCTGTCGAAGGGATTGGGTGCGCCGGTTGGTTCCATGCTCGTCGGCAGCCGCGATTTCATCGACCAGGCCCGCAAGTACCGCAAAGCGCTCGGTGGCGGCATGCGACAGGCCGGAATCCTCGCCGCTGCCGGACTGATTGCCCTGGAGAAGATGCCCGCCCGCCTTCACGAAGACCATGCAAATGCAAAATTCCTGGCGGCTGAGCTCTCGAAATTACCCGGCCTGAAGATCGACCTCGGAACCGTGCAGACCAACATCCTGATTGTCGACATCAGTGGCACCGGCCTCGGTGCGACGGAGTTTTCGCGCCGCCTCGTTGACCGTGGCCTTCTAATCGGCGGCGTGAACAACGAACTCGTCCGCTTCGTCACTCACATGGATGTCGATCGCGCGGCGTGCGAGAGAGCCGTGGAAATCGTGCGTGACGTTGTTACATCCGCCTAACGCGGAGCCATTTTCACCTTCAGCCGCAGGATCGGGCTCTCGTAGAACCTCCATGAGACCGCGGCGATCGTCAGCAACAACAAATTGGCGGCCAACACGCGGCTGAATTCGGCCATTCCGGAAGGCAAACCAAAGAACACACGATCCGCCAAATGCCCGTGCATCACTGTGTAGATCGGCAAGTTGAACAGATACAGGCCAAAGCTAATGCGGCCCAGCCTGGTCAGGGCAAAACTGCGCAACGACTGTGCTACGAACGATCCCGTTCCTTGACGCGCTAAAATCCACGCCATCACACAGCCAAACGTTATCGTTACAAATGAGAAGCGCAGCTCAGTGGCGGGCGACGCCGATGTCATTCCGAAGCACAAAGCCGTCCCAATCACTCCCGCTGCTACACCCGCTAGAGCAAAGCGCCGAAGCCTCTCGACATCGCATCGTTCGTTTCGTACCCATGCTGCGAGAGCGCCACCCATCGCGATGCCATCCATCCGGCACAGGGTATTCGCATAGACAAATTCTCCCGAAGCGCCGGCCACTCGCATTGCGATCCGTATCACTGGCGACATCATCACCACCGCGCAGCAGATTTTGACCACCGTCTCGCGCCGCACTCGCAGCGCGATCCACGGCCATACAACGTAGAACTGCTCCTCGACTGCCAACGACCATGTCGGATCGAGCATCGGCCCCGTTCCGGCGACGTAAAGGAAGTTCTGCACGAATAGGAAGTAAGCCACCGCCGATAAATGAAACGGCGCCAGCCCCGGCAACAACTTCCGCATTACCCCGAACGCCAGTACCAGGAAC
The DNA here is from genome assembly GCA_964460935.1 of uncultured Terriglobales bacterium. Classification (GTDB taxonomy): domain Bacteria; phylum Acidobacteriota; class Terriglobia; order Terriglobales; family Acidobacteriaceae; genus DATMXP01. The sequence continues at coordinate 606 of CAYWSM010000271.1, read as the reverse complement.
ACAAAGTACAGCGGCCAGACCCTCAGTCCTCGCCGAACATAGAAGTTCCGCAACGCCCGCCGATCGCGCTGCGTATCCAGCAGAATTCCCGTAATCAGGAATCCCGACAGCACGAAGAGCAGATCTACGCCGATTCTGCCCTCGATCAGCACCGGCCTCATCAGTCCAACGGGCAGCCATATCGCCGAGTGGCAGGCCAGCACCATCAGCATTGCCAGCCCGCGAATGCCGTCCAGTTCAGGGATGTGAGCGGGAAGCGTCCACGCTTGCGCGGACGCGCGCGCGCGTTCGAGAATGACTTCGGCGGTGGCCATCCAGTCAGAGTGACCGGGTCATGGCCTCGCACGCAGTGACCGGCCAGTGGAACAGGCTCAAAAAAACAGTGGTCGGAGTTTCAAATCAAAACCCGTTGCAATTGAGTTGCCCTTTTGGGAGTGCAAAATGGAAATCATCATCAAACGCTGCTTCTTCTGACACGACATTAAGGTACAGGCCGTGAGCCTGAAACACGACATCGAGCAAAAGCTCGGCCAGTCCGTGAAGATTAAGGCCGGACTTCCCGGATCCCTCGACGTTTACGTTAACGGCGAGCGAATTTACTCCAAG
>CAYWSM010000270.1:0-37864 GCA_964460935.1 uncultured Terriglobales bacterium | reverse complement strand
AGCCGCATCTCGGCCCCTCGGATCGCCTGCCAGAAGCCGACGTTCACCTGGTACTCAAGGTCGGTACCTGCCTCGGGACCTTGCGACTCCATACCTCGTCCGGCGCCTCCGAAGATGCCGGAGAAAATGTCGTGAAACGACCCACTTCGCGCGCTGCCCGTGGAAGCTCCGCCTGCGCCGCCAAACATATCGGAGAAATCGAATCCGCTGAAATCGACCGGGATTCCCTGCCCTGCGCTGCGTCCGGCGCCGCCTGGACCAGGCCCGTATCCTCCCTGCGCCGCGCGGGCGTACGCTTCGGCTGCCGCCGGATCAATGTTGTCCGAGTAATATCCGACCTGATCGTAGATCTTGCGCTTCTTCGGGTCCGACAGAACGTCATTCGCTTCCGAGATCGCTTTGAAGCGCTCCTCGGCCGCTTTATCGCCTGGGTTAACGTCAGGGTGATACTTGCGCGCAAGCTTGCGGAACGCCTTGCGGATGTCGTCCGCTGAGGCGCTCTTCTTTACGCCGAGTATTTCGTAATAATCCTTCTTGGTTGCAGTCGCCATTAGTTAGCTATTAGCTTTCCGCTATCAGTCCAAATAAATTTGCCACGGATTCAACGGATATTCACGGATATTACACCCGTGTAGATCCGTGAGATCCGTGGCCTGAAATCTGCACAGGCAGGAATGCCTGTGCTACATCACATCACCGTCGGCTCTTCGTCTTCCGGCGGCAGGACAAACTTGTCGAAATAAGTATGCGCATCATCGGCCACCGGAATGCGCTGCATACCATGCGGCGACGGCGCGAACATGAACCACTTCCCTTCGCTGGGAACGAAGTTCACGAAATACGGTTGACCTTTGATCTCGAAATGCATTTTCTCAAACCCAGTTTCTCAGTTCATCAGTTTGTCAGTTCACCAGCCTCAACCAAGAAACTGATGAACTGATTTACTGACGAACTTCTTTACTTCTTTTCTTCCACGTCCACGTACTCCGCGTCGATCACGCCTTCGTCTTTCTTTGGCTCGCTCGCGCCCGGCTGCGAACCCGGCGTTGGACCAGCCTGCGGACCCGGCTGCGCCTGTCCGGCTGTTGCTTTATACATCTGCTCGGCCAGCTTGTGGCTCGCCTGTGTCAGACGATCGCGCGCCGAATCCATCTGCGACTTATCATTCGACTCCAGCGCTTTCTTCGCGTCGGCCAGCGCAGTCTCGACCTGCTGGCGTTCGTCGCCCGAAATCTTGTCGCCGTGCTCGCGGAACATCTTTTCGATGTTGTAAACCATTCCGTCGAGCTGGTTCCGCGACTCGATGATCTCGCGCTGCGTCTTGTCTTCGGCCGCATGCGAATCGGCTTCCTTCGCCATGCGCTCGACCTCTTCCTTCGACAAGCCGGAAGAACTCGTGATCGTGATCTTCTGATCTTTGCCTGTAGCCTGGTCTTTCGCGGTAACGTTCAGGATTCCGTTCGCGTCGATGTCGAACGTGACCTCGATCTGCGGTATGCCGCGAGGCGCCGGCATGATTCCCGTCAGGTGGAATTTGCCCAGCGTGCGGTTCTGCCCCGCCATCGGACGCTCTCCCTGCAACACGTGAACTTCAACCGACGTCTGGTTGTCTGCCGCGGTCGAGAACGTCTCCGACTTGCGGGTCGGAATCGTCGTGTTGCGCGGGATCATTGGCGTCGATACGCCGCCCAGCGTTTCGATCGACAGCGTCAGCGGAGTCACGTCGAGCAGCAGCAGGTCTTTCACCTCGCCGCCCAGAACGCCGCCCTGGATGGCCGCGCCGATCGCGACGACTTCGTCCGGGTTCACACCCTTGTGGGGCTCTTTCCCAAACAGTTCTTTCACCAGCCGCTGGATCGCCGGCATACGCGTCTGTCCGCCGACCAGAACAACTTCGTTAATCTGCTCAGGGGTAACCCCGGCATCTTTCATTGCCTGACGGCTGGGGCCGATGGAGCGCTCAATGATGTCGCGAACCATCTCTTCCAGCTTGCCGCGCGTCAGCTTCCGAACCAGGTGCTTCGGTCCGCTCGCGTCGGCGGTGATGAAGGGCAGGTTGATCTCCGACTCCATCGTGGTTGACAGCTCGATCTTGGCACGCTCGGCCGCGTCACGCAGACGCTGCAACGCCATCTCGTTGCCCTTCGAGTGCAGGTCGAGACCGGTTTCCTTGCGGAACTCGTCGATCAGCCAATCGACAATGCGCTGGTCGAGGTTATCACCGCCCAGGTGCGTATCACCGTTGGTGGACTTCACCTCGATCACGCCTTCGCCGACTTCAAGAATCGAAATATCGAAGGTGCCGCCGCCGAAGTCGTACACGGCAATCGTCTCGTCCTTCTTCTTGTCCAAACCATAAGCGAGTGCGGCTGCCGTTGGCTCGTTGATGATGCGCTTTACGTTCAAGCCTGCGATTTGGCCGGCGTCTTTGGTCGCCTGGCGCTGTGCGTCGTTGAAGTAAGCAGGAACGGTGATGACAGCATCGCTAACCGACTCACCCAGATAATCCTCAGCGGCCTTCTTCAGCTTCTGCAGGATCATCGCCGAAATCTGCGGTGGCGTGTAGCGCTTGCCCTGCGCGACAACAGCGACATGGTCGCCCTCGCGCTCAACCTGGTACGGGACCATCTTCATTTCTTCGTTCACTTCGTCGTAGCGGCGTCCCATGAACCGCTTGATGGAGTACACAGTGTTTCCGGGGTTGGTAATAGCCTGGCGCTTCGCCACCTGCCCTACCAAACGCTCACCCGACTGCGTGAAAGCTACGACCGAGGGGGTCGTGCGACCGCCTTCTTCGTTCGCAATAACCTTGGGTTCGCCGCCTTCCATTACGGCGACCACCGAATTCGTGGTTCCCAAGTCAATTCCAATAATCTTCGCCATGGAGCTTTAGCCTCCTCCGTTAACTCCGAAACCTTTACGATTGTCCTATAAGTGATTGATTCTGCTAGCCAATCCTACAACTCTCATCTTTATAGCGGGATCAATATAGAACTTGAGTCAATCGTTGTCAAGGTTATAGATGAGTACGAGCCTCATTCGGTTGCAACATTCGGCTGCTACGATTCCAAAAATAACTCTTTTATTTAGTGTATTTTATGTCTGATTGCAGCCTGACTACCACGCCACGCGAATCGAATTCCTCCAACGGACGACGCAATCTTCCGGAACAGGATAGAATCTCGGTATTCTCAATCCTCCGAGGATCCTGTGAAGAAGTTCGCGCTCGCCGCTATTATCCTGCTCCTTTCAACTCTCGCTTTTGCGCAACAAAACGAAGTGCAATCCAATCTTCAGGAAGCCATTGCCGCCCGCTATCGGATCACGCAGGTGGGCTCCAGTTTTATGGGCGTCCACGGTGGAGAAGATTCCGTTCGCAAACTCGGCGGCACTTTGCTAGTGGTAAAGAAAGGACTCTACGGGACGCAGGAGCGTCGCGATGTCACCTCGAACTCCGTTAAGAATGGAGTGCGCACGCTGCTGTCAGGCAAAGACGAAGTGGAGCTCCTTCCCGGCGAGCGCTTCTTTACCAATAGCGTCGTCGTAGGACAGGACTTCGTGACCGTCGGACTGCTTAGCGTTGACCCGCGCAATTTCCAAGGTCGCATGGGCCGTGTGTGGGCCGCAGTGAACTTCTTCTTCGATAAAGAGACCATCAGCAGCGGTGACCTGAATAAAATCAATGCCGCGCTGGATCAATGGATTCTGCCTGCCGACAGCTTCTCGAACGCTCCTCAACCCGCGCTTGCGGCGCGCATCGCAGCCACCGCCACGTCGATGGCGCCTTCGATTGAACTCAAGCCTGGCGCCAGTCGCGAAGAAATCGAAACCGGACTTGGCAAGCCCACCCAGGCGATCGCCTTCGGCAACAAAACCTGGCTCACCTATCCCGGACTGGTGGCCGTCCTAGAAGACGGCAAGCTGACGAGCGTCGACCGCACCGAACAGGCATTTGGAAACCTGTCGCTCAGCGCGCAACCGGGAGCCGCAATTTACGTCGACGGCGAACTCTCCGGCACAACGCCCACAACGCTTCGCGTCCCGGCCGGATCGCACAAAGTGGAATTGAAAGTTGACGGCAAGGATGTCTGGGGAGAGCAGGTCCACGTCTTTCCCGGTGCTGACGTGAATCTCAAGCCACCGGTAGCGAACGGCAATTAATTCGCATCCAGTGATAGACATAAAAACGGCGGACGAGCTTACAAGCCCGTCCGCCAATCTTCTTCAATATCCAATCAACAACACGCAATCTCTGACTAGATAATTCCCCGGTCGCGCAACTTCTTGACCTCGGCGGCGACTCCGTTCACTCCCTTGTCGCTGTAGATCATCAGGATCCGTTCGCCGCTCATGAAGCTGAGCACAACGTTACGATACTTGGTGTTGTACCGCGTCTTGTCGTTCGGGTTATAGCCGAACTTCGGAGCCAGTTGCGCCAGGATTACCTCTGCCTGTGAGATCGCTGGTCCGGAATAGGTGAAGTCCGCGTCGGACAGGTTGTGCAGCGTGTATTCCGCGAGCAGGTTCATCTGCCCAGCCGCCAGCATGTCGATGGAACCCAGTGACCGCAGCACCGGCAGACGCAATCTTCCCTGCGAATCGGTTGTCAGATAACCCTTCTGCACCGGATCGATCCCGGCAATAATCGCGGCAGCGCGCAGCCAGTTCACCACCTTGTATTCATTGCCCGACGTCGGCGCCGAGTGCGCGCTCGCCTGCGTGATCACAAACGCCGGATCGAGCCCGCGCTTCATCGCTTCCGCCACGCCAATGATGTGGTGTCCGCCCGTGCGCGAGTCGCCCGGAGCGCCCCATGCATCGGTGCTGCCGTTTCCGCCAAAATTCAGTTCCACAAATTCCGATCCGTCCGCATTCCACTGGAACACCATCGGCTTCGCCCAGTCATGCCACAGCGGAGCGCCGACAATGATGTCCTCGTCGATGAATACCGCTGGATGCGGATTCTCGCCCCTCCCTCCCGGGAGCAAAGGATCAACGACCGCCCAGCCGCCATTCGTCGATCCGTAAACACTCCGATACTCCGAGGCCAGGTTGACGTCAGCCGTCTCATTATTCGATTCGTGTACCGGCAAACCGCCCGGATACGAATGGTGTCCGTCGAACACGCTTCCCGGAGAGGAGAAAAACGTCTGGGGAAGAGTAGGGCACGAGCTGCCGTCGTGCAGCACCGGCGGGAAAACTCCAGCCTTGACGCCGCCCACAATTCCTTGCCCATCGGCCGGATTCACCAGCCCTTCGGCGATCAGTGTTGCGACAATCTGGTCCTTATCGGCTTCTGTCAGTTTTGCCCGATGCTTGATGCAGGTCTGCTGGTTGAACAACGCATCCTGAGTTTCCTTACGCAATTTGTTGTCGCGGATTTTCTTCGCCTGACCCTGAAGAAAGTCCATTGCGCTTGCGACGAGCGGAGACCGCGAGGCGATTGCGATGGCAGTAGCGTTCCCTTTTCCGGGAACGGTCTGGTCGTCGGCGACAGCATAGCCAGTGCATAACACAGCGAGCACGGCCAAGGTCATGAAACGGTGGATAAGTTTCATGTTCTCTCACTTTCCATTGTTGGATTCGTCCCTCACGAGAGCGGGGGAACTTCGGCGGAGAACAAACTAGATTCCACACGTAAGCCGAGCGTGAAAACCTCGTCAAGCTTCTGTAAAAACCGCTATTCCGTTTGTAATGTCACCGCACTTGCAGCGTATCTGCATGCCGTCGAATGAAAATGCCAACTTGTTGCGGCAGCAAATCTGACTGCACAAAGCGGTCGAAACTCCTTTTCTATTCCAATCGGAAACGTAACCCGAATCGCACCTGAAACGGCTCGACAGGATGGAAAACGTCCGTGAATGCCGACGTGGCTGTTGGCGCGATCTGGGATTCATAGGCATAGTCAATGTCGTGATCGCGGCGGTTCAGCAAATTCAAGAACTCCGCCGAAAGACTCCATGTCTTGTTAATTCGATAACCGACCTCGCCGTTGAGCAATGCCGTTGCCTTTGAGCGAAAAAATCCATCGGACGTCAAATCGCGCGGGCCAAAATAGCGCAGGCGCAAACTTCCCAAAAACCCCTTGAGATCGTGCACGGTGATGCCCGAGGCAATCACCAATCCAACTGCTTCAGGTACACGCCTGCCACCTGGGCTGTCGGGCGCCGCATCATCTTCGTCAATTTCAGAAAAAAGAGCTTTGGAAGTCGCGAGGTCAAAATCAAAAGCCACATGTTTCAGTGGAGTGTAGTAGTTCGCCCATTCGATTCCGTAACGGTCGCTTGGCTGTCGTGAAGCGGTTGTGCCTCCTGTGTCGCCAGACTGCTGCAGTTCGGAAGCGCTGTGCAGATACCAGAACGAAAGCGTGCTTTGCAGATGTGGAACGGCAAGCGTGCGCACCCCAACTTCCGCGCCCTTGGTTGGGATCATGGGAGGGATTTTATCGGCGGGCGTATTGGGGAAAGGATTCTCTCCGGAAACCGGTTCGGCCGTTTGCGTTGTGCCACGCCCGTCATTGCTGTGAAAACTGAATCCACCCTGTACATAGAACTCGGTATGGGACCACGGACCGAAAACCAAACTTAATTTGGGACTGGGCAGCGCCTTGATAGCCATGCCGGAATTGGCTGCGGTCACTAAACTGGTGATGTCAAAGTGCTGCACGTCGCCGCGCAGGGCTGCCACTGTGCGGAATTTCCCCGTCCACTGGATCTTGTTTTCCGCATAAAAGCCTACTTGGGTGTCCGTGAGGCGATCCTCTTGCGTGGTCGCGGGCAAAATGTTGCCGGTGGCGGCATCGGTCTTGTCCACGCGCACACGATCCTCATCCTGGAAAAGGCCGTTGTGGATCCAATCGTTGCGGACTTGCATGCCGAATGTGTTTTCCACCTTGCGGCCAAGCCATTGGCTGAAAATTGTGCGATGTGCGTCGAATCCGGCCACCCACCGTTTGTCCTGCTGTTCAAATTGATCGCCGCGGTTGGGGTCCGTCAGGAAATAAGTAAAATCGGAAAACAAATCGAGATCATAACGAAATCCGTAGACCATGACTTTCGTCTCGGAATTCGCGTTTTGGCGATGCCATTCAGCCTGCAAGCTGTAACGCTGCGAATTGCCACCGTCAGTCGGATTCAGTGTGCCGAAGAAGCCAACCAGGGGTACGGCATTCCCGGCGATTTGATCACTTGAGTTCCATTTTCCATGGTAACCGCGGGCCGTGACGCTGAACCCGTTGGCTTCATCGCCCCGGCTGTAACTTAGAATGCCGTTGAACTTGTAGTAGTCATCCGGATGCTTCCATGGACCGTCTTCGTGATACAGTTCTCCGCCGAACAACAAATTGCCCGAACCGAGCTTTCGCGATACGCCGAAAACGCCCCGCCCAAAACCATACATGCCGCCTTCTATCTTGAAGAAGTTCTCGGGTAGCGTCTTGAAAAACACAACATTGGCCGATCCAGCCGAGCCATAGTTGCCCACATCGGCGTAATAAGGACCCTTCCGGAAATCTACCCGCTCCACAAACTCCGGGATGACGGTGTTCATATCCGCGTACCCTTCGCCGTGCGCGTGCGTCGGCAAATTTAGCGGCATGCCATCGAGAGAAATGGCGAAATCTGTACCGTGGTCGAGATTGAAGCCGCGAAGAAAATATTGATTGGCCTTCCCGCCGCCAGCGTGTTGCGTGATGATGACACCGGGAATCGTCTCCAAAACTTCTCCCGAACGAAGAATCGGACGATCCTGAATTTCCGTTGAGCCTACCGTTCCCTGGGTGGCGGACTCGGCAATTCCGACGAGACTATCCTCCCGGCCCTGCACGTTGATGGCGGTAGTTACGGAGCCTACAGCCAGAGAGATGTGCAGCGGAGCAGGCGCCTCAGTAGTTGCGATGGTGACGGAGATTTCTTTGGTTTCAAAGCCGGGATTCGATACCACTAGTAGATAGATACCTGCCGAGAGTCCAGAAATAGTAAAGGAGCCGTTCGTATCCGACTGCGCCGTCTTTTGTGTGGTACCGTTCCCGCTTCGAACCTGCACGGTAGCTCCAGCAATCACTGCCCCAGACGCATCAACGACAGTTCCTGTTAGCTGATGCGAATAAGCTGACTGTGAGTACGCAAATGGTGAACAAACCAGGAGTGAAACTGCAAAGAATCCCGCCGCCATGCAGTTGTAGCGAAATTTGTGGCAGGTCTCTGAATGGCGGCGTAGATCCGCGGCCATGTGCTTTCCTTGGTGACCGAAAAATAAAATACTTTGGCTGTATAACACGAATTTAAAAATCGTGCTACGACAGCGCTCACAATTCCTCGATCTACTTCGACAGCACAATGAAGATTTTCCCGGCATGTATCATTTACGTGGCTGGTTTTTGCGCGAGTTTATGTCAACTTGCGTCAATCGCCGTGTCAAAGATTGAATCCCATATCTGCGACGGTCGAGGAACATGGCACAGAATTCCGAATTAGTGAGAACAGGGCTGTCCCTGGAACGGGACCTGCTTGAGAAATTTGACGAAGCCATTGCCAGGCGGGGATATCAAAACCGCTCCGAGGCCGTGCGCGATCTGATTCGGGAACACCTTGTTTCAGAGGAGGGCGACCAGAACAAGGTGATCGCGGGCACCCTGACCATGGTGTACGACCATCACCAGCCGAAGCTGGCAGAACGGCTGATTCACATTCAACATCACGCGCACACGCAGGTCCTGGCGGCCACCCACGTTCACCTGGATCATGACAATTGCCTGGAGGTCGTTATCATGAAGGGCCGTAGCGCCGATCTTCGCCAGATCGCAGACAATCTGCTCAGCCTTCGCGGAGTGAAGCACGGAAAATTCGTGATCACAACCACGGGAAAGAACCTGAAATAGGACCGGCTGGCTACGAACGTTTCCGTTAAATAACAAAGCCGAGGGTGTCCCGCCCTATTCGCCTTCTTTCGGCGATCAGTATCAAGCCCGAATGCATTAAGTTCACGGAAACGGCTTGTGTCTTACTCCTCTGGCATTTTCTCATCCACGAAGAGACTCGCAAGCGAGAAACTCAATGCAATTGCAACAACCGCGATAGAGTCTCATCAGCGTTCTTTCTTACTATTGGGTCACTGGTTCGAGCCCGCATTTCCAATACATATCGTATGGCTGTGTTCACTGTCGTCCAAGGCGGGCCAGGCCGCCCCTCAATTTGCCAGGCACGCAATCCAGTGGCTCGCCTGCTAACAATCGTCTTGCCATCTGGGCCGTACATTGTGTTGTAGATTTCCACGGTAACAAAGTGATAAAGAGCGGCTGTCTTAATGGCATCAGTTTTCAATGGAGGAACGTATCTGAGAGCAGAATCTATCCCACCCACGTCGAGATAACCGACAAGCACATCGGCGGCCGCATCTTCCGTCCCGCGAAGCTGATACGCAGGCCCCCAGGAATTTGAAACGACCCGGATTGCCTTCGTCCCAGGAAAAGCCGTCGGTTTTGTGAAAAATCTTTGAGAGGCATGGGTCCATCCTTGGCGTGAGAGTAGTTCTCCTCGTGTCGCCGCAGTCCATAATTCATCGGCAAGTTCTTTCGGGACCTTGCCTTGAATCTCTTTCGCCTGGGGGATAGCGAGCGGAAGGCAAATAACAAAAAATAACGCGACAAATATTATCCGCTTCATCCTGATTTCTCACACTTTCGGTCCACCACGTTACCTTTTTCCCCGAAGTACATCTCACCAATATCTAACTTTCGAGTTACCAATGTGATCTGACACCCTCGCTTCGTCTTCGTTAGACTACCCACAGCGTTAGCAAACGCACCGGTGTCTCTACCGGCTTTCGCTCTTTCTTAACCAGAAATATCGCGACCTTCCAGGTCTTGTTTCACTTCGACCTTCGTCCTTCGCACTTTTATGCTTCCCGCGTAACTCGCTGATTCTTAAGTTGATGCTCCTAACGCTCTGATTCTGCTGTTCTTACGGAAACTATCGTGCAAGTGAATGATTCTAAAGATCGAGGCAAGGGGGGTACCCCCCTTTTTTTGTTAACAGCATCGTTAAACTTCACGACAATCCGCCGATCTCGCAACGCGCCGGTTCCCAAAACGGCACGAACTATCCCACCGCAACTGCATGCCCTGCCAGTTGCGCCTTGATCGCCACCGATAACCGCCGGATACCTTCACGGATCTGGTCCGGAGTAGCGTTCGAGAAGTTCAGTCTCATGTTGCGCCGGCCTTCGTCGTCCGGATAGAAGCAGTCGCCCGGAACGAAAGCCACATCCTGCCGGATCGCCTCCTGCAGCAGTTCGTTGCAGTCGGTGCCCTCGGGCATCGTGATCCACAGGAAGAGTCCGCCATGCGGGTGGGTCCAGGTAACGCCGTCGGGGAACTGCTCTTCCAGCGCGCGTAGCATGATGTCCCGCCGTTCGCCATAGACGGTGCGGATGAGCTTTACGTGCTCGTCGAGGAAGCCGTCGCGGGCGACCTCGTAGGCGACCATCTGCACAAATGTGCTGGTATGGAGATCGGCTCCCTGCTTGAGTTGCACGAGCTTGCTGATGACTTCGCACGGAGCCACAATCCACCCCAGGCGCAGTCCTGGAGCAAGTGTCTTCGAGAACGTGCTGAGATAGATGACGTTGCCGAGCGAGTAACCGTCGTCGCGGCGAAGATTCTCACGGTCCAGCACCACCAGCGGCGGTAAGTGCTGCCCTTCGTAACGGAGCTGACCGTAAGGATCGTCCTCGACGATCGGGATGCCGTACTTATCGGACAGATAGACCAGCTCCTCGCGCCGCTGCAACGACAGCGTAACGCCGCTGGGATTCTGGAAGTTCGGCAGAACATACATGAACTTCGGCCCCGAGCGCAGGGCTTCTTCCAGTTGGTCGGTGCGAAGCCCGTCATCGTCGGTTGGCACGCTTACATATTCGGCGCCGAATACGTTGAACGCCTGCAGCGCACCAAGATACGTCGGAGCCTCGGTAAGAACGCGATCACCGCGGTTAATGAGCAGCTTGGCGATCAGGTCCAGCGCCTGCTGCGAGCCGTTGGTCAGCATCACGTTGTCGGGCGTGGCCAGGATGCCGTAACGGTTGAGGTTTAACGCGATCATTTCGCGCAGCGGCGTGTAGCCTTCGGTAGTGCTGTACTGCAGCGCCTGCGAACCTGTCTGGTCCAGCACGCGCTGGCAGGCGTCGCGAAAACGGGCAACCGGAAATACGTCCGGCGCCGGCAGGCCGCCGGCAAATGAGATAACTTGGGGGTTTTGGGTAATTTTCAGCAGTTCGCGGATAGCGGAGCTCTTAACGGCTGTGGTTCTGTAGGCGTAACGATGTGACCAGGGGGTTCCCATATGACTCTCCGGTTCGGAAACTACTCTGGAGAAATGAGTTACGCTGTGATAACCGTTACAACGTGGGGTGCGCACGTAGCAGTGCACATTCGGGCACACATTCGAAAGATGGGTACGAGTTTTACAAAAGATAGTTGATCATGGCACGCAGCCGCGCCAAGATGCGCCTTAACGTATCGGACTCGTTAAACAGACGTAGACTGTTAGCTGTGTGAGGGAACACAGCTCTTCCGTTTTCGTCAGCGAGGGCTTAAACGCGTTCGATGCGCTTGAGTTCAGCTTGTAGAGCGGCCTCAATGTCCTTGGACTGTCGTTCTCCACGGGCTACCCGGCTCACGTAGGAACGGTCGACCCCGAGCTTACGGGCAACTCGGCTGTAAAGGCCTCGATACAACTGGTATCGCTTGAAGTGAGATTGTTTGCTACTATTCGCAGACACCAATGGTGACTCACCCTGGGATATTATGATGTTGTTTCCAGGGCAAACAAACTATAACTACTAAGTTAAGCGTGTCAAGGACGAAAGTGCGCGCCGCAACTAAAATGGCAAGACCGACCTGGGCGACACGGATCGAAAAGCTCCGCCAACGCCTCAATCTCAGTCAAACGGAATTCGCGAATCACCTCGGAGTTTCGGCTATGGCCGTCTCCCGTTGGGAGCGCGGAATCAATGAACCCCCTGCTAAATGCTACGTAACGCTTGGAAAAATGGCCGGCTCCGACGAGTGCTGGTTCTACTGGGAAAGAATTGGAATTACCAAGCGCGATATAGCCAAGATGTCGTAGGCGCTGACTGCCTGTTAAATCTGGCCCCGGGTCCAGCCCGGGGCTCCGATTTCTCGTCCGGCGCTAATTTGCAGGCGGCTGAGGTTGGGCAGTACCGCGCAGGAAAGTCGGACTGCGACGGAGATAGTCTTGGATCCGATCGCGGAAACTGCGGCTCAGCGAAAGTTCCTTTCCTGTCCGCAGAACGACGATGTATTCGCCGTTATTGCATGGTTGTAACTCCTTTATTTTCTCCAAGTTGACAATTATCGAGCGGTGAATCCGCATGAATCGCCGGCTGTCGAGCTTGGCCTCGAAGGCGTTCATCGTCTCGCGCATCAGATACTCGTCATGCGCGGCATGAATCCGCACATAATTGGCTGCCGCCTCGACCCAGTCAATTTCGTCCGACTTGAGGAAAACCACGCGTCCACCCGATTTGATGACCAACCGATCCGATGCCGGCGTTGGCTGCGGACGAACGTCGTGCAGCATCGCCAGCAACCGGGTCGCGATCTCGCCGGAGCGCGAGCGCTCCAGTTGCGCGCGGGCGCGCTGCAGGGCCTTCTGGAAGCGATCCTCGTCAAACGGCTTCAACAGGTAATCCAGGGCATGCGTTTCGAAGGCGTGCACAGCGTACTGGTCGTAAGCAGTTACGAAGATAACAACAGGCATCTGTTCCGCGCCTATTTGTTTCATTACGCCAAAGCCGTCGAGTTCGGGCATTTCGACATCGAGGAACAGCAGGTCAGGCTGATGCTGGTCGAGAGCCTCGACCGCCTCGCGGCCGTTCTTACACTCGGCGACGATCTCGACGTCCTCTTCGGTGGAGAGCAGACGGCGAATGCGATTCCGAGCCAGCGGTTCGTCATCAGCGATAACAGTACGGATCATGTACGCACCCCTTCGGGAATTGGACGGAGTTCCGGTAAAAAGGTAAGCGGTTCGGTGGCAGCGGCCTGCGGTGACGGTTCCTTGTGCCATGGCAGCGAGATTCGCACTTCCAGTCCACACTCCGGCAAGTTGTTCATGACAAATGTCTGTTCGTTGCCGTAAAGCACCTCAAGACGCGTGCGCGTAGTGCTGAGGCCAAGGCCGAAGTTTGCAGTAGATGGCTTGCCGTCGCCATTCAGTTTCAGACCCGGTCCGTTGTCGGCTACTACCAGCAGCAGTCGATCGCTTATCTTGCGAGTGGTGATCTGGATAATGCCGTGCTCGGCGTTACGGCAGATGCCGTGACGAATCGCGTTCTCGACAATCGGCTGCAGAAGCAGATTCGGGATGCTGCAATCGAGCGTCTCCGCTGGAATATCCAACTCGACGCGTAAGCGATCCTGAAAACGGAATTGCTCGATTTCCAGATAGCCTTTCACGAAATGCAATTCCTGGCTGAGTGGGATCTCCTGGGCACCAATGTTTTCCAGCGTCATGCGCAGCAGATCGCTCAGTCGCGTGATTACGCGCTCGGCGGCATTTACGTCCTGGTGCATCAGTTCGCTAACGCTGTTGAGGGTGTTGAACAGAAAATGCGGATGAAGCTGAACTTTGAGAGCCTGCAGTTGAGCCTTGGCCAGTTGCGTCTGTAGAACTGATGCCCGAAGCTCGCGGTCACGGTAGCGCTCGTAATACATCCAGCCCTGCATCACGAACACGATCGACCAGTAGATGAAGATGTTGTCCATGCCGTTCATCAGGAAGTAGCGCTGGAAAATCTGCAGGTGCGTGACAGCACCGTAGGCAGGCATGGTGGGCCAGATCCAGGAAGTGAGCAGAATACAAATTCCGGCATGGATGGACGCGATGCCCGGCGCCGCCAGGCAGTGGACGACAAGCGAGCGCACCCAGTTCTGCTTTTCAAACGGGAAACGGCGCGCCATGAAAACGGCAATTGGCGTGAACACCGGTCCCCAGAGCGCATAGGCCGCAAAATATATGCGCGAAAGATCCAACCAAGCGATGGGCTTATGAAGCGCGACGCGGAAGGAATAAGAAAAACTCGTACAGGCGGCCGACCATCCAAGCCAAAAAAGGATGACCAACCCCCATTTGACGGTGCGGGTAAAACGCATAGATCTCCACGTGACTTGCTGGCGCGATTACCACAAGCATACTCGTAATCAACCCGCCAGTCAGACGAATTCCTCTGCCTATAGGTACGTAGAATTTCGGCAAGAAGAACAACGCGGCAAGAGACTCATCCCACACGGTTTACAGCTCATCCCACGATGATTGCCTTTCTTTCGGGCTGGGCGGTAAATAAACGTACGGAGTTGAGCCATGAGATTCGGTTCCGTGATTCTCGCCCTAACCCTTGCCTGCGGCGTGGCACTTGCCAACGATAGCCTCAACATCAAGAAGACTGCGGCGCTTAATGACTCCGAACTTCTGCTGCCGGCGAACTATCGAAACTGGGTGGCCCTGGCTCCGAACGTTCCCGGGATGCCTCCACACCATCACAATCACCTTGTCAGCAAGGTTTACGTCGAGCCTTCGTCTTACGAACAATTTTTGCAAAGTAAGAAGTGGCCGGATCACACGGTAATCGTGCTCGAGTTGCGCGATAAGATGACCGCTCCAAAGACCTTGTGCGATGGAATGATCGGCCTTGAGGTGGCTGCCAAGGACGATTCTCGCCTGCCTGATCCGTGGAATTACTACGGCATTATCTACGATCACCAGACGCAGGCGCGGCCCGATCACAGGCTGGCGATGTACTTCCCCGCCCTACGAGCGGTCATCGACGGCGATCCTCAGACGATGCAGCCATCGGCGTTCTAGCCAACCTCAATCATCCGCTCGCGTGGACATGAGGTAGAACGTTGCACTTCACTGTTCCCAGGGCTTCGTCCTGGGCTACTTTCATGCATCCGGCTGCGCGGCTCCCTCCTCTAGATTCATCACCAGTGATGTGATCTCATTGCAATATGAGTGTGGGGACTGCCAGAAGCAGTGCAACCTGGGGACAAAATGAGCGTTGAGCAACAACGGCTCGAGCAGGACCGTAATCGACGTGTGTACTGGAAGCGCTGGGGACCGTACGTCGCCGATCGTGCGTGGGGCACCGTGCGTGAAGATTACAGCGCCGAGGGAGACGCGTGGGATTTCTTTCCGCACGACCATGCTCGTTCCCGTGCCTACCGCTGGAATGAAGACGGGATCGGAGGCATCTGTGACCGGCACCAGATGATCTGCCTCGGCCTGGCGTTGTGGAATGGCCGTGATCCGATACTAAAAGAGCGCTTCTTTGGATTGACCGGCCACGAGGGAAATCATGGCGAAGACGTCAAGGAGTATTACTTCTATCTCGACAGCACGCCGACGCACTCGTACATGAAGATGCTGTACAAGTATCCGCAGCGGGAGTTTCCCTACAACCAGTTGGCGGAAGAGAACCGACGGCGCAGCAAGGACGATCCGGAATTCGAGCTTCTCGATACCGGCATTTTCAATGAGAACCGATACTTCGATGTGGAGATCGAGTACGCCAAAGCAGACGTGGAAGATTTACTGGCGCGCATCACGGTAACGAATCGCGGGCCAGAAGCGGCGCCGATCCATGTGCTACCGACAATCTGGTTTCGGAATACGTGGTCGTGGTTTCCTGGCGCCGAAAAGCCGGCCCTGAAAAAACTGCCCAGCGACACGGATCGATCGGCGATTGAAGTTCGCCACCCGAAATATTCGCAGCGTTACCTATACTGTTACGACTCTCCCGAGCTTCTCTTTTGCGAAAACGAGACGAATCTTCAACGATTGTGGGGAGTGGCCGGGCCGCTCTATCCCAAAGACGGCATTAACGATTACGTGATTCACGGGTCAAAGACCGTAAATCCGGAGCAGGCCGGAACCAAGGCTTCCGCACACTACGAACGAGTCCTGCAGCCCGGTGAATCGTTCGTCATCCGCCTGCGATTCACGCCGGAGCGCTGGCCGCACGGCGAAAACCCGCTGACGAGCGAGTTCGACGGCGTCTTCGCAACCAGGAAGATGGAAGCCGATGAGTTTTACCGGAGCATCATTCCGCACGAACTCTCGGAAGATGCCAAGAATGTTCTGCGGCAATCGTTTGCCGGATTGCTCTGGACCAAGCAGTTTTATCACTTCGAAGTGAAGCGATGGCTGGAGGGTGATCCAGCGGGACCGCCTCCGCCTGAATCACGTAAGCACGGGCGCAATCGCGGATGGAAACATGTTTACAACGAAGACATCCTCTCGATGCCCGATAAATGGGAGTACCCGTGGTACGCCGCGTGGGACCTGGCGTTTCACACCATACCGCTGGCACTGGTCGATGCTGACTTTGCGAAAGATCAACTGGTGCTGCTATTGCGCGAATGGTACATGCATCCGAATGGTCAGATTCCCGCATACGAGTGGAGATTTGGCGATGTTAACCCGCCGGTGCATGCGTGGGCGGCGTGGCGCGTTTACAAGATCGACAAGCGAAAGCGGGGAGGCAAGGGTGACCGGCGCTTCCTCGAGCGCGTATTTCACAAGTTGCTGCTTAACTTTACCTGGTGGGTAAACCGCAAGGATGCCGAGGGTAAGAACCTTTTCCAGGGCGGATTTCTGGGGCTCGACAACATTGGAGTTTTCGATCGCAGCGCGCCGCTGCCAACGGGCGGATACCTGGAACAATCGGATGGCACGGCGTGGATGGCCATGTACTCGCTGAACCTGCTGGCGATCGCTATGGAACTGGCCCGTGAAAACCATGCCTACGAGGATGTAGCCAGCAAATTCTGGGAACACTTCCTGAACATTGCCGATGCGATGTCGCACCGGGGCGACGATGGCCTGGGCATGTGGGATGAGCAGGACGGATTCTTCTACGACATTCTGCACCTGCCCAATGAAGAGCGGTTTCCCATGCGATTGCGATCCATGGTCGGCTTGATTCCGTTATTTGCGGTTCAAACACTCGAGTCGGAGTGGCTGGACAATCTGGAAGGATTCCAGCGGCGCATGAAATGGTTCATCGAAAACCGGCCTGACCTGACCGGCAATATCGCTTCGATGGACCGCCCAGGCAAGGGGGCACGTCTGCTGATGTCGATCTGCGACGAGCCAAAACTGCGATCCGTTCTGAAATATATGCTCGATGAGAATGAATTCCTGTCGGAGTTCGGCATCCGCGGATTGTCGAAGGTGCACGAAAAACGTCCGTATTACTGGTCGTACGATGGACAGGAACACACAGTGGCGTATGAACCGGCGGAGTCGAAGTCGGGATTATTTGGCGGAAATTCCAATTGGCGCGGTCCGGTGTGGTTCCCGCTTAACTTCCTATTAATCGAATCGTTACAGAGATTTCATCATTACTTTGGAGAGAACTTCAAAGTTGAGTGCCCCACCGGAAGCGGGCAGTTAATGACACTGCACGAGGTCGCTGCCGAGATTTCACGACGGCTGAGCCGCATTTTCCTTCGCGGCAAAGACGGATTGCGTCCCGTCACAAGCAGTATCGAGAAATTCCAGTCAGATCCGCAGTGGCGGGACCTGGTGCTCTTCCACGAATACTTCAACGGCGACAATGGGGCTGGCCTGGGAGCCAGCCACCAGACCGGCTGGACAGCACTGGTTGCGAAACTGCTCATCCAGAGTGGAGAAAATCATCGGCATCGCGCGCGGGAAAGCTCCATTGCATCTGCCGCCGGATAATTCAAAAGTATTAGGCGGATGTAAATGAGGGGTTAGAAGGGGCTACCTAGCCTTCAATGCCGGTGCGACAAGGTATCGATGACCATCAACTCCGGCCACGGCAGAAAAATGCGCGTCATAGGCCGAAAACCCTTGCGGGTAGCTGTTTTTGAGGCTAGAATCCCCACCAAGTTCTAGGCAAAAAAATCCCCGGTGCTCGCTTGGGGCGTTGAGGAAGAGCACCGGGGTTCACCGTTTCCCCTTACTCACTGTCGTTTTCAGGAGGCTAGTGGTATAGACGCCGGGCCTTCCGAAAAGTTTCTTGTAGATCGTAAAGATTTGTTAAGGGATGGCAGGCGGTGGCTGCTTCATTAACGCCGTAAATCTCTCGTCTTTCCGCAACGTTTCGAACTCCTGCTCCTGATAGACATTCTTGATGTCCTTGTATCCCTCCTCCATCGCACGCCGCAAGTAGAGCAGAGCACGGTCGAGTTGCCCATCTTTGGCGTACATCTTGGCTAATACGTACGAGAAGGTGGCACGATCCTCCGGAGACATGAGTGCCGAAATGCCGACCGAGGATCGGTTCTCAAAGACGTTCGGGTCCAATTGCAGGGCAAGTTCGTATTCGGTATAGGCACGCTCGAAGTCTTTGTGCCCGTAGTAGGCGGAACCTAGATTGGCGTGAAACGAAGCTGTGTTGGGACTCAGGGCAATCGCGCGCTTGTCGTACTTGATGGCCTTCCCATACTTCTTTTTGTAGTAGAACATCGAACCGACATTGTTCAGGGCAAAGGCATTGGTATTGTCGAGCTTGGCGGCCTTTTCGTACATCCGTTTGGCATCTTCGAAATGCCCCATTTGCACCTGAGCCATTCCGATCTTGTTGTAGAGGACCGATTGTTCCGGGCCTTTCGACAGCTTCTTGATTGCGGCCTGATAGTAATCAATCGCATCAAGAAAGGCCTTCTCGCCGCGTAGCTGGTCTCCGCGCTCTTCCAGCTCCTGAGTGGATGCAGTCAATGGCGGCGGTTCAATGCGCCGGGTTGGCGGAGGCGTAATCGGAAGGGACTGGCTGGTGTCCTGTGCAAACGCGAAGAGGACAGTGCAAAGGCAAAAGGCCAGCAGCGCGCCTGCTTGAATCTGACGATGCATCGGGAACCTCCGGGATAATGCCGTCGTTCCGCGTATGAATATGGCTAATTTTGACACCGATCAGGGGCCGTTTGAGCCAAAAATCTGAGTTTTCTGTCCCCTAAAAGTGCATGTTTGTCCCAGATCAGGCATTCTGGTGGCCTAGGGAAGACGTCCCACGGTGACTCTCCATGCCTTTAAGGTCAAGGAACTACTGGGGTTTGTTCTTGTCGTTGTCATCGTCGCCTTTGAAGACGCCGACGATCTTTCCGAATAGGCCTTTTTTCTTCTTCTTATCTTCATCCGACGGAGTGCTCTGGGCCGTCTGTTGTGGCGGAGCCGGTGGTGTGGACTGAGCCGTTCCGGATGGCGTACTCACCGGTGTACCCGGCGGCGGGCTCGGCACGTTGCTGCCGCCAAAAGCGCCGAATATCTTCTGGAAAATGTTCTTGTGGTCGGCCTGCTCGCAGGTGTCCCTGGGCTCGGTGCCGGCGATGAAGGCAACGGCATAAGCGTCAGGACAATTGGGCGTCGAAAGCCGATTAGTGGCTTTGTCGATTCGCACATCGATGACGCCGTCGGGCTGCTTGAAGTCCACCATGTTGCTGTACGCGGGAATCTTCTGCGCACGTTTCATGAACTCCGCCCAGATGGGGGCAGCGCTGTTCGCGCCCGAAAGCTTCAGATCGCTGTAGTCATCGAATCCTACCCACACAATGCAGAGCAGATTCGAGGTGTAGGCTGCGAACCATCCATCGTGCGAGGTGCCCGTCTTCCCTGCGGCGGGAGCCATGAAACCCCTTTGGCGCACCGCATAACCATATCCCCAATTCATCACGCCTTCCATCATGCTGGTCATAACGTAAGAGACGCGGGGATCAAGAACGGACGTTCTGTCCGTCGTGAACGTTTCAAGCACTTCGCCCTGCGGGTTGTGAACCGCCTTCAGCATGATCGGCGAAATACGGACGCCATCGTTCGCGAAAATCGTGTAGGCACCAGCCATTTCCATCGGAGTAGCGTCGTAGGCGCCGAGAGCCATCGCAGGAGTAGCCCGTACAGAACTGATCCCTGCCGCACGGGCGAGCGCAGCTACGTTATCGTAACCGACCATCTCCGCCAGCTTAACGGTAGCGTTATTCAACGACATCGCCAGCGCATATTCGGCTGAGACTTCTCCGTGATACTCCTGCTTGTAGTTGCGCGGCTCGTAGGTTTTGTCTTCGTAAACGAATGTTGTGGGCGAATCGTCGACCAGAGTCACCGGTGTAAGAACGTTCGGTGTGCCCGCAATCGCCGTATTCACAGCGGCGGCATAGACAAACGGCTTGAAGATGGAGCCCGTGGGCCGCTTCGCCGTGGCGTGATCGAGTTGGCTCATGCCGTAGTTACGCCCGCCAACAAGAGCCAGGACTTCACCCGTATGCGGATCAAGGCAAACCAGCGCAACCTGTGCCGGAGGGCCGGGACGAACTTCAGTTTCGACTTTCGCGTTTTTGCCGGTACCGATCTTCTTCTTGCGGGTGCGTAGCTTCTCGATCTGCTCGTCGACATTCTTGATGCCAACCTGAACGGCTTCGGCGGCGGCACGCTGGAGATCAGGATCGAGCGTCGTATAGATACGCAGTGCCTGCTCGTTCATCTCTCGCTCGCCGTAACGGTTCGAGAGCGTGTCCTTGACCAGATCAACGAAATAGGGAGCGTCGCTGGCTTCCACGTTCGGAGGAGCCAGTTTCAGCGGAGTGGCCTTAGCCTTATCGGCTTCGTCACGCGACAAGGCTCCGGTTTCCACCATGGACTCAAGAACGAGATTCCGGCGTTCGAGCGCGCGTTCCGGATACTTATACGGGGACAACAGGTTGGGTCCCTGGATCAGGCCGGCAAGCAAAGCCGCCTCGGGCACCGTCAGGCTCTGAAGATCCTTATTGAAGTACGCACGCGAAGCTTCGGCGAATCCGTGGATCGAAAACGATCCGCGCTGCCCCATGTAAACCTGGTTTGCATAGAGCTCGAATATCTGTTCCTTGGTGAGCTTCTGCTCCAGCTCGAACGCAATCAGCATCTCCGTCAGTTTGCGTTTGTACGTGCGCGCCGGGCTGAGGAAGAAGCCGCGCGAAATCTGCATGGTGATGGTCGATCCACCCTGCGCCTTGCGGCCATAGCGCATATCGGCGTAGGCGGCCCCCAGCAGACGAACGAAATTGACGCCATTATGCTCGAAGAACTTGCGGTCCTCGATGGAGGTTACGGCCTGAACCATCACCTTGGGGATGTCCTGATACTTCACCAACTGGCGCTTCAGGCGTTCGTCAGAACCTGAGTCGAGCGAGGTCAATAATGGCGGCTCAAGCTCGTAGGCAGAGAGCGATCCACCTGACCCCGCACTCGAGATCGAAGTGACCTTGTCACCAGAAATTCGAATCACCGCTCCATCGGAATTGTGGTACGAAAGCGGTCCGGGCTTGATCTCGATGCCGCCGTTCACCGTCTGGAACGTGCCTACTTGGCCATCGTTCTCGGAGTACCCGGCGCGGCGAAGTTCGGAAACGATCTCGCTGGTGGAATAGTGATCGCCGACAGCAACCAGCGGCGGGCGCGCGTAGATCTTGGCGGACGTCGAGAAAATCGGGCCGCTGATACGCGCTTGCACAATACGGTCGTATTTCACGTAGTAATACGTGAAGACGCCGGCTGCTATCAGGAACAGTACGAGGACGCACAGGAGACCCAGCTTAACGAGCGGATGCGAGATGCTGATCCGACCGGCCGGTCTCTGCTTATTACGGTTCTGCGGAATTTTAACTTTGATAGCCACTATTTGAAGGCAGAGAACGCCGCAACGATTCAGACGTCGAGACGCGGGTAAATGTTATCCGGAGCGCGACCTGGATCTTGCTCCGAACGAAATTCGATGGATTAATGAGCAATCCCGATACCAGAGCAGCTTCTTCTTTATTCTAAAGCACCTATACGCTTCCTGCGCACGTCCCTGTGGCGATTCTTACACGTTGGAAGGACGAAAGTGCCTCACCGGTGACACACCGTTAGTTTAGACTGTCTCACGGCCGCCAATCACTGAATCGCTAGTATGCAGGTTTGTTCTGGGTCGAAGGCGTAAAGTTCAGGTCAAAGGGATGGAACGGCGCAGCGATGTGGACGCTGTATTGCGTCGAAATCGCCACGACGCTGCCGGTGCGTTGTACCTTGATGTCGTCTTCGGAAGTGAGCGGTAATTCGAGCTGTTGAGCCTTCTTCCAAACGGTGTCGCGCATTTCCGTTTCGCTCTTCGTGGAATAGCTTTGAATGCGCGCTTCGGATTCGATGGCATCCTGGAACTGGTAATAGCCCCAGTACACGGGAACAACGAGGTAGCCGACATAAAACGCCGTACCAACCACCGCAAGTACAATTAACAGCCTGAGAGTTCTCATAAACAGCAAGCCGACCACTGCAACCGGCTACAACTACCCGTTAACTCCGTAACAAAGACTGCAGATACTCTGAAATTGCGGCGATGTTAACATCCTGCTTCTCGGCTGTCGAGCGGCGCAATACCTCAACTTGGCCTTCCGTAACCTTCTTGCCAACAGTCACGCGGAAAGGAATTCCGACCAGATCCGCATCTTTGAACTTCACGCCAGGACGCTCATCCCGATCGTCCAGCATGACGTCGAACCGGGCCTGTTTCAGCTCTTCCGCGATCTTCAACGCGGTGCTCATGATGGTCTGGTCCTTCACGTTTACAGGGACCACAACCACTTCGAAAGGTGCGATCGATGCCGGCAACCAGAATCCGTTATCGTCATGGTTCTGCTCGATAGCGGCGGTCAAAATGCGCTCGATTCCAATTCCATAGCTGCCCATGATCGGCTTCACTTCCTTGCCGTCTTTGTCGAGCACACTTGCGTCCATGGTTTCCGTGTACTTATATCCGAGCTGGAAAATGTGGCCAATCTCGACGGTCTTACCAACTACCAGAGGGGCGCCGCAATTGATACACGCCTCACCCGCTTCAGTGCTTCGGATATCCGCCGCAACGGTGTATTGAAAATCTTTCCCCGGAGTCACGTTGCGCAAGTGATAATCGAGCTTGTTCGCTCCGCAGATCATGTTCTGACGGCCAGCCAGCGCCTGATCCATCACCAGGTTCACAGCACGTGGATCTTCAGGTTTCTTCGCATCTGGCCAGGCACCCAATTGATCGGCCGAACGTGGTTTCAGGCCGACCGGACCAACAAAGCCTCCTGGCCCTTGGAAGTAAAGTTCCAGTTCCTCGGGGTTCATCGGACGTAGATCGCTAACTTTGGCCACCGCTGCCAGTTTCGACTCATTGACCGTGTGATCGCCGCGCAAGAGCGCCACGACAGGCTGTTTGACCAACTGGCCCTTCTCGTTTGGCTTCTCCGCCATGTAGGCGACGACCTTGATGTCCTGCTTGGGCGAAACTTTCAGGAACTCCGCGACATCGGCGATTGCGCCCTTGCCAGGCGTATGCACCAACTCAGGCTTTCCATCGCCAGCGGGGACGAGATCTTCGACAGCATCAATCTTTGACTGAGCCTTTTCCAAGTTCGCGGCGTACTTACAGCTTGGGCAGCTCACAACGAAATCTTCACCGGCGTCGGTGTACACCATGAACTCTTCGGACTTCGATCCGCCCATCGCGCCCGAGTGCGCATCAACGACGACGAAGCTCAGCCCGCAGCGCTCAAAAATTCTGCAGTACGTGTCACGGTGCTTCTGATAGCTGACGTCAAGTCCGGCTTTGTCGAGGTCGAAGGAATATGAATCCTTCATCGTGAACTGGCGCACGCGCATCAAGCCGCCCTTGGGACGAGGCTCATCGCGGAATTTCTGCTGAATCTGGTACCAGATCTGCGGCAGTTCCTTGTACGAGCGCAGTTCCTTGCGCGCGATCTCCGTCATGACCTCTTCTTCGGTCATACCCAAGCACAGATCGGCGCCTTTGCGGTCCTTCAGGCGGAACATGTTGTCGCCCATGATCTCCCAGCGGCCGCTGGCTTCCCAGATTTCACGTGGATGAATGGCAGGCAGATAGAATTCCTGGCCAATCTTGTCCATCTCTTCGCGGACAATGTTCGAAATCTTCAGGATGGCCCTCTGTCCCAGGAACAGATAACTGTAGATGCCGGCAGAAAGCTGGCGAATGTAACCGGCACGCACGAGGAATTTATGGCTGGCGACCTCGGCATCAGCGGGCGCTTCCCGCAGAGTGGGTATGAATAATTGCGACCAACGGTACATGAGCAAATTTCCTTACAAGGTGAATTCTTCATTGTACCGGATGAACTTTTCTGAAAGCCGGTTCGATGACGTAGGAGTTAACCGGCTTGTTCCGCTGAATGAATTACACGTGCCATGATCGGGATTGGAGCCTCGCCTTGGATTGGCAATTCCAATCCCCAAAAATCTGGTGGGATCTCGATTGCCCGCAATCCGACCTGACCGGTTCGCGGGGTGCCAGGGGTTCCGATCCACTTCACTTCGAAGCTGCCGCGACGGTTTTTACGCCGGATCTCAATGACATCTCCGACCTGAAGCGGTAAACGCTCCACACCACCAAGGCGCACTCCACCCATGGCAATGTCCAACGTGTGAGCAAGTTCGTCGAATGGACCAGATGCAGGTTCTCCGAGAACCCGGACGCCTAGAACCATCTTTACCCGATTGCGTTTACGTCGAAACATCTCGCTTACCACATATTTCTATAACACATTCCCTTCACAGGCTTGACATCGACAACTTGCAAGTAAGAACGAAAGTAATGTGAAAAACTCATTGTGTTCGTTACTTGACGAGGTGCAGTTGCAGAGCTTCGAGGATATCTTTGCCAATATTTTGTAGGACTCCGAACTGCGCTTGATACTCGACAAATAACCGGTTCAGTTCTAACGATTCTTCCGGTTTCAGATGCGCTCGCAATAGCATGTCGCGAACATGAACGGGGTTCGGCAGAATTGCTTCTTCCTTCAACTCTTCCAGTGCGATTTGCGGATCGTAGTGATACACCAGAGTCTCTCCATCTGAGATTTAAGATTTCAGATGAATAAATCTGTGTGCCGACTCAATCTGTCAGTCTGAATCTTCTCTTAGACCAGTTCTGTTCCCCACAGATCGTGCAGGTGCACGATGCCGAGCACGTTGCGCTCGGGGTCCACGACGACCAACGACGTGATCTTCTTCTCTTCCATCACATTTAGCGCCGTGGTTGCGAAATCGTCGGGACCGATGGTCTTGGGTGTGCGCGTCATGCAATCGGCGGCGGTCAGATCCATAACATCCTTGCCACGCTTTTCGAGCAACCGGCGCAGGTCACCATCGCTGACGATGCCCAGCAGCTTGTCACCGTCGGTGACGGTCGTGATGCCAAGCTGCTTGCGCGACATCTCGTAGATCACATCCGGCATGCGCGTGTTTGCCGCAACGCGTGGAATCGCTTCGCCCGAATGCATCAGGGTGCTGACGCGCGCCAGCTTTTTCCCAAGCTTTCCGCCCGGATGCAAATTGGCAAAATCTTCTTCCTTGAACCCACGCTTGTCAGAGAGGGTGACAGCCAGCGCGTCGCCCAGGGCGAGCATCGTCGTCGTCGATGCGGTAGGCGCCAGCCCCAGCGAGCAGGCTTCCTTGTCAATTGAGCAATCGAGCGCGATGTCGGCGGCCTGCGCAAGCGTGGAAAGCTTCTTGCCATTGCCGCTGCTATACGTAGAAAAGATGGGATCGCCCGTCAGCGTAATCAGCTTTACGCCAAGCCGCTGCATGGTAGGCAGTAGGCTGAGGATCTCTTCTGTATCTCCGCTGGCGGAAAGAGCGATCACGACATCGCCGCGCGCAATCATGCCAAGGTCGCCATGCAACGCCTCAGCCGGATGCAGGAACAAAGCAGGTGTGCCCGTTGAACTTAAAGTTGCTGCGATCTTTCGCGCGACCAGTCCGCTCTTCCCCATGCCGGTGACGACCACGCGACCGGCGCAATAGGACAAGAGTTCGACCGCATCTTCGAACGCCTTCGCCATCGGACCGGCGATGCGATCGGCCAGTCTTCGCAAGGCTTCGGCTTCGATGCGGACTACGTTTTCACCGATGTGGTTCATTTGCAGAGCTGTCGCCGATGTTACCAAACTCGTCGTGGCCTATGGCTTCCACTTGTTCAGGAAAGCGATGATGTCGTCCGGATCCATCGACCGCGCCGATTCCCACTCTCCATTCTGCTGCGAGTAAAGCAGCTTGCCGTCGGAATCGAGCACCGCGATCGCAGGAACGCCCTTGTCGAGTGGAATCTTGTATTCCGTGACCAGATCGGCATTCTGTTTGCCGTCGTCGCCGATATTGACGTGAACCACGTTGAAGTTCTTGTCCACCAGCGGCTGCACATCGGGTTGGTGGAACGCCGCGTCGAGCACATGGCAGTCGTAACACCAGTTTCCGCCGAAGACGAGAATTACGTGCTTATGATTCTTCGTGGCATCACCGATGGCCCCTGCGATCTCTGCGCGAGCATCGTCTGGCTTAGGGTATAGATTCGGATTCGGCTTGGTGACCTGGCGCATTTTTAGCAGACCGGAATGGCTGGCCAGTACGATTCGCCACTGATCTCCTTGCTGCTGCCACGCCTGCTGCTCGACTACGTAACGCGTCTTAGGTCCCGCCGTCGTGGGAATACTCATGGCAATGTTCAGCTTCACCACGTGGAGCCCATTCTTGTCCTGCTCACCGGCGGGGGTCACGTCGATGAGTCTGGCTCCGGACTTAAG
The DNA here is from genome assembly GCA_964460935.1 of uncultured Terriglobales bacterium. Lineage (GTDB taxonomy): Bacteria > Acidobacteriota > Terriglobia > Terriglobales > Acidobacteriaceae > DATMXP01. The sequence goes on along the minus strand of CAYWSM010000270.1, from coordinate 11,214 downwards.
CTCGCTATCCCAAAAAGAAGTCTCGGGTGCAATGTCATCGAGAGGCTTGCCGTCTTTGACGAACCGCGCTGGAGGCGTAGCGGAATAAAGCGCCTTCAGACTGGTGGCGTCGGACGCGGCCAGCGCGCCTTTCCACTGATCTACACCATTGAACGCCGAAGTCTGCGCCATCAATGGCGCAGAAAGAACAACGAGAGTGAAGGGCTTAAGAAAGCGCATACAGACCTTGGGAGATTCTATACTGCGGGTCCGGAGCAAAACGGAGCGCATACGCTACCAGCTACAGTTCACAGACTCATGGCGACACAATTTCCCGGTTCAGCAATATTAAGTTAGCTAGCCGAAGATTTTGTCTGGCGTGAAGTCGATTCCGTGCTTCGTCAATAAGGCGGCTAATTCCTCTTCAAATGTGCGTTTTTGATGATGCTCTGCCTGATTTCTAACATATGCATCTACTGCCACGAGATTCGACGAACTTACGCTGAATGCTGCGTATCCGATCTGCCAATGGAAGTAGTGGCCGTTTTCGTTCATCCATTTTGAGGAATCTTGCTTCACGTTCCGCACCAGGTTGGCGAGTGCGATTTTAGGCGGCAGACATACCAGCATGTGGACGTGATCCTCGCCACCGCTGACCGCGCAGACATCGACACCATATTGGCGGGCGCTGTCGGCGATAAGCGTCCAAAGTTGTTGTTGGATTGCCGGTTTTATGACCTGTCGCCGGTCTTTTGTTCCGAACGTGATGTGGACGTAATTACGGGAGTAGGCGTGGGACATGGGTCAAAAATGGCTTCGCTCCGAGCCGACTTCATCTTGCCGCATCAGGAGCGGAAATCGGTGCCCATTTTAGATAGGAAATAAAACATCCTCTTCCCATTCCGGCACTCCTTGCACGCTAATTGCCTATTTGGAGGGGGACGATACTGCCCGCTTTACCGCCAGCAACTCGTTCACAACGCCACGCAGATGTTGCAGCTCAAGCGCGTTCGCGCCATCCGACTTTGCCCGGGGAGGATCGTCGTGGACTTCCATGAAAACGCCGTCCACACCCGCGGCAACGGCCGCACGGGAAAGCACAGGGATGAATTCGGGCTGGCCTCCGGACACGGCTTCTCCGTTCGATCCGGCTGAAGGAAGCTGGACTGAGTGGGTGGCGTCGAAGACTACGGGGGCGAAGTCGCGCATGATCGCCAGCGAGCGCATGTCGACAACAAGGTTGTTGTAGCCGAAGGTTGACCCGCGCTCTGTAAGAAAGACGCGCTCGTTGCCGGATTCGCGGACTTTCGTGACGGCATGCCGCATATCCCACGGCGAAACGAACTGGCCTTTCTTGATATTCACGACAGCCTTGGACTTGCCCGCAGCCACGAGTAAATCGGTCTGACGACACAGAAATGCCGGGATCTGGACAACATCAACAACTTCAGCCACCACTGGCACATCCGCCGCCTCGTGGACGTCGGTCAACACCGGCACCTGGACCGTTTCTTTCACTTTCTGCAGAATGCGCAGCCCTTCGCCGAGTCCGGGGCCACGAAAGCTCTTCAGTGACGTGCGGTTCGCCTTGTCATAGGAGGCCTTAAAGATGTAGGGTACCCCGAGCGCTTTTGTAACGCCCAAGATACATTCCGCCATCTTCAACGCATGCTCTTCACTTTCAATGACGCAGGGGCCGGCGATGAGGAACAGCTTGCCGGAGCCGATGGTGATGTCGCCGAGTTGGAAAGGAAACACGTGATCATTTTAACTGTTTTTCTGTTTCTTGCGATTTGGAAGGCCGCGGGTTTCACACTTCCCGCAGGGCTGAAAGAATCTCTTTTCGCGCCGCAAGCCTTGCCGGAAACACACCACCGATCGCTCCTACGACGAGAGCAAAAACAAGGCCAGTCAGCAGAATTGGAATGCCGGCATGAAATCGAAACGAGGTCTCGCTCATTGTGGTGAAGTTTCCCACCGCTGTTGTAACCAGGTTTAAAGGCAAGGAAAACAGGCACCCAGCTAATCCGCCAACGCCGGCGAGCACGAGGGATTCGGCCAGAAAACTTGCCAGAATGCCGTTCTTCGAAAAGCCCAGCACCCGCAGGATTCCGATCTCCCTCGCGCGGCGAGACACAGCGGCGTACATCGTATTCATGGCCGCGAAGCAACTGCCTACCGACATGATCAGCGCCACAAAAATTCCCAGCCTCTCGAGCGAAGCGCCTGAAGCTGTCTGAAGGGCATAGTAACTGGTCTCCGATTGGGCATTCACGTTCAAGCGGGGATTGTCGTTCAGAGCGCTGATCAAAGTGGGGACGGAGGACGCGTCGCTGGCTCTCACCGTGATGGACGAGAACTGGTCGCGCCGGTTGAAATCTCCGCTCACCTGGTTCGCGTCGGCAAAAAGTTCGCTGTTGAACGCCGAGTGTCCGGCGTCCATGATTCCGACAACATGCCAATTGGAGTTGCCGATGCGAATATCATCTCCCACCCGGGCTGACGCGGCTCGCCGTGTGATGGAGCGCCCCACCACCAGTTCTTGCTGTCCCGACTGGAACCAACGCCCTTCCAGGAGCTTCACATCGTGAAGCTGAATTCCTGCTGGCGATATGCCCCGCAAGGTTACCGGGAATCCCTTTGCGCCATTCTTGGACGATAAGGTAACAACTGTGACAAGTTCTAGAGAAACGAGGGGAGCATTGTCCACTGTCGCTACGCCGGGCTGGTACAGAATCTGCCTATAGATGTCGTTCGTCAGATTGCTGCTGAGCTCTGAGGTCGCGCCTTTTCGCAAGACCAGCACATTACGCGAATCGCTCGTGGAAGCGAACGCACTATGCAGTCCATCGATCATTGCCAATGCAGCGATCAAGACAGCGACCGGCAGAGCAATGCCGAGCGCCGTGAGGATCGTGGTGGTTCTGCGCACAGTCAAGTTCCTCAGGTTATAAGTCAGAGATATCCTCATTGACGTCCTCTAAGCCTGATGCTGAAGCGATTGGATAATGGGAGTACGCGAAGCACTCCAAGCGGGGATGAATGCGCTGGTCAGTCCCACGGCCACGGCAGCCAGAAGAACGACGGCGACGACCAGGAAACTCATTTCAAGATTCAAAGCGGCTAATACTGTCTTGCTGTGACGAACGCTGACGCATAGCAGGTACCCGAGAATTACACCGACTATGCCTCCGGTGGCTGCAACCACGAGAGCTTCGCCCAGAAAGATTTGAAGAATGGTTTTTCGCGTCAGCCCAATGGTCTTGAGTGTACCGACATCGCGAATGCGCTCGCGAATCGACATCGACATGGTGTTTCCCGAAACCAGCAGCATGGTGAAAGTCAGTGCGCCGCAGATTGACGACAGGAACAACTTGAGATTTCCGAGAAAAGAAATAAAGCTAAGCTGCCAGACTCTTTCCGATTCACTTTTCGTTGGCGCTGGCGAGTTCTCGAACTCCTTGTCGATAGCGGCGGCAACACCGTCAACCTCTTCAGGGCTGGTGGCTTTAACCAAGAAGAGGCCAACGGTATTGGCGCGGTCCGACTGCCCGGTCGCAATCAATAGTTCCTTCAGGTAGTCGTAATTGAAATACAGCGTCTCTTCATTCTCGGGATCGGCGTAAATTCCGGCGATGATCAACTCGAGATTGACCGGAAAAATATCGCCGATCAAAGTGACCCGATCGCCCAGTTTCCAGCCAAGACGTTCAGCGAGTTTGGTCCCTACGATGCACGACGTTCGAAGATGCTGAAAGATCGTCCGCTGATCGTCCGGCAGGTCGAGTTCCTTGTAAATGGCGAAGAATCTGTCCGGCTCCACTGCAACGCGCGCGAAGAAGTTGCGGGGTTCCCGGGTGTCTTTGTATGTCCCTCCGAACCATTGCGACACCATTGCGTCTGCCACTCCGGGAATACGCCGGATCCTGTTCTCATAAGAAACAGGCATTGGTTGCGTGATCGAAACGCGGTGATGGACCACCAGCCGCAGCGCCTGCGAAGGACTCGCTTCGGGATTTGCGAAGAGAGCCTGATACATAGAAACCAACACGCAGAAAAGCGCCATTGAGACGCCTGTGCTCGCAATGGTCAGCATGGTTCTCCGGCGGTTGCGGAGTACATAGGCGGCAATGAGTGGCCCGAAACGAAACATCCGATTTCCCTTTCAGACCTGGACTTTAGGGCGGAAACCCAGAAAGGGCATCTTAAGTTTTCTTAAGGGCGCGTTTTGGCTTTGACCCTGCCTCATGTGCTGGCGGAAGATCAGGTGTTCAAAAGCGAGGTCGCTTGAGTCATGGATTCGCTGGAGAAGCCGCAGAAACTTTCATTTCTATTGGTGGACGACGACACGGAATTGTGCGGCATGATGAAGGAGTTCTTTACCGAGAACGGATATGACCTGAAATGCGTCCACGATGGACGCGATGGGCTGGCGCGAACGATGGAAGAGAAGTATGACCTTGTGATTCTCGATGTCATGCTGCCGAAGATCAATGGCTTCACGGTGCTCCATCAAATCCGCCGTCGCCGCGATGTTCCGGTCATCATGCTGACGGCACGCACAGGCCGGCAAGACCGCATACAAGGACTGGAAACAGGAGCCGACGATTACCTCCCCAAGCCGTTCGATCCGGATGAACTGCTGGCACGAGTTCGCGCCGTGTTGCGCCGGTCACGGCGGGATTCCAGCCGTAACGACAGCGCCAAGAAGATCGGCGGCCTGAGTATCAACTTCGAAACTCGCGAAGTATGGAGAGGCAGCCGGCTCATCGACCTGACTTCGCTCGAGTTCGATCTCCTCGATCTGCTGATCCGATCCACCGGGAGAATTGTCTCCCGCGATGAAATCACGGCAGCGTTACTCGAACGAGAAGCAACGCCATATGATCGCTCGCTTGACGTGCACATTAGCCATTTGCGCAAGAAACTCGAACATAGCGGGACACTGATCCGGACGATCCGCGGCTTGGGGTATGTCTTCAGCGCGGAGCACCAGGCTTAGCCTATGAGATCTCTTTACGTGGGAATTCTGTTGGCGATGGTTACGATCCTCGCCTTAGCATTTCTCGCCTCGACTCTCATTTCGGGCGTGCTGATAAGGAATTACTACGATCCGGTGTTCGACGTGATGGACGAATTCCAATTGCAGGATGCCCGTAGCCATCTGGAAGAACGCGGACCTAGTAGGTTGAAAGAATATCTGTCGCGACTCGATTCCCTGTTTGGCGGATCTCATTATCTGCTGGATGCGAGTGGAACCGATGTGTTGTCGGGTACTGATCGGTCAGACCTGCTTCCCAGGCCTCCTGTCTCGAAGTGGAGGGGGCGCTCACACGGACAGTATCTTGTGACTCACCGATCCGAGGATGGGCGTTACTGGTTTGTCGCGACTGGGCCTCTCCAGTCGCGCGGGGCTCCTTTCTATCCCTATTACCTGCTGGTCGTTGCCGCCAGTGCTGCGCTGTGCTGGTTGGCCGCCGTCCGCGTGGTTTCGCCGCTCCGGAAGATCGCGGGCACAGTTGCCCAATTCGGCAAAGGCAACTTGTCTGTGCGCCTGCAATCGAGCCGGAAAGACGAAATTGGAATGCTGGCACGTTCGTTTGACGGAATGGCGGACCGCATCGAAGCGCTACTGGTCAGCGAGCGTCGTCTGCTGGAGGATGTGTCGCACGAACTCAGGTCTCCGCTTGCGCGATTGAGTTTTTCGGTGAAGCTTGCTCGGACGGCGACTGACCGTGAGGCCGCCCTCGATCGCGTGAAGCGTGACGTGGACCGGCTTTCTGTGCTGGTTACGCAGTTGGTGGAAATGACCCGCGCCGAGGCCGAGTCGAATACTGGCAGATCGGAGATCGTTTTTCTGAACGATGTCGTTACAGATACGGTGCAAGATTGTTCCCTCGAAGCTGAAGCGCATGGCTGCACCATTCAGGTGAATGGGGAACTCACAGCCCAGACTACCGGCGATCGCGAATTGCTGCGTCGTGCCATCGAAAATGTGCTGCGCAATGCGATACGACATTCGCCGGAAAACGCGACGATCGATGTGGCACTTCAGGAGAATCCGAGAGAAGCCGTTATCGCAGTTCGGGACTATGGTTCTGGCGTGCCAGAAGAGTCGCTGGCAAGAATCTTCGATCCCTTTTTTCGCGTGGAAGAAGCCAGAGACGCGGAGACGGGTGGAGTCGGACTCGGCTTGTCGATCGCAAGACGCGCGATTTGCGTGCACGGGGGAGCCATCTCGGCAACAAATGCCGCGCCCGGTTTGCGCGTAAACATCACTCTGCCGCTCGATCGCGATGCGTAGTAGTGCTCCGTTCACGACTATTCGTATCGAATCTCTTCAGAATTCTTAAGGTTCATCCGGGCGAACATGTGCTGAAATCTCCTTGTTGCTCCGGTCCGTGAACTTGTGGCCGAGCACAAAGGAGAAACATGAAATCGAGTACAGCTTTGATCGTGATGCTGCTTGCGCTCTCGACCATGCTCGTCGCTGCCACCAAGAATGTCTCGACCACCGTCAAATTGTCGTCAGAAGTCACTGTGAATGGTTCGGCTCTTCCCGCCGGAGAATGCAAAGTCTCATGGGCGGCACCCGGAGACAAAACAGATGTCACCCTTGCATGCGGCAAGACAACCGTTGTCGTGCCGGCGAAGATTGTTTCCCAGAAGAACAGCCAGGATGTCGTGCTTACGAGACGGGATGGAACAGCGAAGGTCCTGACCGGTTTACAGTTACGGTCTGCGAATGTGACCTTTGAGCCCACTGAAACCGCAGGAAAATAACATTAAGTGCACGGGCTTACATGGCGGCCGCCAAGCTCGTTGCCTCGATGCTAAATTAACTTTCGGTTCGTTCCTGTCTTGTCGCTATGTAGTGCTCTTCATCTCTTGCTGAGTTGGAAAGAAAACTTATTCGTGCGCCGATTTCACTTTCGCCTTTAGCTGAACTTCACATCCCTGACGCAGTGAGTTCGGGATCTCCGCTACGCGGTTGGTATGCTCGATTAATTCCACGATGGTCTTCTCGTCGGCATCGGCGTCAACTTCAACCGACATAGTCACATTCTGCGCCACAACAGGATCTCCGCCCCAGTCAGCGGCCACTTGGATCCGCACGTCATGCACTTTGATTGAAAGCTTCGCTGCCTCGCGAAAGATATCGTTGCTGAAGCATGCTCCAAGCGAGAGTAGTAACAGTTCACCCCCGTTGAAGCCGAGACCGAGTCCACCGGCTTGCTCTGGGCGATCAATCGTGACCGTTCGTCCAGCACTCGAACCGACTGCAAGGGAAGTATCACGCACATTGCGAATCTGAATTGTCGTGGCAGGCATAAAGATTCAATTTTCGGCAAAACTGTCCGCTATCCCCTAGCCCCGATTCCCTGCTTCTCCGGCCTCAGAAACATCTCCACCTCGTCCTTCCGCTGCGTTGACAGCCTCTTCTGCCGGTTTTCGTAGCTCGCCTTGATGAATGCCGTGAACAGCGGATGCGGCTCGAGTGGCTTCGATTTGAATTCCGGATGGAATTGGCAGCCGAGGAAGTATGGATGATCGTGCAGTTCGACGATCTCGACGTATGTTCCGTCGGGGGTCGATCCGGTAATCTTCAGGCCGTTGGCAGTCAACTGCTCTTCGTATTCGCGATTGAATTCGTAGCGATGGCGATGGCGCTCGCTGATCTCCGTCGTGCCGTAAGCTTTCGCGGCATAGGTGTTCGGTTCCAGCTTGCAGGCCCATGCCCCTAGCCGCATGGTGCCGCCGAGTTCTTCCACGCCACGCAGTTCACGCAATTTGTAGATCACGCGGTGCGGCGTTGCAGGATCGAACTCGCTGGAGTTTGCGTCTTCCAACCCGCAGACATTGCGCGCAAACTCAATGCACGCCGTTTGCATGCCAAGGCAGATGCCGAAGTACGGCACTTTACGTTCGCGAGCGTAACGAATGCCGTTCAGCATTCCGGCGATGCCGCGCTTGCCGAAGCCGCCGGGAACCAATACGCCGTCGTAGCCTTCAAGTTGCGATTCATACGAGCGGTCGTTCTTGTCCTTTGTCTCCAGGCCTTCGGCTTCCACCCAGTTCAGGTTCAGCTTTAGATTGTGCGCTAGCGCGCCGTGGACCAGAGCTTCCTTCAACGACTTGTACGAGTCCTCGTACTCCACGTATTTGCCGACGATTGCGATTGAAACTTCATCCTTCGGGTTGTACACGCGATGAACCAGATCTTCCCACCGGGAGGTATCGCGATCACGGGCGTTAACGTGCAGATATTTCAGCACCAGCGTGTCCACACCTTCATTGGCGAACATCAACGGGCATTCGTAGATGGAGCCCACGTCCTTGGCGGTAATGACCGCCTCTTCTTCAACGTTGCAGAAGAGCGCAATCTTCGACTTGATCTCCTTAGAGAGGAAGCGGTCGGTACGGCATAGGAGGATGTCTGGCTGAATTCCAACGCTCAACAGTTCCTTCACCGAGTGTTGTGTGGGCTTGGTCTTCAGCTCGCTGGCGGCGGCGATCCAGGGAACCAACGTTACATGCACAAAGCAGGTATTCTCGCGACCGAGTTCCTGGCGCATCTGGCGGATGGCTTCGATGAACGGCAGCGACTCGATATCGCCCACAGTGCCGCCAATCTCGACGATTACCACGTCCACATCGCCCGAGATCTTCTTCATCGCGGCTTTGATCTCATTCGTTACGTGGGGGATCACCTGGACGGTTTTGCCGAGATAGTCGCCGCGGCGTTCCTTGGTAATGATCTGCTCGTAAATGCGGCCAGTGGTCCAGTTGTTGTCGCGGGTGAGTTTGGCGTGGGTGAAACGTTCGTAGTGTCCGAGGTCGAGGTCGGTTTCGGCTCCGTCGTCAGTGACGAAAACCTCGCCATGCTGGAACGGCGACATAGTGCCCGGATCAACGTTTAGATACGGGTCAAACTTCTGCATGTTGACCTTAAGCCCACGGCTCTCCAGCAAACAACCGATCGACGCCGCTGCGAGTCCCTTGCCTAAGGAAGACACCACACCGCCGGTCACAAAGATGTATTTCGCCATCCCCGCCCCTCAATCTTCAGTTTTTCAGGATTGTTGCACCGAGAGAACTCCCCCTTGGGCCAGAAGATGGTCAAAGGGAAGGAGTAGGGGTGCACAATCAATTATGCCTTACTCGCGCGCGTTTCGCTAGAGGTCAAAATTGCGCCTAATCTGGTTGCCCGATCATCAATTCACCAGCCGGTCAGAGATATTCTGATAGCCCGTTCCCGTTTACCATATCCAGCGTACGTCTATGCCGACTCGCCGAATCCCTCGCATCTCGGAACAAAGCTTCCGCAAAGATTACTCGCTCATGTGGACGATTACCGGAGCAGGTGTCCTGGTCCTCGGGCTGGTAATTGCTCCCCGTGTCGCGCATGCCTATGGATCCTGGTTCACGGCGCTAGTGGCGTTCCTGGTGTATGCGTTCTCTCTCCTGCTCTGCCGCATCGTCTTAATCAGTGTCTGGCGCCGGCCCGATGTCCTGCCGCCGATCCTGTTCTTCTCCATCCCGACGGGAGCGCTCTGCCTTGTGGCCGTCCTCTTCATGCGCTGGCTCGGGCCAACGTTACAACTTGGCGGGCGAACCATCTTCGTCTTCGCTCTCACGATGGGACTGCTCTACGCGGCTGCACTGGCGTGGGGAATCGGCGTTGGCATCCGGCGAAAGAAGCTTGGCAAATTCGACATCGACGTCCACGGCTGAGCAAAATCGCTGCGTTCGTCCCAACACCTTTGCTGTGTAGTACCTGCTCCCGGTACACTCGTGTGCTTTCCCGGAGAACTATTCTCGATGCGCACACTGCTCTTTGTCCTGCTTGCTCTTACGGTAATTGCGAACGCGCAAACCATTCCCGGCGCCACGGCAACAACGGAAAAGCCACTTACGTCGTTCCCGTACACGCCAGGGCTCGACGTCACGTCGATGGACAAGTCCGCCGATCCCTGCGTGGACTTCTACCAGTACTCGTGCGGCGGCTGGATGAAGAACAACCCGATCCCCGCCGACCAGGCACGCTGGAGCGTTTACGGCAAGCTTTACCAGGATAATCAGCAGTTCCTCTGGGGCATTCTCGACCAACTCTCCAAGCAGAAACAGGGACGCAATGCCAACCAGCAGAAGATCGGCGACTTCTTCGGGGCCTGCATGGACGAAGCTGCGGTCAACAAACTCGGCTCGACGCCGCTGAAACCGTACCTCGATCGCGTAGCCGCACTGAAATCGCTCAACGATCTTCCTGGCCTGCTCGCCTATCTGCACGTGCGGATGCATGGTGATCCGTTCTTCAACTTCGGATCGAACCAGGATTTCGAGAACTCCGACAACGTGATTGCATTTGCCGAGGCGGGTGGACTGGGCCTGCCCGATCGCGACTACTACACGAAGGACGACTCTCACTCGCAGGAACTCCGCACAAAGTACGTCGCACACGTGGCGAAGATGCTCCAGTTGTTAGGCGATCAGGCCGACGTCGCACAAAAAGAAGCGGACATCGTCATGCGCATCGAAACCGCGCTGGCGAAACCGCAGCTCACGCGGGTGGAGCGGCGCGATCCCTACAAGCTCTTCCACAAGATGAATGCCCACGGGTTGCAGGAGCTGACACCGCACTTCCAATGGGCAGGTTACGTCAAGGATATTGGCCTTTCTCAGCAGGACGTCTTTAACGTCACGCAACCCGAGTTCTACAAAGCTCTCGATCAGGAACTCACGGCGCTGAGCCTCGACGACATCAAGACCTACCTGCGCTGGCATGTGGTTCACGCCGAAGCGCCGTTCCTGTCCGATGCTTTTGTGAATGAGAATTTCGATTTCTTCAGCAAAACGCTGCACGGGACACCCCAGTTGCGTCCCCGTTGGAAACGCTGTGTTTCACTCGTGGATGCTGAGCTCGGCGAAGCGCTTGGCAAAGAATTCGTCGATCGCGCCTTCTCTCCGGAGCTGAAACAGAAGACGCTCACCATGGCCAAGCAGATCGAAGCAGCGATGGGCCAGGATATCCAGAGCCTGACATGGATGAGCCCGGCCACTAAACAGCAGGCGCTCACCAAGCTGCACGCGATCGTGAACAAGATCGGGTATCCGGATAAGTGGCGCGACTACAGTTCGGTGGATATCAAGTCCGGAGACTTCGTCGGCAACGTTGAACGTTCGACGGTGTTCGAGTCGCATCGGCAGTTGAACAAGATCGGAAAACCGCTCGAC
>CAYWSM010000269.1:0-8007 GCA_964460935.1 uncultured Terriglobales bacterium | reverse complement strand
GCGGTGCGCATTACGCATATTCCGACCAACACGGTCGTGAGTTGCCAGGACGAGAAGTCGCAGATCAAGAACCGTGAGAAAGGCATGCGTGTGTTGCGCGCACGGTTGTACGAAATGGAGCAGCAGAAACAGCAGGAGGCTTTAGCGAAAGAGCGGCGCTCGATGGTAGGAAGCGGTGAGCGCAGCGAGAAGATTCGCACCTACAACTTCCCGCAGAACCGCGTCACCGATCATCGCATCGGGCTCACTCTGCACCAGCTCACGGACGTGATGGATGGCAAGCTGCAGCCCTTCGTGGATGCACTGACGACACATTACAACGCGGAGAAGTTGAAGGGAGATTACGGTCAGGAAGCGAACGCACCGGTCGCGTAATGCAGGCTACCGCCCGCGGGGTGCTCTTTCCACGAGGGCTGGATTGGCCGGCAGGTTGAACATCTCTCGCAGCCGCCGGACCAGTTCGATAGGATCGTGACTCGACAAGACGACAGTTGCGCCAACGATCGGTGATGGTCGAACCGCAAGTACGAGAACTGGCGTATCGGGCCGGATGGCTTTCAATTCCGTGATCACCGTTTCCGGCGTTATATCGCGAAACGCCTGCTCATGGATAATCATCGCGCTCACGGGTATCAGTTTTACGATCTCCCTGCCTTCATTCAATGAAGTCGCGGTCAATACGTTGAACATGGCACTTTCGAGCACCAGCTTGCGTGTCGAAAGCGATTCCGGGTCGGGAGGATCGACTACAAGGAAAATAGGGCGCATGGCTTGGGCTTTCTCATGCTCATAGCTTTATGATTCGTGCAGATCAGCAATCGTTGCCGCTACACGGCCAGCCGGCTATTCCGATTCGGTAAAATGTTGGATTACTTATCATTTACTTTGTGGGGATCCGTTTTATGCCAACGCAATCAACTGAAATCAGCAACACCGGAACGTCAGCGGGGACCGTATATGTCACGCTGTCCGGCCTGCCATTGTTCATCGACCTTGAATGGCCTTTTCACCAGGCATCTTCGGGCGCCGATTTCTATGTCCTGCATTCGAACCTGAAGCTCGCAGATGGTTCGGGCCTGCACACGCTCGCAGCAGTGAACCTGTCGCTGACGGTGAAGGAAGTCTTGCCTTCACTCGAGCCCCAATATACGGAAGGGCCGGTGATCAACGCGCTGCGTAAGGAAGTCGATCGTAAGCAATTGGAGTTTGTGAAGTCACCGAAGCTGGTGCCGGTGCTTTTCAACAGCCGCTACTACAACTTCAAGGCGAACCAATGGGCTTTCCCGGCAGCTAGCGATGACGAGCTAACCCAACTGTTACTGCGCAAGGTCTATTGGACCAACCGGAGCGGCAAGGGCGAGACGCTGATTGCCGATCCGGTCGATGCACTGTATGTGAATACCACGACTGACCGGTTGCGCCAGTTGGCGGGTAAACTCGTGAGCCAGGGACTGATCAGGCTGGATGGCGATCGTGCCACGGCTACCGACAGCATCTCCAAACACGCCGATAGTTTCCGGGCAGACATGAAAACCCAATTGGACGAGCTTCAGAAGAAGCACACGTTCGAACGCGGTTAAACTCTGTGAGTTGTGGACGCCGGTCACCTTCGACCGGCGTTTTACTGTTACCAATGTAGTGATGGACTGACGAACTCTCTTATGCAGCTCCGTGACGCACTCCGGTGGGCTGTTGATGTATTCGAGAAGAACGCTGTTGGTTCGCCTCGGCTGAACGCCGAAACACTGATGATGTTCGCCATCGGGTGCAACCGGGCGCACCTGTACGCGTATCCGGAACGCGAACTGACCGAAGACGAAAAGCAGCGATACGAAGAAGCGATTGCCGAGCGTGCACGCGGAGTTCCGGCACAATACATCACCGGGCACCAGGAGTTCTGGGGGCTCGACTTCTTAGTCACGCCTGCCGTGTTAATTCCGCGGCCTGAGACCGAACATCTCGTCGAAACCGCGATCGAGATCGCAGACAAAATAGATCATCCGGTGATCATCGACGTTGGCACCGGATCGGGCTGCATCGCGCTAGCTCTGGAGAATGAGCTTCCGCGCGCGGAGGTTCACGCTGTCGATCTTTCTCCCGATGCTCTGGAGATCGCGCGCGCCAATGCTGCCCGATTGCGGCTGGAACGTGTTCGGTTCCATATCACCGACATTCTGCAAGGCTTCCCAGCGGAGTTCGCCGACATCATCGTCTCGAATCCCCCTTATGTGGGAGAGTGCGAGGCCGACAAAGTGCAGGCGCAGGTGCGAAAGTTCGAGCCGCACATGGCGGTCTTCGGCGGGCCGGAAGGACCGGAACTGATTCGCAAGCTCATCGAGCAAGCGCAGCATGTGCTGAAGCCGGGAGGGTGGCTGTTGATCGAAATCGGCTACACGCAGTCGCCATTATTGGAAGAGTTGCTGAAGGGCTGGAGTGATGTTCACTTCGTGCCGGACCTGCAGGGGATACCGAGGGTGGCGGTGGGGAGGAAGGTCTCTTCCTAGCGAGCCAGTTTCAAGGGGCATGCACGTCTGGTTGAACATATTCGTCTATACATTATGCTCTTCCGATAGTCAGCAGCTTTTTCGTGAACATAACCATTGTGACGCAGGGCACTTCCCGGTGTTCATCCCGAGGACTAAACTAATTAGTTCGGGCGTGGGGTTCTGTTGTTTCCTGTGTAAAGCCTTTCCCTGCGCCCAAAATCCCCTAATTGTGAAGGCGTACTTATGAGCAATTCATTCGGCAGCCGTTCTACCCTCCGTGTCGGCGACAAACAATACGAGATCTACCGGCTTGATGCGCTCGACAAGGCCGGTCACAAGACGACGCACCTTCCTTACGCACATCGCATTTTGCTCGAAAACCTGCTCCGCACCGAAGACGGACGCAACGTGAAGCGCGAAGACGTGATGGCGCTGGTGAATTGGGATCCCAAAGCGGTTCCCACAAAAGAGATCCAGTTCTCGCCGTCGCGCGTGCTGATGCAGGACTTCACCGGCGTTCCGGCGGTGGTCGATCTGGCTGCCATGCGCGACGCCGTGAAGGCGCTCGGCGGTGATCCGTCGGTTATCAATCCGATTCAGCCGGCGGAACTGGTGATCGACCACTCGGTGCAGGTGGATGAATTCGGCACACCGAAGGCGCTCGATCTGAACGCAGAATTGGAGTTCCTGCGCAATAAGGAGCGCTACCAGTTCCTGCGCTGGGGACAGACGGCATTCGAGAATTTCGCCATTGTCCCGCCCGACACGGGAATCGTTCATCAGGTGAATCTTGAGTACCTGGCACGCGTGGTGTTTGTGAACAAGCAGGGGGTCGCGTATCCCGACACACTGGTCGGTACCGACTCGCACACTACGATGATCAACGGACTCGGCGTGCTCGGCTGGGGCGTGGGTGGAATCGAGGCCGAGGCCGCGATGTTGAATCAGCCAGTCTCGATGCTGATTCCGCAGGTTGTCGGCGTGCGCCTGAGCGGCAAGCTAAAGGAAGGCACGACCGCCACTGACCTCGTGCTCACCATCACGGAGATGCTGCGCAAGGAGGGTGTGGTCGGCAAGTTCGTGGAGTACTTCGGCCCCAGCCTGCACACGCTGCCGCTCGCGGACCGCGCAACGATCGCGAATATGTCTCCGGAGTACGGCGCGACCTGCGGTATCTTCCCGGTCGATGAAGAGACGCTCAATTATCTGCGGCTCAGCGGGCGCAGCGAAGAGCAAATCAAACTGGTGGAAGCGTACTGCAAGGAACAAGGCATGTTCCATGGCAAGAGCCAGCCGGAAGCAACCTACTCGAAGGTGCTCGATCTCGACTTGGCATCGGTGGTGCCAAGCGTCGCCGGGCCAAAGCGTCCGCAGGATCGCGTGGCGCTTCCACAGGTCGGAAAATCATTTGCGGAAGCGTTGCCGTCGTTGAAGCCTGCGTCGAAAGGCGCCAAGCCCGCAGTATCCAGCAATGGAGACAAGCTTCACAACGGCAGCGTGGTGATCGCCGCTATCACGAGCTGCACCAATACTTCGAATCCCGGTGTGATGATCGCCGCCGGCATTCTTGCCAAGAAGGCAGTCGAAAAGGGACTGGAAACTCCAGCATGGGTGAAGACCTCGCTGGCGCCGGGATCGAAAGTTGTTACCGAATACTATCGGGCAGCCGGACTGTTGCCTTATCTCGAGAAGCTAAAGTTCAACGTTGTCGGCTATGGATGCACCACGTGCATCGGCAATTCTGGCCCGCTGCCGGAGGAGATTTCCGCCGAGATCGGCAACAAGGAACTGGTCGTTGCCTCCGTGCTCTCTGGAAACCGCAACTTCGAAGGCCGCATTAACTCCGAAGTTCGTGCCAATTACCTGATGTCGCCGCCGCTCGTCGTGGCTTTGGCTCTCGCGGGGCGTATCGATTTCGATCCGGCGAATGAGCCGATCGGCAGCGGCAAAGACGGCAAGCCGGTTTACCTGCGGGATATCTGGCCGACCGAAAAGGAAGTCGCCGACACGATCGCCAAGGCTGTGCAGGCCGATCAGTACAAAAAGACCTACAGCGAAGTTTTCGAAGGCGATGCGCGCTGGCGCGGGCTGCAGGTGCCGACCGGCGACACGTTCGCTTGGGACGCGAACTCCACGTACATCAAGAAGGCGCCGTACTTTGATGGCATGTCGATGCAGACGAAGCCGGTGACCGATATCGTGAGCGCCCGCGTGCTGGCGAAACTTGGCCATTCGATCACAACCGACCACATTTCTCCGGCGGGATCGATCAAGCCGGATTCTCCGGCAGGAAAATATCTGATCGCGCACGGCGTGCAGCCGCGCGATTTCAACTCCTACGGATCGCGACGCGGCAACCACGAGGTAATGGTGCGCGGAACTTTTGCCAACACGCGTATCCGCAACAAGATGGTTCCGAATCGCGAAGGCGGCTACACGCGCCACCTGCCAAGCAACGAAGAGATGTCGATCTTCGATGCGGCGATGAAGTACCAGAGCGAAGGTGTGCCGCTCATCATTCTCGCCGGCAAGGAATATGGATCAGGCTCGTCGCGTGACTGGGCCGCGAAAGGCCCGGCGTTGCAAGGTGTGAAGGCCGTGATCGCCGAGAGCTTCGAGCGCATTCATCGCTCGAACCTGGTTGGCATGGGCATCCTGCCGTTGCAGTTCCAGGAAGGCCAAGACGCCGACTCGCTCGGCCTTAGCGGCGAGGAGACATTCGACATTACCGGACTCACGCAGGTGCTCGACAACTACAAGCCGGCTACGATCTTGAAAATCAAAGTAAAGAAGACCGACGGCAGCACCAAGGAGTTCAACGCCACGTTGCGCATCGATACTCCGCAGGAGGTGCTGTACTACAAGCACGGTGGCATACTTCAGTACGTGCTGCGGCAGTTGCTGTCGGCGAGAAAACCAGTGGCAGCCAAGTAAGAGCCGCCATCAGGCGTTTGGGGCGACTCACGGAGTCGCCCTTTTTCTTTTGTCTGGGATGACAGTAAATCCAGCATCAACACAAATCAGCCTCCCACGAGGGGAGGCTGTATCGACGGACTGTGTCCGTAAAAAACTGTAAAACGGCTCTACGCCTTAACGACTTTGCCGCTGCGCAGGCAGGACGCGCACACGCGAACGCGCTTGCTGCCGCCCGCCACTTTGGCGCGGACCGGGCGCAAATTGATATTCCAGCGCCGCTTGGTCACATTGTGGGCGTGGCTGACGTTGTTACCGCTGCGCGGCTTCTTGCCGCAAACCGAACATACCTGTGCCATGA
Source organism: uncultured Terriglobales bacterium (assembly GCA_964460935.1). Lineage (GTDB taxonomy): Bacteria > Acidobacteriota > Terriglobia > Terriglobales > Acidobacteriaceae > DATMXP01. Next base: position 2,247 of record CAYWSM010000269.1, on the reverse strand, counting down.
CTTCCTCAGAATCCTTCAGAACTAGTGGTGCAAAACATTGATTTTAGCGGAAAAGTGGTCGCTTCGGCAACTCCGTCGGCATGCGATACTGGCTATATGCCGATAGCTCCGCCAAAGAATCCGCTGGCCACGGATCCCAAGGCTGTGAAGATACATCTGACCACCGGCCAGGGCGTGGATATTGAGTGGAAAGACGGCCATCGGAGCCACTATAGCTTTGTCTATCTACGGAATGCGTGTCCCTGCGCGATGTGCGACCAGGATCGCGTGAAGACAAACCGGGAGCCGGGCGAACCGGAGAAGCCCGCGCCGGGAGCGTTGCCGATGTTCAAGCCGGCTGCCAAGCCGACCGAAGCGGCCGGTGTTGGGAAATATGCGATCCGGTTCACGTGGAATGACGGTCACGAGCATGGCATCTACTCGTGGGAGTTCTTGCGAGCGTTCTGTCCGTGCGAAGAGTGCTCGGACGCGCGCAAAGCGGCGAAGAAGCCTGGCGAGGGCGTGACGCGGACGACGCCGCATTAATGAACGACGAAAGCAAAAGTAGCGCCGGCGTCTCGCCGGCTGTCGGTGGGGCGTCTCGCCCCAGCGCTGGTGATATCAAGATTCGTGATCGCGGTCATCGACCGCTTCCACATTGGGAAACCGATGGTGGAACGTATTTCGTGACATTCAGGCTGTACGACACTGCTCCAGAATCGATGCGGGAAGAGGTTGCGGAACGTAAAACGCTTCCCCTTAAGCTGCCGAAGGACCAACGACCTTCCGCCAAACAGGTTGAATCGTATTTGGATCGTTGTAACGGCGCATGCTACTTGAGGCAGCCGGCTATCGCGAAACTTGTCGCGAACGCGATTCAACATCTGGATGGGAAGGATTATCGATTGATTGCTTGGGTAGTAATGCCGAATCACGTGCATCTCGTTTTCAAGATGCTGCCGGATCGATCTTTGTCGAAGGTAATGCATTCGCTCAAGTCATTCACGGCCAAAGAAGCTAATCGTCTATTAGGCAGAACCGGACCTTTCTGGCAGCGGGAGTATTACGGTCGGCTGATCCGAGATGCTGCGGAACTCGATCGTGCTGTTCATTACGTGAGGTCAAATCCAGGAATGGCCGGATTAATTCATTGGCAGTGGGTGGGTTAATGTGGGCGGGACGCCCACATTACAGCCGGCGAGACGCCGGCGCTACCAATCAAATACGATGGTTCAGGACTTCCGTGCCGGCGAGTCGCTGGCGCTACATCGGGTAAACTGAAAAAGCAGTGGACTTTCTTCACGGACTCAATCCCCAGCAACACGAAGCGGTGATCACGACCGAGGGGCCGCTCCTCATCCTCGCGGGTGCGGGCTCGGGGAAGACGCGCGTCATCACCTACCGCATCGTGTACATGCTGCAGGAGAAGGGCATTTCGCCCGATGCAATTCTCGCGGTCACTTTTACGAACAAGGCCGCGCAGGAGATGGCAGAGCGCGTCGAGCATCTCGCCGGTGGATTCTCGGTCGCGAAGCCGTGGGTTTCAACCTTCCACTCGCTGTGCGTGCGTGTGCTGCGACGCGACATCGAGGCGATGCGGATCGGCAATCTGGGCCACACCAAAGACTTCGCCATCTACGATGAGACCGATCAGCAGCAACTGGTGAAAGCGGCGATCCGGCGGCTTGGGCTTGATGACAAGCAACTCACACCGCGCAATGTTCTGTCGCGGATCTCGTGGGCAAAGAACCACATGCTCGATCCGCAGGAGGTCTATTTACAGTCGGGCGATCCGAAGACCGAACAGATTGCGCATGTGTATGAGATCTACCGGCAGGAGTTGCGCAAGGCGAACGCACTCGATTTCGACGATCTGCTGCTTGAAGCCGTGCGGCTGCTGAAGTCAGTGGAGAAGGTTCGCCATCATTACCAGCGGCGATTCCAGTATGTTCTGGTGGACGAGTATCAGGACACCAACCGTCCGCAGTACGAGCTGATGAAGCTGCTCGCGGGTGAGCACCACAACATCTGCGCCGTGGGCGATGAAGACCAGTCAATCTACTCGTGGCGAGGGGCTGACATCCGCAACATCCTTGAGTTCGAACGCGATTTCCCGGAAGCGAAGATCGTACGCCTCGAACAGAATTACCGCTCGACACAGCCGATTCTCGAAGGGGCCTCGGCCGTGGTCGCGAACAATGTTAAGCGCAAAGGCAAAAAGCTTTGGACGGCGCGCGAGGGCGGATCGAAGATCGGATACTACGAAGC
>CAYWSM010000268.1:0-12400 GCA_964460935.1 uncultured Terriglobales bacterium | reverse complement strand
CAATAGATGGCTATTTAAGACTCCTGCATTACTTTCGTCACCGAGCGGAAGACTCAAAAGCTTCACTGCTTTCACGGCGCTCTTGGTTCGCCGCTATCCAATAGATAGAATTGGCGGCTGAACTCTTATGGAACTACTCCTCGGAGTCCTTGCATTCGGCATATTTTTCGGGCCTTGGATTGTTTTGTGGATTCTGCACAGCCACATCCGCGAACAGTCCGACAAGGTTGAACGGCAGTTTGGCGCACTGACGCAACGGCTTCATGAGATTGAAACTACCTTAAGGAAACTGGAGAAGCCCTCACCTAGTGAAGTTCCTGTAACACGGACGATAACGCCACCAATCCCATTACCAGAACCGACGATTGTTCCAGAACCTCACCCCGTTGAGCCGGCCGTCGAGTCCAAAACCACTGAGAAGATCCCGCGACCAGAGCCGACATCGCCACCGAAGATCGAACCTCCTCCGCTTGTCACACCAGCGGCAACACCAACTGAAATGCCTCCCTTACCGCCGATTGTGGCTGCCGAAGAAACGCAAACATTAGCAGACAAGATTCGCAGCAGTGGCGGCATCGAAGACCTACTCGGTAAGAACTGGCTGAACAAGGTTGGAATCGTGCTGCTCGTAATGGGTGTCGCGTTCTTCCTTGCTTATCAACTCAAAACAATGGGACCAGCGGGCAAAGTGCTGGTTGGATTCGTGACATCTCTGGCACTGCTAGGAGCGGGAGTTTGGAGCGAGCGACTGGAGCGCTACCGCATTCTTGCACGTGCAGGAATCGCCGGGGGATGGGCGCTGCTTTTCTTCACCACGTACGCGATGTACCACGTGCCTGCTGCGCAGGTTCTATCGTCGCAGTTACTTGATCTTGTTTTAATGCTCGCCGTCGCCCTTGCAATGGTGGCACATACGTTGCGCTACAACTCGCAAGTGGTTACCGGACTCGCATTTCTGCTCGCCTATCTGACGATTTTCGTCAGTCGCGTTAATGTCTATTCGCTTAGTGCCGGTGTAGTTCTCGCGCTCGGGATCGTGCTGATCGTCAGGCAACGCCGATGGTTCGAGCTGGAAGTGTTTGGAATTCTCGCGACTTATTTGAACCACTATTTTTGGTTGCGATCCATCCTTGAGCCGATGGGTGAGAACCGCCAATCATTTACTGAATTCCTCCCCAGCGCTGCCATCCTGGTTTCCTACTGGTTCATCTATCGCGTTTCTTATGTAGCGCGTCGTGTCGATGTTGATTCTGAAGAACACGTTTCAACAGTTGCGGCAATGTTGAACACCGCATTTCTTCTAATGCTGATGCGGTACCAATCCCTGCATCCGGAGTGGGCATTCTGGGTTTTGCTGGCACTCGGGGCAGTAGAAATAATCCTCGGGCAGTTTCCGACGACGAAACGCCGGCGGATGGCATTTGCCGTCCTGAGCACGATCGGCGCAACGCTCCTGATTGCCGCCATTCCCTTCCGCTACTCCGGATCGAACGTGTCCGTGCTATGGATCATGGAATCCGAGGCACTCTTCCTGATCGGGATATGGAGCAACGAGATTGTGTTTACGCGCCTGGGACTTGTCGCGGGAATTGCCACAGCCGGACAGATGCTCGGCGTCAATACATTCCGCGTCCTCATGGACCGCATTGAACACATCAACATGGCGCCGAACTACCGTGTTGGCTTGCTTGTGGTGGGTCTCGGCGCGATAGTTTTTTACTCCAACTCTCACTGGTTCTCGCGAAGATGGCCAGATACATTCTCTGGGGAGATCGACGGCCAACTGCTCGGAGTTACATCGTACGCGGCGGCGACGCTTGCGGCTGCGTCGTTATGGATGGCCTTCCCAGATGTCTGGACAGCAGTCGCGTGGGGCGTGCTGGCGTTGACATTGGCTATCATTGCGAGCCGATTCAAATCCGACCGTATCGCTATTCAGGCGAATATTCTCGGCGCGGCCGCGCTGATTCGAGTTCTCGTCGTGAATCTTGAATCGACGAGAGAATTCCGCGGCATCAGCCTGCGACTCGTCACTGTCGGTATTGTTGCGGGACTGTACTACCTAACCGCGCATTGGACCGGATTCACGAGAAAGAACGTTGCGAGTTCCCTATCAGCCGTCTATACGTGGACTGCATCGATCTTGGTGGCGACACTCATCTGGTTTGAAGCTGAGCCGGTCTATATCGCTCTGATGTGGTGCATGTTCGGGGTGATTTTATTTCAGATCGGACTGCGCAATCGGGACCAAGGATTGCGATGGCAAGCCTTCCTTACCATCGGCGCAGCGTTTATTCGAATGCTGCTCTTCAATCTGGCAGTTGGACCACACCCTGGCGAACTCGGTGCGCGCGTGTACAGCGTGATCCCAATCGCTCTTGCCTGCTTTTATGTTTTCGCCAGTCAATCGAAGGTCGATACGGATAACGAACGACATATTGCGCTGCTTTTTTCCTGGCTGGGCACCGCGACCGTGTTGGCGCTCTCATGGTATGAAACGCAACCGGACTGGACGGTTACATCGTGGGCATTTGTAACGTTGACTCCTCTCGCCGTGGCATTTCTATTGAGCAATTCGGTATTCACGCAACAAGGCGTGATTCTTTCGCTGATTGTCCTGGTACGCGCTGTTTTCTATAACTTCGACAACTTGACTCCCGGATGGACGGATCGCAGTCTCGCGGTGGCCGCTGCGTCTGCCGTTCTGTTTGCGGCCCTGTATTTCTGTTTCCGCATACGCAAAATACAAGGCCCGCCCGACGAGAGGCCAATAGAACTTACCTTGCGCGGATTCTTCGAACGGCCGGAGCAGACCCTGTTCTTCGTTCCGCTGCTGTTGACGACCATATTGCTTGGTCTGGAAATGCGCAGCGGACTGACAACAGTGTCGTGGGGACTCGAAGCCGTACTCGTGTTCTTTTTCGCATTGTGGGTAAACGAGCGCAGCTACCGGCTCAGCGGGCTTGCACTTCTGTTGCTGTGCGTGGGCAAGATTGTCATCATTGATGTATGGGGACTGAACCCGCGCGACCGTTACATCACATTCATCATCATGGGCTGCGCACTTCTACTGGTCAGCTTCTTGTATACGCGGCACCGAGACACGATTAAGCAGTATCTCTAGGAGACACTCAGCCGGCCAGTCTCTCAGTTCATCAGCCTTTCGGCGCCGAAGTCGGATATCACTAAATAGCTGATAGACTGAGCGCCTGAAAACCTTCTTATGAAATTCCATACCGAATACTTGACGTTCAACACCAGCAAGCATCGCGAATACATCCACATTACGCCGCAGGTTGATGCGGCCGTCCGTAAGAGCGGGGTGAAGGAAGGCATGGTACTCGTCTCGGCCATGCACATCACCGCGGGCGTTTATGTCAACGACAATGAGTCCGGGCTGATTGAAGATATCGACGAATGGTTGGAGCAATTGGCTCCGTATCGTGATGACTATCGGCATCACGATACCGGCGAAACTAACGGCGATTCGCATCTGAAGTCGATGCTGGTGCACCACGAGGTAATCGTGCCGATCACGAATGGGAAACTCGATCTTGGCCCATGGCAGCGTGTTTTCTATGCGGAGTTCGATGGACAGAGGCCGAAGCGGCTGATCATTAAGGTGATGGGAGAGTAGAGGAAAGGGACGAAGTGCGAAGTGAGTGCAGTGGGTAGATCAAACACACCCAAAGCATAGATCCTTCGTCGGGCTTGCACCCTCCTCAGGATGACACCTGCATCTGTCGGCTAACTGCCCCACTCAAGCCAAGAGCAGGCTTGAATGGGGCACCGTAAGTGATGTGGATAAATGGATTAGGAACTGAGTTTACGGCGAAGGACCAGTCCTAACAGCCCACTGCCGAGAAGCATCAGCGATGCCGGTTCCGGCGTGCTGTACGGAGTGATGGTCCAATTGGAACCGTCCCAATTAACGAGGAGGTTATCTACCAACTGCTGATCATTCCATGTGTAGAAAATGGCGCTAAAAGGAGTACTCGGATCGGATGAGAACGTAGCATAGAAGGTAAGGCTATCGGGATATCCAACGCCGTACCAATTATCGTAGGCCCATGCATTCGTATCATTAACTACCGCACTTCCCCATTCGCTTCCGTCGCTGGCGACAAAACCATCCAATCCGTTCGGGTGGCTCGGGTCGCCCCAGGTAACGCCTGGAGTAATGATATTGAAATTGATGTTATTGAATGGCCCAACTCCACTTTCTTCGAACTGCTGTGTCCAACTTCCCGACAGAACCGGTTGGCCGACAGGCAGTAAGTCCGCGAAAGCCAAACTGACGCTCAAGATGATAGCGAGCAATAAAACCAAACTATGTACTTTCAATTCTCGACCTCCTAACGAATACGTTAGCACCAACCTGCGACATGGAAGCGTTAAACTTCAGGAAAACCTGTTCACCCGTTCCACAACGGGAAACGAAGCGACAGATGTGGCAATTTGCGATCGATTTCCGGAAATCGATCGCAATCTCCTGCACAAAAATGGAAAGTTGTTTCCCTTTTTTAAAAAATATTTGTGACAAGAAAAGGGCGCCGGAAATCCGGCGCCCCTGGTGTTTCGGCCAGATAAAGACTAGAACATCAGCTTCAGAGCCAACTGGATCTGGCGGGGATCGCGAGCGGTTGTGATCTTGCCGTAGAGGCTGCTCGTGATCGACGCAGAAGCGGGATTGTTGTAGTTGGTGTGGTTCAGCACGTTGAACGCTTCCGCGCGGAACTGCAGATTGAAGCGCTCGCTGATTTTGGTGTTCTTGAACAGCGAAGCATCCCAACGCGCATAACCAGGACCAACGATTGAACCGCGCGAAGCATTACCCGGACGAATCTGTCCGGCCGGCACTTTGGCGAATGCATCGGTGTTGAACCATTCGTCGATCGTGTGCGGAGCGTTGGAATTTGGATCGCCGACCTGATCCGGACGTCCACCTTCGAAGGTGTTGGGATCGCGCACACCGATGCCAGCGGGATCCGCCGACCACGATGGTGTCAGGTGATTGCCACTGTTCAGATAAACGATGCCGGAAACTTCCCAACCGCCAAGCACGCGTCCAGTGAAGCCTTCCTGGTTCTTGTAGAACGGCAGGTTGTACACGTAGCTGGCGTTGAACACGTGACGACGATCATAGTCGAGGTTGCCGTATTCCCCGCTGAGGTTACTCGAGTCCTGTGGAGCGCGGTAGTCGGTGGAAGCGGTGCCCAGAGCGTGTGACCAGGTGTAGTTGATTACGATGGTCGAGTTAGCCGAGAAGTGCTTCTGCAACTGCGCCTGCAAGCCGTTGTAGTTCGAGGTGAAGACGGGTTCGAAGAGATCGATTGCGTCATAACCGAGGTATGGACGAATCTGGTTCAACTGCTGCGTCGGCAGACCCGCGCCTACCGGGCTCGTTAAACCGATCGACTGGAACGCCCCCGCCTGCGGCTGATTGATATCGACCACACCGATGAGGTGACGACCAGCCGTGCCGTAATAACCTACATCAATAGTCGTTGTAGGAGTGAGTTGACGCTGCACGTCAAGGTTCCACATCATCGAGTACGGCTGCTTCCAGTTGGAGGCCACGCCGCCCACGAACGGAGGAGCCAGGTTCACGTCCGCTATTCCGGAGGCGGGGTTCTGCATGTTCGTGTTGGTGATGTTAGTCGAGTTCACAAAGGGTGGATTGTCCGGCTGGAACTGCTCCACGGAGTTGACCGCAGGCGAGTCGTAGAAGATGCCGAATCCAGTGCGAATCGAGGTAGTGCCGTGTCCGGTCGGATCCCAGGCAAGTCCGATACGAGGCGCAAACGCATCTTTCACCGTCTGCTGTACCGCATCACCATAGGGTGAATTCTGTCCGCCGATGATAACGCCGTTCAGGTAGGGAGACGTTGGAGCGGTCACGTACAGTCCGTTCGAATCGATCGCTGGAGCATTCGCCGGGTTGTATAGCGCCGGATCGAATGTGGTGAGGAGACCGTTGCCATAGGTGGGAGCCATGAACAGTGAGTAACGGAGGCCGTAGTCGAGGGTCAGGTTCGGACGGAGACGCCACGAATCCTGTCCATAGAATTCCACCTGATTCTGATGAACCAGCGCGCGGAAGTCGATGTTGGTCTGCTGGAACGAATTAACGTTGCCGATCAGGAAGTTCGCCCAAGCCTGCTGGAAGGTGCCGTTGGCCGGACCTTCTGAAACGGTATCATCAAAGTTATAGGTGCCGTTATTTCCGCGGCCGCCATTTACGTTCTCGTCTTTGGTGTAGTGGTTGTATGTAACGCCGAACTTAAATGCGTGCGATCCGTACGCCTTCGTCAAATTCGCGAAGAAGTTGTGATTGCGGTTGTAGTCGCGATACGGGCCGAATCCTGTAATGCCCTGTCCTTGCGTGAAAGAGATATCGGGCACGCGTCCCGAAAGGCCGAAGGGCAGCGTCGGATTAATATCAGGAGAGTTAGCCAGCAGGCTCGTACCGGAAGGCGTGCTTACCACCGCACCGTACGAGTATGCATAGCCGAGATCAGCCAGCCACGTCGGGGTGATCGTCCATGTACCGTGTATCGAGACGTTGCGGCCCGGTGAATTTGTGCTGGTATTCGACACGCCTGGGATGCCGAGGCCAGTGAACAAGCCACCCGGTTCCTGAGTCGGAATCGAGTCGTCGAGAAATCGGCCGAACACGCTGAATTTCGAGTTGAAGGTGTGATCGATGCGGACGTTCTCTTCGCGGTAGTTGAAGATGTTACGTCCTACCCACGTCAGAACGCCGCTTGCATCGGGCGTGGGAATTTTTGAGTAAATGTCATTGATGTAAGCCTGCGCGACCGGATTGATATTGGCGACTTGCGTTCCGGTAGCCGTGCACGCGCCACTAGTGTTTACAGCCGTGCAAACGGGACTGGCAAAGGTGCCCGCCATTTCTGCTGCGGTTGGCAGTTGAGAACTCGCGAAGGTGTTGTAGGTGATGATGCGACGCCATTCCTGCGAGTAGAAGAAGAACGTCTTATCTTTCTTCTCATAAACCTTCGGAACGTAAAGCGGTCCACCCAAAGTGAAGCCGAAGTCGTTCCAGCGAAGCTCGGGCTTGTCGATGCCGTTGCGATTGTTGAAGAAGTTGTTGGCGTTCAGAACGTCGTTGCGGAAGAACTCATAAGCGCTGCCGTGCAACTGGCTGGTGCCGCTGCGGGTAATGACCGTAACTTCACCGCTAGAGCTGCGACCGTGCTCCGGGAGGTAGTTCGAACGGAGCACGTTGAATTCGGCGATGGAATCGACGCTGGGATAGTTGAGCAGCGTCAGGTTCGCGCCGCGGTCCACGTTGTCAGAGCCGTCGAGCGTCCAATTGTTTTGCGTAGGACGGTTGCCGTTCACGGAAAAGTTGACCTGGTTCGAAGTGCCGGTCGGATTGGTGACGCCAATAAAGAGCTGATCGGACGCCAGGTTCGACGACACACCCGGGACCAGCGAGACAAGCTGTTCGTAGTTGCGGGTAGCGATAGACAGTTCGCGGATCTGTGTTCCGGTCAGCAAGCCGGAAGCTGTGGCGTCTTCGAGATTCACCTGCGCCGGCGCTTCCTGCACGGTGACAGTGTTGGAGGTTCCGCCGACGAGCAGGTTAGCATCGAGGGTGCGGCGGTCGTGAACGTTAATGACGATATTGTCGGCCGTGAAGGTCTGGAATCCTTCCGCGGTAATGGTGACCTTGTACGTACCGATAGGCAGATAAGCAGCCACATAAGAACCGTCTGGATTCGTCGTCAGATTACGGACGATCGTGTTGCGATCGGTGTTCGTAACCTGGACTTTGGCGCCGCTAACCACTGCTCCGGAAGGATCATGCACGATGCCGCGAATATCGCCCGTGATCTCCTGGGCCATCAACGACATCGTGAAGATACACAGTAATGCTATTAACGCTGCGCACCGAGAGCGCATGTTATCTCCTTGAATGCTGTCTGGGATTAGAGTCTGATTGGAAAGAAGTGCCCAACATCACAGTCCCACAGCGAATAAGGCACGCGAGATGCCACGCCAATGAGAGTTTTTCATGAGACATTTACAAGGTTTTCCACAGGAAATGTTCCAATTTTCGGAATGCACCAGGTTAATGGCATATGAGTTTTGGAAGCGGAGTTGGGTTAGACGTCCATAAATATCGTAAGGCGATATTTATTTTTGCGCGAGAGTGTTGTCACCATCGGTGACAACGGAATGGCCAGGCGAATTTTTCGTCACGCGGAGAGGAGGTTTCGTCCCTGGATGCACTTTCGATTGGGAATAGAAAAGCCCGGCAATTCTGCCGGGCGATTATGAGTTAAGAACGGTTTATTGACAGTTATTCACTGTCCAGTTCACCGAACCGCTATCACCCTTGTAGTAGTAATCATGGACTTCTATGTAGATCTGATAGGTCCCTGCAGCTGACGGAGTTCCCCTTAATTCTCCCGTCTGCCAATCGATTCCCAGATTGGCACCGTAATCACTGCTCAATGACCAGGAATAAGGCGTGATACCTCCTGTGGCCACCAATTGGTATGCAAACGGCTGCATGGCGCAGCCTGGGGGGATTTGGTTCAGGTTCGTAATCTTAACGGGATCGGTAATCTTAATCGAGAAGCTACGGCTCGCCGTCTGAGGGGGATTTCCCGAATCTTTCACTTGTAAAGTGAAATCAAAGTCGCCGGTGGTCGTGGGCACGCCGGTCAATAATCCGCTCGGATCCAGTGACAAACCTGGCGGCAGCGATCCCTGAACAACGCTCCACGTGAGGGTGCCTGTACCACCAGTAGCCGTGGGCTGCCAATTGACCGCTACGCCTTTTGTTGCCTCTCCTAAGGAGCCTCCGCCGTCAATGGAGAGTGCACCCACTGCCCCATCAATATAGATCGTGTACAACATATCGGGACGTGCGTCGCCGCGCCAATCGAGCACGTGAGCGTAGAAGATCGTCTGCGTTCCCTGGTTTCCTGACGGCTTAAACTCCAACTCGGAGTCGCGGTCGATTCCCGGATTGATATCGTCATTTAGGCAACTACTGGTGAAATTGCCGGTGAAGTTTGGCGGCAGATTGCAGGTGTTCAAGCGGGAGCCATTCGCATCCACTAACTCCAGTACTGGATCGAGAACGTCATAAGTCCTGCTCACCCTAATATCTACCGTTGAGCCCGGGTTGGCGTAAATCTTGTAGTAGTCTGTATCGGGATTGGCAGTGTCCACCGGATCTGCGTACGGGCTAAGCGTCGCCGACGTGTATCCGGTTCCAATTACTGTAGCTTTGGCAATTGTGTCGTTGCGACCGAGTGGCGTGTCAACCAGTATGGTGAAAATGGAATACGCTGACTGCGAGGCCGAGTCGACCACCTGCCCGTAAAAGGTGTAATTGCCCAACGTATTCGGCGTGCCACTAACTTCACCCGTCGAAGTGTTCAATTGCAACCCTGGAGGAAGTGAACCGTTCGAAATGGACCAAGTGTATGGTGGCGTACCTCCCTGCGCAGCGATAAAGCCATCAAAGGCAACGTTCAGGGGCAGTCGTCCCGGAAGTGAGCCCATCACATTGAGCGTTGGAGGAGATACCGTAATGCTTTGCGCAGTCTGAACTACCTGTTGCGGATTGGTAGAATCCGCTACTTGCACCGTGAAATTGTACGTGCCCAACGTGGTCGGCTTACCGTTCAGATTGCCGTTTTGGTCGATCTTGAGCCCTGGAGGCAAGCTCCCCGATGTGATCGACCACGCGTAAGGGTAGGTGCCTCCCGAAACGTTCAAGAACCCATAGTAGTCTTGGCGCAATGTGGCGTATTGGTAATACGACCCATAGACGTTCAGCGCATCGATCATGTGCAAAGGCAGAGAGCGGGTACTCGATGTCGGGTTTGCGGCCGAATCCGTCACCTGAAACACCAATGGATAAGGATTTTGGTAGATCAGCTGCGTGTATGTACCCGAAAGCTCGCCTGTCGCAGAGTTGAGAGTGAGACCATTTGGCAAACCGGGATCTTGCACAGACCAATGGTATGGAGGGGTTCCGTTCACAGCCGAGAGTGTGACATCGTACGGTTTCTGGGTAATGAGATCGGGCAAAGAGCTGGTCGTAATGGCCGCATTACTGTCGATTGCTATAGTGAAATCCTTGCTCGCAGTTCGTGGCGGGTTATCGTTGCTCGTGGCCTGTACCGTGAAAGTGTAGTTTCCTGCTGTCGACGGAGTACCGGCAACTTCGATCTGGCTCGGGGAGGAGTTTGTCAACTGCAATCCTGGAGGAAGTTGACCCGCAGTAACTTGCCAGCTCTGAGCCGCCGCACCGAGAGGTTGAATAATTGCATCGTACGCTACGTTCGTGTGTCCTCCGGGCAAGTCTGTGGTGTAAATGTCGAATGGATCCAGCACATTGAGAACGATTCTGCCAGACGTATTCTTGCGCGGAATACTGGAGTCAGCTACCAGAAATGTTACGTCCCATTGGCCGCTGTAGAACGGAGTGCCCGAGATCGTTCCTCCCGTGAAAAGCACAAGGTTAGGCGGTAATCCCCCACTAAGAGTCCAGCTATAAGGAGGAGTGCCACCGCTGGCAGTTAGAGCCGTGGAATAGGTACTCCCCGTAATTGCATTAGGAAGTGAAGTAGTGGTAACCACTAATGGCGGTGTATTGCTTCCCCCTCCCCCGCCACCGTTTGAACCACCGCCACCTCCGCCTCCACACGCAACAAGCAGCAACAATGAAACCAAGATACACAGTTGGAACCACCGATTATCGATTCTCATGCGCGTACCGCCTGTTCTGCCGTGAATGGGTCGCGCAGTAGTAAGAGGTCTGCCCCTCCGTCCTCGAATTGATCAAAACGTGGAAGAGTATTGTTGAGAATGATGTTGATGCCGTTGATTATTTGCCCTGGCGCAACTGTGATTGGATCCTTTAGGGTGGGATCGTTATACCCAGACTGGTTGGTCGTCCAGAACTCGGGAGGACTCGGCATCATAATCGGCGGATCTACTGGCCCCAGACGTGAGCCGCTTGTAAAGGCCTGATTTACACTCTCCACTTCCACCGTATAGGTTCCCGGGGGCACGGAAATCTCGTAATAGCCGATCAGTTTGGGGTCGCGCGATCCCTGCTGGTCGCCACCTGTGTTGTCACCGGTTACGGATTGTCCGGGATTCCCGGTAAATCGGTAGCCAGAAACTACCGACACAGCAAACCGTCGCGACTCGTCCTCCGGCGTGTTGGGATCGTCGACGGCTCGTGCGATCACGTTCACGCCCTGGCAATGGGTGATTCCATCGGAAAATGAGATCACGCCGCTGATCGTTCCGTAGCTGGAACTGAAAGTACTGGACGGATAGAGTTTCGAGATCCAGGAAATATCGTCCTGCGATAAGATCGGGAGCCCTTCGCTGGCTCGCGCCTGGCAATAGGCAATGGGATACATCAGGGGCAAACCCGCAAGAGTATCCACGTCGCACGCGTCGGGATACTCGTTTGTCATTACATCGTTGTTGATCTGCGAGTGGTCGAGCCCGGAAAAGTGTCCCAGTTCGTGAGTGATCGCTTCGTCAAACTGGTCGGCAGTCAGTTCGTAGTCCGGAGGCTGATTCACCCCGTCCTGAAATTGGCCGTTCAGCAGCGCAAATCCCGACACAATATGGCCGGTGGCGCTGTCGAGTTTGCATGGCGCGGCAAATCCAATGATGTCGGGATCGAGTCCCAAGCCGCGGACAATGCCTCCGTTCGCGTCGAACATGATCGGGTTCTGCGCGCCGTTATTGCAGGAACCAACCACGTCGTTGAACTGAAGCACCGTTTGAACGTCGCCGCCGGTGAATGAACCTGCGGGTTGGATTGGCCCAGCGAACGTATAGGAAATGGCGGTTGTGGGAACCGACTGCCAGTGTCCGAACATGGACTGCACACGCTGCAGACCGTTGGCATTGTCGATGATGACAGTGTTGCCGTATTGGCTCAGTGGTCCGCCGTCAACTCGATATTTGATCGGCATGGCGGCTGCGTCCCAGGTAAACGGCTGTCCATCCTGACCGAAACTCGGACCACCAACTACAAGCGGACCGCCTGCAAAAGCAGATAAGGTCCCAATCAGCAGAGTCAGCAGAACTGCAGCGTTAATCGTTCGATTGATGATCGGTCGATTCATTTGGCCCTCGCAGTTCCGGCATTCCATGTGCGAATGAACTCTTCGAGATCGTCTAGCGCCAGCGGTCCCTTGGGCTGAGTTATCATCGCCTTAACCTTCGGCGAAAGGCTGATTCCCTTGCTAGCCGCCGACTGCGCTGTTCCGTGAAATAGTCCGATGTTTTGAGCTTCGTTGATGGCGACCGCTTTCCCCTTCCCCTGCCGGATGATGCGAAACCGCCCCTGCCCCATTCCCGCCGGACTGGTAAGTCCATA
>CAYWSM010000267.1:0-6984 GCA_964460935.1 uncultured Terriglobales bacterium | reverse complement strand
CGTTGGTCAGCAAGGTCCTGCGCCAGGCTCGGACCACTGGCCACGAAGGGTTCGTTCCAGCGCCCCTGCAAGTACAAGAAAACAAGCCGCCGAAAACGGCGGCCTGAACTAGCCACGAACCATTGGGTTCCGAAACAGGGATAATCGATGAACACGCTTGGTATTTGCTATTAACCGTGATGACGTTTCTGGGTAGTCTGGTTCCCCTGACCCTGATTCACGAGGCGGCCCACTTGCTTGCCGCTGTATCGCTTGGCTGGAAGTTAGGGACGCTGAAACTGGGACCAATTTTAATTGTGGAAGGTCATATTAGATTCGCTGGCCCGTGGCTTGATGGATCACTAGCTCTACAGCCTCGTATTACAACGCTAAACCAATTCAAAAGGGATGTCCGTATCGTCGCCGCCGCGGGACCAACAGCCAACATCTTGACGGGGTTGCTCACGATTGGTAGTTCAAGCTTTTTCATTGAGATCTTCGGTGTCGTGCAGCTTGCGTTCGGTATTCGCAACCTTATGCCTTCGAATGATAAGAATGTGCCCTTCGGGAATGACGGCAACATCGTATTTCGTATAACTAAGGACCAAGCATTGCTCCAAAGACTTTATGTTGATCTGATGCGTGATCCAGAGCAGAGCTAAACGGAGCACAATTACATTCCGTTGGTGGAGAAACGGATAAGTACTCTCAATGAAAATCATGCGAAGCCGGGCCCGCTGCGCTAATCGTCAACGGGGTAATGCGTTCGGCTTTGACATGCACAATCCCGTCCTGGTTCTGTACGGTGCCATGTACCTGAACGAATCGTTCAGACAGCACCAACATAGGATCTGCATGGTACACATCCGGCATAACGATGATGTTGGCGTGTCCAGTCTCATCTTCGAGAGTCAGGAAGATCAGACCCTTTGCAGTTCCTGGCCGCTGGCGGGTGATGACACAGCCCGCTGCAACAACCGGCCGGTTGTGCGGGAGTTTCTGTAATTCACGGGCCGACACAATGCCCATACGGCGCAATTGCTGGCGCCGGTACGTCATAGGATGTGGACCAATGGTTAGGCCGGTGCCTTCATAGTCGGCGATCAGACGTTCCTCTATGTTCATAGGCGCCAGCGGTGAAGGAGGTTCCTGTTCCACCGCTCCTTCAAGCATCGCAGGGACCCGCAAACCGTATTTCTGTACCTGCCATAGCGCATCGCGACGATGAAGCCTGGTCTCTTCGATTGTATTGAGCGCCCCGACCGTCGCCAGCATACGAAGATTGTTCCTGCTCAATTCCGTCACTCGAATTGTCAGATCGGAGATGGAGGTAAAGGGATGTTGCTCCCGCGAATGAACTAAAGCTTCGGCAGTCGATTGCGGTAACCCGCGGATGTAGCGCAGTCCCAGCCGCAACATCATCTGGCCGCCTTCTTGCTCCAACGTGCAGTTCCAATGCGAGCGGGTGACATCGACTGGCCTGATCTTCAGGCCGTGCCGCTGGGCATCTTTGACGATGGTCGCCGGACTGTAGAACCCCATTGGCTGGCAGTTCAGCAACGCACAGGTGAACGCCGCAAGGTAGCGCACCTTGAGAAAAGCGCTGGCATAGGCGATCAACGCGAAACTGGCGGAGTGCGATTCCGGAAATCCGTACAGAGCGAACGAAGTAATGAACTGCACGATTTCGTCCTGCGCACTAGAGTCGATTCCGTTTGCACCCATGCCGGCACGCAGTTTCGCTTCGATCTGTTGCATGCGTAGCTCCGAACGTTTGTGGCCCAATGCACGGCGGAGTTCTTCCGCTTCTCCGCCGGTGAAGTTCGCGCAGATCAT
The DNA here is from genome assembly GCA_964460935.1 of uncultured Terriglobales bacterium. GTDB lineage: Bacteria > Acidobacteriota > Terriglobia > Terriglobales > Acidobacteriaceae > DATMXP01. Next base: position 5,169 of record CAYWSM010000267.1, on the reverse strand, counting down.
GGCCATACGGAGGAGTTGTTCCTGAAAGAGCGGGACACCGAGGGTCCGCTTTAGAACAGATTCGAGCGACGGATGCGGATACTTCACCGGCTCCTTGCCTTGACGGCGTTTCAGGTAGGGATTCGTCATATTGCCAACAATCGGACCGGGCCGAATCAGCGCAACTTGTGTGACGAGATCGTAGAACTTCCTTGGCTTGTTTCGCGGCAACGACGCCATTTGCGCTCTGCTTTCGATTTGGAACATGCCTACCGTATCTGCCTTGCAGATGACGTCGTAAACGTCGGGTTGATCGGTTGGCAGATGCGCCAGGTCAACTTCTTCGTCGTAGTCATTGCGGATGAGGTCAATCGATTCTTCCAAAACGGCCATCATGCCCAAACCGAGCAGGTCTATTTTGATGATGCCGAGATCGGCGCAATCGTCTTTGTCCCACTGCACGACGACTCGTCCAGGCATGGAAGCGGGTTCCAGGGGAACGACAGAATCAAGCGCTCCCTGACAGACCACCATGCCACCTGAATGCTGACCGAGATGTCGGGGCAGGTCAATTACGCGTCGGCAGAGGTCCAGGAAGCAGCGAATGCGTGAATGCGCGAGGTCGAACCCCGCCTTACGGAAATACTCTTCAAACGTGTCATCGGCACCGCGCCACTCCCAGGAACTGGCGGCGGCCGATAAACGCTTCAATGACTCGGGATCGAAACCGAGGATCTTGCCCATTTCGCGAGCCGCAAGTTTCGAGCGATAAGCGATGACGTTGGCCGTCATCGCCGCACTACGCTCGCCATCACGGTTGTACACATACTGGATGACGCGCTCGCGCTGATCTCCGCTTGGGAGGTCAAGATCGATATCGGGCCACTCGCCACGTTCTTCGGAAAGGAATCTCTCGAATAGAAGATCCATAGCGATCGGATCAACCGCGGTAATGCCCAGTGAATAACAAACAGCGCTGTTGGCGGCTGATCCACGGCCTTGCACTAGAATCTGGTTCTGCCGGCAGAATCGGATCAGGTCCCAGACGATCAAGAAGTACCCGGCGAGATCGAGTTTCTCGATAAGTTTGAGCTCTCGTTCCAACTGCTGACGGGCGCGTTCTGTGATGGGCCGGTAGCGCTCGTACGCTCCGTGCATGGTTTGAGCGCGCAGGAACTCGATCTGGGTTCCACCGCCAGGCACCGGATATTTGGGAAACTCGTAGCCCAGGTTTTCGAGCGTGAATTCCAGTCGTGATGAGAGATCAGATGTGTTGGCAATCGCTTCCGGCAGATCGGCAAACAGCCGCGACATTTGCTCGGCGTTGCGGACATGGCGTTCGGCATTAACTTGCAGGCGACGCCCGGCTTCGTCGAGCGTGCATTTGTGCCGGATGCAGGTGAGCGCGTCGAGTATTTCCCGGTCGCCGGAGGTGGCGTATAGCACGCCGTTGGTGGCGAGCAACGGCAACTTCAATTCACGCGCCAGTTCGATGGCAGCATGATTCCGGTGTTCCTGCTCGGGCCGGAAGTGGCGTTGGACCTCAACATAAAGGTTGTCGCGTCCGAAGATCGAGGCGAGTTGATCGAGCAATCGTCGCGCTCGGGGCTTCCCGCCTTCCTGAAGCGCAAGCGCCAGGGGCCCGTACTCATCTCCGGTTAGGCAAACCAGGCCATCCGCATGCTCTTCCAACTCGGCCAGCATTGCGGCCGTGGAAGCATTCTTCGGCGCTCGAAGTTTGGTCCTGGTGATGAGGCGGCACAGATTCTGGTACCCAGTTCGATTTGCTACCAATAATGGATAGTAAGGAGCGCTGAGCGAAGGTGCATCTGCAACAGCCAGCTCGGCGCCAACATGAGCCTTGATTTTGTTTGGTTGCGCAGAGAGATGGAATCGAGCCGATCCGTACACACCATTGCGATCGAGCAAGGCCATTGCCGGAAGCTGTTGCTCAGCACACGCATAGACCAGCGCCTCCGGGACAGAGGCTCCTTCCAGAAAGCTGAACGCACTGCGGGCATGGAGTTCGACGTACTGCATTAGTTGTAGAGTCCCTCCACGAACCAGGCATTGCGTTTGAGGTCACGAACAATGCGATAGACACCAAGACCTTCCTTGCATTGAACTGCCACATCCCATTCTTCGCGATGCCACTTATCATTCCTCGTCCACCAATTCCCGGAGGTCTTCCAGGGACCAGCAGCACACAGGATGGCCGACGACACTTCGAGGAAGGAGATGTGACAGGGCATGCCCCCACGATTACGAACAGTAGCTTCGATGGGCGGACGGAAGCGGCTGAGCGCAACCGTGTGTTCGCCGTTCGACGAATGCTGATTTGCGTGTTTGATTACATGAGGCGCGAACGGTACAACCTCGAAATCATCAGGCTTGTGGGAGTCGCGAGTTTTCGGCGAACCGACTCGACTGCGGCTTAGTTCATCGGATTCGCCCACCAAGTTTCGAATCCGTGCCAGCGTGACTTCCAATTTCCCGGGCTCAGGCGCAGCAGGAGCGAATAACCCAGTTTGCGTATAGCGAGTCTTCGCAGGCGTAGCCTCCAGAGCGATGTTCTTGATCGGAGCCGAAGGCTTGTGGGCTTCAAGATCGAGGTGCAGGAGCTTCAGCAGGACTCCGGCGTCTTCGATCGGAACTGGAAACTTCAGCGTGCGTTCATGGATTGCCGATGCCGTGTGAACACGCTCGTGCCGGACATCACGATCATGGTGAATTTCCAATCCCAACGCCAGATGCAGTTGATCGGCCGCCAGCGATCTTGCATTGAGTCTCGCGGTGAGCTGCTTCAACAGACGATTGAGAATAAATGCCAGCGACTCCAGATCATCGACTGAATCTTCCAGTTCGACTGTTTCTTCAAAGCGCGGAGCCGGATCGACAGGAACCAGCGTGCGATTCACCTCGCCACGAGCGAGCTTTTGCAGATGAAGCCCTGTTTGGCCGAGACGTTCAACCAGCGGCACAGCGGGAAGCGTGGCCAGATCGCGGCACGTCCGAATTCCCCAACCTTCCAGAATTTCCGCGCACTCCGGTTCCGGAGACAAAACGTTGATGGCCAATTTAGAGAAGTAAACTGCTTCTTTATTCGCAGGAATCACTGTGACTTTGTCGAAGCCCTTCGCCGCGATAAGAGCGGCATCGGGATTCGCCGCGACAGCGACGTTCGCTTCCAGCCCCACCGAGCTGGCCCGTTCCATCAACATATACGCCAGCGCTTGAGCTGATCCGAAGAGACGCTCTGTGCCAGTGATGTCTAACGTAACGGCCCCATTGAGAGTTGATTCCACACGCGGCGAACAACTGAATGCACTGTCAATCAACGCAGCCTGAGCAGACTGTTCCTGCGCAGGGACTCGCTTTCGCAGAATAATTCCGAGGCACTGTTCAGCCTGTGGCTTGGTCATCCCAGTACCTATTCCGGCTTTTTGCGCTCTTTCGTTGCAAGCAACGACCCGCAACAAAGCCTCGGGCCCAGCCAGCACCGCGACCGGATGTGTGCGCCAGCCGATCGGCTCGCAGCGTATGGCTGCCTGTACGGGGAAACATGGAATCCAGATACAAGCGAAGCTGCAAGCAAACGGCATAACTCAGGCCCATCGCGGAGAATAGGTAACAGTGTGGCCGGCCTGCACAGGCTTCTTCCTTAGCCGCCGGCATCCGACTTCAAGTGCAAAATCGAATCCCGCGAAGATACGGCCGTGTGAAGGGGCATTCTGTTTCGTCTCTGACCATTTCACCTCGCTGGCGTGCAACGTGAGGGTCAGCGCGGAGCAGGTTCCGACAGCATGGCATGGTGTACTGAACACCAGCGCAGTCTCGAGCCGCTCCACTACACGGCTGAAGCGGAACCAAGTAGTCAGTGGTACTTTGTGTATCGATCGTTCGGCGATTCCGGAGACATCCACCACAATTGCGCCGAACCCTCCGCTGCCTTGCAACAACAGGTCTGCGCATTTGAACGCCTGTTCCAACGCCGTCAATCCTTTGCCACTGCAACGAACCCACAATAGTTTCTGGATATCAACGCCCATAATCTCAGCCGACCGCGGATCGAATGAATCCGTCGCATCAATCAGCGCACAGAACTGCTGTTGAGTAGCGCAAGCCAGTAACTGCATCTGTATAGTCCTCTGTCCAGATGAGGTCCAAGGTGACGCGACAATTTCGGTGATCGCACCGCAGGGTATACCACCAGCTTCTTTGTCGATTGCGTCAATGCCAGTGCTTATCGTCGACCGGTCTTGCCGGACACGCTGCATGAACGGGGCAGGTACACGCTCGGCCAAACGGGCTTCAACTTCGTTTCGGATGGCAGATACAGAGAACATAAAAAGAGGTGAACAAGGTCCAAGTATTCGCCTTTTGTTCGCCTTTAAGGAGGACTACATTACCCGCCGTCCCGCGCCTCTGTCAACCGGCTGAAGCCCAGAACGGTGTTAAGTTATTGGAAATCCGATGGATATTTTTGTGGGCACTGCCGGGTTTTCGTACAAGGATTGGGAGGGCACGGTCTATCCAACCGAAGAGCATGTTATCCGGCAAGAAAGTAAAAGCACCAAAGAAATTGGTCGAGACCTATCCTGAACTGGCTGATTTCACCGAGCCATAGCTTCATAGATTGATCTAAGTCAGCCCTTTTAATCGAACGAATCTAATACTCGATCAGCACCAACCGGAGTTCTTTTCTCAGAGTATTCAGACGCTCCTGCTCTTCCTTTAACAAATGGCGGTGGCGTTTGATCTTGCGTAGCAGTGATCGAATCCGATCTCGCTGCTCCTTCTTACGATGAGCAACATAGCGAATTCTTGCGTGCCCAATATGAAGTCCTCCGCAATATCCACAGGGATATATGACGATATTCGGATCAGATAATTGTCGTGCATGCTGCATTGCAGTCAAATAGTTCTCATGTCGCCATTTTCTTTCACACTGCTTCTGGTATTTCACTGACATGTATCTTTCCGTCCACATGGTTCAGAAGGGGTGTTCAAGCAGCAACATTCGGAGCAGCACATAATGTCTCCATATGCTCCCTGTTTCGGAACCCAATGGTTCGTGGCTAGTTCAGGCCGCCGTTTTCGGCGGCTTGTTTTCTTGTACTTGCAGGGGCGCTGGAACGAACCCTTCGTGGCCAGTGGTCCGAGCCTGGCGCAGGACCTTGCTGACCAACG
>CAYWSM010000266.1:0-2500 GCA_964460935.1 uncultured Terriglobales bacterium | reverse complement strand
CCGCACTCGCGCGCTCGAGTTCGGTGAAGTCAGGCGATACGCTCATTTAAAGCCCTGCTAATGACGATTGGCGACAGTTAGACCAAAGAACCATGAAAAAAAGATTGCAATCCGCGCCGAATTATGTTTTTTTACGATGTACCGTCGGGCGACGGAAGCCCCGGCGCATAACAACGACCTGGTCCGCGCCGCACGGCACGGATTCCCGCTCACCACGGTAAAAAATTATGCACCGCCAGTATAACTTAGCCGCCGGCCCTGCTCGCCCGGCGGCCCGCAGGATCGCAATACGCAGAATCGCACTTGTTACCGGGCTTTGCGCGTCAGGCGCATCCGCGATTGGGTATTACTACCCAGAAAGCCAAACGCCGCCCGCACCGATCGTGGCTGCCGCGGTTGCCGAGGTAGCGCCCGCTACGTCCGCGGCGCCAGTCGATGTGGTGCCGCTGCGTCCCGAGCTGCGCATTGATACTCAAACCTCCTTCCAGGCGGCCTTGGGCAACAGTGTCAATGTTCCGCCGGCCAGCGAATGGAAAACCGTCGGTGTCGGCGCCGGACAAAATCTCTCCCAGATCTTCACCGCGCTTGGCCTTCCCGCGGACGACTGGATGAGCATCATGAAGCTCGGCGGCGATGCCACCCGGCTGCGCCATCTTCGCACCGGCGATACCTTGAACGTACGCCTGGACGGAGATCATCTCAGCGAGCTGACCTACGCTTTCGATGAAACGCGGACGCTGAACATCCGCCGCGGCGCGAAGGGGTTCGATGCCGTCACCATGACAGCGGCGATCGAGCACCGCAACGTCGAGACGGCGGGCACCATTGAAGATTCGTTATTCGCGGACGGGCGCAAAGCGAAGCTGTCGGACCGACTGATCCTGCAGGTCGCGGACATTTTCGATTACGACATCGACTTTGCTCAGGACTTGCAGCCCGGCGATCGATTCTCCGTCGTCTATGACGTGCTCTACAAAGATGGCAAGAAGCTGCGCGACGGCGATATCATCGCGGCCGAGTTCACCAACAACGGCCAGACCTACCGCGCCGTGCGCTACCAGGATTCCGAAGGACACGTTGCGTATTACACGCCAGACGGGCAATCGACGCGCAAAGCATTCATCCGCACACCGGTCGATTTCGCGCGCATCAGCTCCGGTTTCAATCTGCACCGCCGGCACCCGATCCTCAACGTCATTCGCGCTCACAAGGGCGTCGATTACGCCGCTCCCATCGGCACGCCGGTCAAGGCCACGGGCGACGGGCGCATTGAGTTCGTCGGTCGCAAAGGCGGCTACGGCAACCTCATCGTCATCAAGCATTGGGGCCCTTACGAAACCGCGTATGGTCACTTGTTGCGCTTCAGATCGGGGATCGCGGTCGGCTCCAAGGTACGGCAAGGCCAGGTCATCGGCTATGTCGGCATGAGCGGCCTTGCTACCGGGCCGCATCTGCATTACGAATTCCGCGTCGACGGCATCCACAAGAACCCGGTCACGGTCGCGTTACCGCACGCCATGCCGATCTACGGCCAGGAACTGGCGCGCTTCAAGTCGACGACAACCCCGCTGCTTGCGCAGCTCGATGCGGTAAAATCCAGTCGCCTTGCACAAACTTCGACCAATATCCAAAAGGACTGATCCTGCCCGACGGGGCCGGCGTTTCGTCGGCCTCATGTCCGGCACTAGCGCCGATGCTGTCGACGCAGTCCTCATCGAATGCGCGGATACCGACTTCGTTCGCGTAGCGGCCACCGTGTCGCGCGACTATCCGACTGCGTTGCGCTATCGGCTCATCGCGCTGGCGGGCGGTTCGCACACGGTCGACCTGGAAACACTCTGCGAGATCGACGAAGCGGTCGCCCAGGTTTTCTCCGAAGTCGTCTCCGATCTTCTGTTACAGGAGCGCCTCGATCCATCGACCATCGAGGCGATCGGCAGCCACGGCCAGACCGTTTTCCATCGCGGCGGTCGTCGACCGTTGACCCTGCAGCTCGGCAACCCAGGTCTTATCGCTGAACGCACCGGCATCACCACCATCGGCGATTTCCGGCGACGCGATATCGCGCTCGGCGGGCAAGGCGCGCCGCTGGTTCCCGCGTTTCACCATGCGCTGTTTGCGAGCGCCGATGAAGCGCGCGCCATCGTCAATATCGGCGGGATCGCGAATCTCACCTTGCTGCCGGGCGCGGATCCGGCAGCCGTACGTGGCTTCGACACCGGCCCCGGCAATGCCTTGATGGATGAATGGATTGCACAGGCGCGCCAGGAGCCTTTCGATACCGATGGGCGCTTCGCGAGCAGCGGAACTCCGCACCGCCCGCTGCTCGATGCCTTACTGGGCGATCCGTACTTCACAGAGCTGCCACCCAAGAGCACAGGCCGTGGCGATTTTCATCTGCCGTGGGTACGGCAGCGCTATCCGGGCTTCGAGAATCTGCCGCCTGCAGACGTCCAAGCGACCTTTGCCGAGCTGACTGCGCGCACCATCATCGATGCCC
>CAYWSM010000265.1:0-1910 GCA_964460935.1 uncultured Terriglobales bacterium | reverse complement strand
ATAGGAACGTTCCTAGTCCAAAGACGGCAGACCTCGAGGATGGTCATATTCGAGTCAATTTCGGCTATGCGTCAGCCGTTCACATATGCGCCGTCCATGGATCGACCGCTCCGCCTGAACGGGCTTCAGAGCCAGGCAACTCGCGCACGCGTCCCGATCTGGAAGGTCAGGGTGCGGTAACCGCGCAATCCACTTCCGAAGCGACCGAGCTGTCGGGGTCGTAAGTCTCGACGCCACCGTCGGTTACCACGAGCATGTAGCCGATTCCCGGGAAGGTTTCGATAATCCTTGGCTCGCTGGGAACCGTCTCGAGCTTGGAGCGTAATCGGGATATCCATACTCTCAGGTACTGCAGATCATCGCGGTAGTCCGGCCCCCACACTTTTGTCAACAACTCCTGGTTGAGCATCACGCGGCCCGCGTTGAACGCGAGCTGCTGGAGCAACCGCCATTCCGTCCGTGTCAGAAGGATTACCTCGCCGCTTTTCTTCACGAGACGAGACGCCAGGTCGATTTCGAGACCGCCGGTGATCACCTTGCTGGCTTTTCCTGGCATACTCTCGGTTCGCCGTAGGACGGCGCGCACACGAGCACCCAGCTCGCTTGGACTGAAGGGTTTCACGATGTAGTCGTCCGCGCCAGCTTCCAGGCCGTAGATCTTCTGCGAGTCCTGCGACTGACCCGTAAGGAGAATGACGGGCGTGGTCATTCGCTCTCGCAGGCGACGCATCAATTCGATGCCGCTAATGTCGGGCATTCGAACATCGAGGATCACGATGTCGGGGCGGCGGTTTTCAGCGATGCTGATGGCTTCGGCGCCGCTTCCCGCGACCAAGACTCTGAAGCCTTCGCAGGACAGCAGCATGTCTAGCAGGCGCAGGATTCCCGGCTCATCATCCACGACCAACACCAGCGGTTTTGTCGGCATATCAGAACATCCCTTCTTTCTTGCGGAAGCGCAACTTGCGCCGCAGTTAGAACAGGGTGAGTATCACGGCCTCGTGTGGAGAGGCCAATTGCGATTATTAGTGACTGAACGTGGCATCTTGACGGGTGGTTACGTGCGTCTTTCGAGAAGAAACCTGCGGCGTTTGCAATAGCAAAGTCTAGTGATGCGCAGCCGTCTTTGACGACATGAGAATTTGTCGAACGTGAGAGGTTCTGATGCCACCACTGCAGTACGTAGTCGCAAATTTCGTTCCTGACGATTTCAAGGCGGAGATTCTCCCCGAGCTAAGGCGCCTCAGCCATAAAAACATCATCCGCATAATCGATCTGCTGGTGATTCGGCGGCGGTCCAATGGCGACGTAGCGCGCCAGGAATTGAACGAGATACTTCCCAACGAATCTGATCTAATTTCCGCACCGGGTGACGAGGACGTGGAGTGGTTTACTCAGGAGGATGTCGACATAATCGGCGCGCGATTACCGGAAAAGACTGCAGTGGTTCTGGTGCTGGTCGAGCATGTCTGGATGAGCAAGCTGGATGAAGCGGTGCTGCGAGCCAACCAGGCTCTTAAAGTTGGACCAGGTTCGGAAGCACTGTCAGAGGTACTGGAGCGCTATCTAATTCAGCGTGAATCTGTCGGCCGGAGCGTCCGCTCGAACGGGCTGCATCACATCAGCTCCTGAATGGCCAGGCAATAGAACGAAACGGAATGCTGTCTCTCGTACTTGTTCAGGGTGAGACGCAGTTGTCCAGATACCAGGTGCGCTCGAGAGCAGAGAAATAGTCCGTCCCTTTGATGGCGGGACAGCTGGCCCGGTTTGCTATCTGCGCCGGTGGGCTCGTGTTGTTCCCTGGCTCCGTGAGGCTCCCACCGGACGCATCGGTGTCAGCCGGCGTGTTGTCTGACGGACTCCGCGAAATGCTCGCGATGTTTTTCGGTGAAGACAATGCCGCGAGGCCG
>CAYWSM010000264.1:0-21214 GCA_964460935.1 uncultured Terriglobales bacterium | reverse complement strand
TGAAGTTATTCATCTGATTTTCCAGAATGAGGAAGGATTCTAAAACTTGAGTTTCCTCTCCCATTTCTGTGAGTAAGTCGAATAGTGGTGACAAAATTCGACAGGAATCTACGGATCAGAATGGAAAATTGGCAGTTTTGGTAACGGTTACATACTAGATTATTCGCAGCGCATTAAGATTCCGAAAAGAATTTTCAGGGGAAGATCGACTTTATCACACAGCTCTGTGGATTCATCCCAAGCAGATGAACTCTGCCTACGTGACCTCTCCCCTTCCAGCTCACGCGCCACCCTTGTAGGATGTTGGAACCTTATTACTACTGGAGCGTTCATGAGACCTGCACTGGCTGATCTGCAACCCAAGGAAATCTGGAAACATTTCGATGCTATCGCCAACATTCCACGCCCTTCCACTAGAGAAGAGGCGACACGCGATTACGTACTGGGAGTGGCAAAACGCGCGGGTCTCGAGGCAGTTCACGACCAGGTTGGAAATACGGTAGTTCGCAAGCCGGCTCACGCTGGCCGGGAAAACGCACCCATGGCGCTGCTACAAGGTCACCTCGATATGGTGTGCGAAAAGAATGAAGGCACTCCGTTCAACTTCGATACCGATCCCATCAAGGTGTACCGCGATGGGGACTGGATCAAGGCCGAGGGCACCACACTTGGATCGGATAACGGCATTGGCGTCGCGGCGGCACTCGCGGTGATGGAGAGCAAGGATATTGCGCATGGTCCGCTGGAGTTTGTGTTCACTATCGACGAAGAAACCGGATTGACCGGCGCGGCAGAATTTCCGGGTGGATTGCTGAAATCGAAATACTTCCTGAATCTGGACAACGAAGAGACCGGCACGCTGTGTATCGGCTGCGCGGGTGGCGTCACGTCGAAGCATAAAACGAAGGTCACGCTGAAGCCGACAAGCGGGAATGCGGCGTATCGGATCAAGGTTGCCGGACTGAGGGGCGGACACTCAGGTGTAGACATTCACCAGGGACGCGGCAATGCGCTGCGAATTCTGGGCCGACTGGTGCAAGCGCTACTCAAAACGGGTGTGGAAATAGCGGAGTTCAGGGGAGGCAGCGCGCAGAATGCGATCCCGAGAGAGGCATTCGTTATAGTCGTTATCGACGCGGCGAAAGAAGGAGAACTCAAGTCAGTTGCTTCGGCAGCGGAGGCGAGTGGCCGCGAGGAGTTGGGCGGGTTCGATCCGGGATTACAGATCACGGTAGAGAAGGCGAATCGTTCGGAGAAGGTTCTTGACAATGCTGATGCCAAGCGGACGGCGGACCTGCTGGCGGGTGTGCCACACGGGGTGCTGGCGATGAGCCCCGACATTCCAGGGCTGGTGCAGACTTCCACCAATCTTGCGATCATTAATACAACCGGCAATGAAATCGAAATCACAACCAGCCAGCGCAGCGCGATCGCAAGCAGCAAGAACGCCGCGGCTGAGATGGTCGCGACGGTATGCCGGCTGGCCGGTTTCGAGACCGAGCAAAACACCGGATACCCAGGGTGGAAGCCTGATCCGAACAGTGATGTTGTGAAGGTCCTGCAGAGAGCTCATAAGAAAGTCTTCGGAGACGAAGGAAAGCTGATCGCCATGCACGCCGGACTGGAGTGCGGCGTTATCGGCGAGAAGTATCCGGGCATGCAGATGATTTCGTTTGGACCGACGATTGTCGATCCGCACAGTCCGAACGAGCGCGTGCAGATCTCGACCGTGGAGCAGTTCTGGAAACTATTGCGCACGGCGCTGGAAGAGATTTAGCCGGTGCCGCGCATCTTTAACCTGGCACTGATCGGGTTCGGTAACGTTGGACGTTCTCTGATCAGCTTGCTTGACCGCAAGCGGGATGAACTGCGGACCAAGCACGGCATCGAGTTTCGCATAACCGGTATAGCATCGCGGCGGCTTGGATGGATCGCGAATTCCGCCGGTTTCGAACTGGACCGGCTCATGTCTGGCGATCCCGTTGGTGAGCGGTGCCAGAGCGTAACGGGTTGGTTACGGGCGGGTCGCGCCGAAGTGATGTTCGAGGCATCGTCGCTGAACTTCGAAACCGGTCAGCCGGCCATCGATCATATCCGCGCAGCGCTCGAGCAGCGTGTACACGCGATCAGCGCGAACAAGGGACCGGTGGTTCACGCCTATCCTGAACTCTTCGAATTAGCGGCGAGGAAGAGTCGGAAGTTCCTATTCGAATCGACGGTGATGGACGGGACGCCGATTTTCTCAATGTTTCGCGAATCACTGCCGGCCATCGAGCTTCGCGGTTTCACGGGAATTCTCAATTCGACAACAAACGTAATCCTGGGCCAAATGGAATCGGGCCGGAGTCTCGAAGAGGCGACTCGCAAGGCGCAAGAGCTTGGAGTGGCGGAAACAGATCCGAGTGCAGACATCGATGGCTGGGATGCGGCGGTGAAGGTGAGCGCGCTGGTCACAGTGTTGATGGGAGTATCGCTGTCCCCGAGTTTGGTTCAGCGACAAGGTATCCGCGAACTCACGGGAGAGATGGTGCGGCAGGCACTTGCCGAAGGCTCACCGTACAAGCTTCTCTGTCGCGCGACCCGCCAGGGCGATCAAATCCACGCAAGCGTAGCACCGGAACGTGTGCCGCTATCCAGCGTACTAGCACAGGTTTCCGGCACGTCTTCTATTATTAGCTTTGAGACCGACATCTTCCCTGCCCTGACTATCACGGAAGAAAAACCTGGGCTGGATGCGACCGCTTACGGGATGCTGACGGACTTCATCTCTGTGGCAAGGAGCGAGATTTCACGATGAGTACGCCGACCACGAAGGCGCAATCTTCTTTCGACATCGAGTGGGTACGGAAACAGTTCCCTGCCTTCAGGCGCAAGATCAACGGCTACTCAGCGGCGTTCCTCGATGGGCCGGGTGGAACGCAGGTTCCGCAATGCGTGATTGACGCAATCACCGATTACCTGGTGCGCTGTAACGCCAATACACATGGGCAGTATGCGACAAGTCGCGAATCAGACCAGTTGATTGCCAACGCTCACCAGGCGATGGCCGACTTCCTCAACTGTGATGCCGACGAAGTAGTTTTCGGTCCGAATATGACCACCCTAACGTTGGCTTTAAGCCGCGCGATTGGGCGAACTCTAAAGGCGGGCGACGAAATTGTTGTCACCAATCTGGATCACAGTGCGAACATCTCACCATGGGTTGCGCTGGAGGAACTCGGGGCAAAGATTCAGCGCGTCGATTTCAATCCTGAAGATTGCACACTGAACCTCGCGGACCTGAAGTCGAAGTTGAATTCGCGTACACGCTTGGTGGCGGTGGGATATGCGTCGAATGCGGTCGGAACCGTGAATCCAGTGACAGAAATCACGAAAATGGCGCATACAACCGGATCACTGGTGTTCATTGATGCGGTGCACTATGCTCCGCATGGGCTCATCGATGTCCGAGCTATCGATTGCGATTTCCTGGCGTGCTCTCCGTATAAGTTCTTTGGTCCGCACTCGGGTGTGCTATATGGAAAACGCGATCGATTGAAGGCTCTGAAGCCTTACAAAGTGAGACCGGCGTCTAACGAATTGCCGGATGCGTGGGAGACGGGAACACAGAACCACGAATGCATGGCCGGTGTGTTGGCGGCAGTGGAGTATATCGCGGACATCGGGAGGAGTGCAGGCGGGACAACGCTTCCACGGCGAGCAGCGCTTGAAACTGCATACGCGAACATTCATCGTTACGAACGCAACTTGACGGAGAAGCTGATCTCGGGATTGCTGGCGATTCCGGACGTTACGGTTTACGGCATTCGCGATCCCAGGAAATTTGATCAGCGCGTGGGTACAGTATCGATTCGGATGAAGAACCACGGTCCACACGAGATTGCGACGCGACTGGGAGAAAAGGGACTGTTCACGTGGGACGGGAATTTCTACGCGCTGGATCTGACGGAACGTCTGAGAATTGAAGATCAGGGCGGGTTGTTGCGGATCGGCGTGCTGCACTACAACACAGAAGAAGAGATTGACCGGTTATTGACTGAACTTCGAGCCATGTAACCTACTTGTTTGCAAGAAAAAGCCGTGGCGATGGAGGTGTCGCCACAGCTTCTTTGTTCCTAGCGGATCAATGCTCGCCCATTTCGTACTTCAGACGAGCATGCGCCAAACGGTACTGGTACTGAGCCGCAGTGTTGTCGATTTCCGCCTGCGTTCTCTGCAACTCCGCCTGGGTGAATTCCACGATGGTGCCGAGACCCAGATTGTAGCGAGTCTGCGCGAGGTCGAGAGCGAGATTTGCCTGCGCAAGTAACTGCTGAGTTACATCGAGACGCTGGTAGGTACGGTTCAAGTCGAGCCAGGCCGTTCGAACATCACGCGAAATACGGTTAGCAAGATCGCGATGGCGTTGATCTGCGGCCTGCGCACGCAGGTCAGCCTCGTGAGCCCGAGCGTTGAACAGGAACCCGTTGAACACGGGGATATTTACATTCACGCCTACAGCTCCGTACCAACTGGAAAGTGGGCCGGTTTCGAACGGCACAGATCCTACGACACCCAAGGCACTCACTGTTGGACGAGACAGATCATGCTCGGCGTTGCGGAATTTCTGCTCAGACTCATATGTGTACCGCAACGCACTGAGATCAGGACGATTTTGGAGAGCCTCCTGAATCAGAGCATTCACGTCGGGCGGAGGCGCCGTAGTCTCTCCGGGCTCGTCCATGAGTTGAAAGTTTTGCAGCGTTGGATAGCCCAGAATGGCCGCAAGCGATGCCAGCGAGGCGCTATAGTTGTTCTGCGCTTCCAACTGCAGCAGCTTCGCTTGAGACAGATCGACCTTTGCGAAGGAGAGATCAAGGTCGGATTTCAATTTGGCACTTGCCAGCGCCTGGACACGATCAACCACGACCTGCCGTGTAGCGACGGTTTGGTCGGCGACGCGAAGCAATGCCGACGATTGAAGAGCGTTATAGAACGCCTGATCGACGGCGATGGAAATCTGCTGCGCCGTGGCGAGAGCATTCTGGCTCTCCGCCTTCTCGCGCAACTTCGAACTCGCCAGCAGGTTCGTGGTTCGTCCGAAATCGGTGATCAACTGGGAGAGCTGGGTTCCGGCAGCAGCGCGATCATAAAGGACAGGATTATTCAATCCGCCTGCACCGATGCGGCTGCCTTCGTTCGCGTCAACGCCGGTAAGGCTGATGGTCGCGGTCGGAAGCAAGCCAGAGCGAGTCTCGCGCGTGATCTCATGCGACGCGAGAGCGCTCAGACGCGCCACAGTGATCTGCGGATTGTTCTTGAGCGCAGTCGCCTCGGCATCCCTGACCGTCAGTTTGATCAATGGCTGTCCGGGGGCAGCCGGTGGCGTTGGCGTTTGTGGCGGCAGTGGCGCCGGCAATTGAGGCACCGGCGCCGCTGGAACCGTTTGCTGCTGTTGTGTCTGTCCGAAAAGGCTGCCAACCAAAAGCACGCTTACAACAAGCGCGACATTCCTCATGCTGCCGCACCCTCCTCGGGAGTGTTCTCTTCATGGCGGTGGATCCAGAGATACGCCGCTGGAACCAGGAAGACGGTTACGATTACCGATACCGTTAATCCTCCGATGATCACACGGGCCAGAGGAGCGTACTGCTCGCTACCGGCTTCGAGCGCCAATGCCATCGGTATCATGCCGAGGATCGTCGCCAGCGAAGTCATCAGCACTGGACGCAGACGCATACGGCAGGCTGTGGCCACGGCTTCCTTGATCTTCATTCCTTCCTTTCGCAGGGTACGCGCGACATCGACGATCAAGATCGAGTTGGAGACGACAATACCGGTCATCATGATGACGCCCATCAGCGACATGACATTCAAGCTGGTATGAGTGATCAGCAGGAAAACGATGACGCCGGTGATCCCCGGCGGCACCGCGAGCAGAATGATCAGTGGATCGATGAACGATGCGAATTGCGCCATCAAGATCAGGTATACGAGTACGATCGAGAGCACCAAGCCAATGCCGAAGCTCTTGAACGACTGCCGCATACCTTCCACCGATCCGCGCACAACCACGCCAACATCTTCCGGGTGCTCCGTGCTGGCGATGATCTTGTCCACTTTTGAGGCGACACCGCCGAGGTCCTCGCCGGAGGGCGAAACATAGACATCGATCACTCGACGAAGCTGGTAATGATCCACTTCCGTCGGAGAGTCAATGGTCTTGATGTCCGTGACGGCTCCTAATGTTGTGGTGTCGGTCCCATTGGTTGAGCGGATCGGAATCTGCCTCAAGTCAGCCATCGACTTCACCTGGCTGTCGGGGTACTGCACTGTGAGCATGTAGTCGTTGCCGGATTTGGGATCGACCCAATAGCTAGGTGCAATCATCTGGTTCGACGTGAGCGCGGTGATCACGTTATCCACCACCTCGCGCGACGAAACGCCAAGACGGGCGGCCATCTCGCGATTGACGTTGAGGCGAAGCGCCGGGTAATCCAGATCTTGCGGTATCTGGACATCGCTTACGCCCTTCAGCATTCTTGCGCGATCAGCGATTTCCGCCGCTGTGCGATAGGCATCAAGAAGGTGATTACTGCTAACCTGAATATCGATCGGAGCCGGTAGCCCAAGGTTGACCACGGCGTCGATCAATCCACCCGATTGAAAATAGGTTGAAAGTTCCGGGAGATCTTCCCCGAGTCTGCGGCGTACCCGGTTCATGTACTCGTAGCTGCCGATCTTGTGTCCTTCTTTCAAACTTACCTGCACGGTAGCGGTATGCTGTCCGGAGTTGCTGGTATACATCGAAGAAAACCCAGGCGTAACGCCGATGTTCGAGACGATCATGCCGATTTCTTTGGGCGGCACGACCGCACGAATATCCGTTTCCACCTGCTTGATGTACTGATCCGTTAATTCAAGACGCGTTCCAGTCGGAGCCTTGATGTTCACCATGAACTGACCGGGATCGGTACGTGGGAAGAAGGAAACGTTCAGCAGCGGATACAAACTCAGACTAAGCAGGAATACACCCAGGCAGCCGAGAACCGTTGCAACAGGCCGCAACAGCGTCTTCCCGACCGCGACGTCGTATTTGCCAAGCATTTGCTCGTAACGTTTATTGAAATTGTGAACAAAGCGGCCGAAGATCGATCTACGGGCATCATGGCCCTCTTCTTCATCCGCTTCGTGCTTTTGAATGAATCTGGCGCAGAATAGCGGAACAACTGTCATGGCGACGGCGTAAGAAGCAAACAGCGACAACACAACCGCCAAAGCCAATGCAGTGAACAGGAATCGGCTCACTCCGTAGAGGAAAACGACGGGGAAGAACACGATTGCGGTAGTGAACGTTGCGGCGAGTACCGGTAAAGCAACTTCCCTGCCGCCTACTTCCGCAGCGACTTCTGGCGCTTCTCCCATCTCAAGATGGCGGAAGATGTTCTCCAGCACGACGACCGAATTGTCAATCAATCGCGAGAAGGCAAGCGCCAAACCTCCCAGCACCATGGTGTTGATGGTGCCTCCCCCCATGTTCAGAGCCAGAAATGTGGCAAGCGCCGAGAGAGGAATAGAAAGCAGTACGGCGAACGTCGCCCGCATGCTGCCGAGGAAGATGAGGATCATCAAGGCCGTCAGGACGAGTCCAATTCCACCTTCGTTGCCGAGGTTCTGGATGGCCGTTTTGACGAAGACCGACTGGTCAAACACCACCTTGGCAACCAGGTTCTTTGGAACATCGACGAGGTGACCAATAGAAGCCTTAATGCCGCTCACGATTGAAATCGTATTGCTGTCGCCGCCTTGTTTCAGAACCGGCAGATAAACAGATTTTTGACCGTCCACGCGCACCAGGCTGGTCTGGATCTGCTGTGCGTCCATGGCGCGGCCAACATCGCCAACAAGCACAGACGCGTTACCCACTGTCTTCAGAGGAAGACGGTTGATTTCTTCCGTCGAGGGTAACTGGCTATTGGTATAGATATTGAAGTCCTTGGGACCAATGCGAACGTCGCCCGCCGGCAAAATCATGTTCGATTGATTTACCGTACGAACTACATCCATGACGCTCAACTGATTGGCCTGTAGTTTCACCGGATCGACGTAAACCTGGATCTGACGATACTTTCCGCCAAACGGCTGTGGCACCGATGCGCCGGGCACGTTCGCAACCTGATTACGAACGTTGTACTGGCCGATGTCGCGCAATTGCGTTTCGGAAAGCCCCTGTCCTTTTAAGGTGATCAGGCATACCGGTAAGCTTGACGCATCGAACTTCAGAACAACTGGGGGTAGCGTTCCGGGGGGCAGCTTGCGCAAATCAGCCATAGCGAGGTTGGAAATCTCACTGACGGCGGAGTCGGCGTTCATACCTGGCTGAAAGTAAATCTTGATGAGGCTCACACCTGGCAGTGATCGCGATTCCATGTGATCGATGCCACTACCCAGCGTGAAAAATCGTTCGAAACGGCCAGTGATATCGGTTTCGATCTGTTCCGGAGGCATGCCGGAATAGAACGTAGCCACTACCACGACAGGAATGTTGATGTCCGGAAACAGATCCACGGGCATGCGTGCCACCGTGACCGCGCCTACTACGGCAATCACCAGACACAGCATGATGATGAAGTAGGGATACTTAATCGCGAATTTGGACATCGTTTATTCCCCTGATGTCCGCAGTCGCGTGTCCGCAAGGCTGCTCAGCTTCGGATCAACCACTTCGCCGTCATGGAACGCCGTCAGATTGCCAACGATCACACGATCGCCTTCTTTCAGCCCCGAAACCACTTCCACAAGGGAAGGCTCTTCGATGCCTGTGCTGATGGGCCGCGTGGATACGTGGTTATTGTCGTCAAGAACCAGAACGCTCGCCTTATCGTTGCCGTGTAACAGAGCTTCAACAGGTACGGTAAGCACATTGCTCTTGTGCTCCACCTGTAGCACCACATCGCCGTACATTCCGGGAGCCAGGTGATGATCTTTGTTCGGAATATCGAATTCGACCTGCATCGTTCGCGTGGCGCGATCGAGAGAATCGGTAAACCGAGTGACCTTCGCCTGGAATTTCTCCTTGGTAGCCTGCACAGTCACGGAAGCCGGTGATCCGATGTGAATATTAGAGGTAAGGGATTCCGGTACAGGAACGCGCAACCGAAGGACGTCCACTTGTGCCAACTTCACAACGGGTTGTGCAGATGCATTAGACGTTCCGGCCTGCACGAGGGCGCCGGTGTCGGCATACCGCCAGGTCACCACGCCATCGAATGGGGCGACGATATGAGAGTAGTCCCACATCGCGGAGACCTGGCTGCGGCTCGCCTTGGATATATCGAGTTGCTGCTGAGCCGCGGCTAGAGCTGCCTTTGCGGCATCGACCTGCGCTTCCGAAGCGCGATCCTTGGCGATGGAATCGTCGATTTCCTGCTGGGCTACGAGGCCCGGTCGAGCTGCGGCCGCTTTCTGCAGGCGATCGCAGGCAGCGTGAAGCGCCACATGATCTGCTTCTGCGCGACCCACTTCGTGCTTGGCACGCGTAATTTCTTCCTGGCTATGACGCACGGAGGCATCGGCGCCCTGTACCTGCGCATTCAATTCCGGAATCTCCAACGAGGCCAGAGTCTCGCCGGTATGCACGCGGTCGCCGATATCCACGCCGATGTGCTTGATGTATCCCGCCACCTTCGCGTGGATCTCAACTTCCTGATACGGAAAGAACTCGCCTGCAACCGATAGTGTGTCGGCAACCGGTTGTCTTTTGACTAAGGCGATTGCCGCCCGCGGAACCGCCACCTGGTTTATGACGTGCGCGGTATTGCTCGCACGCACATGCTTGATCACAAGCAACCCCGTCACGCACACGAGCGCCCCCGCCAGCACAAGCAGAAAGTGTTTCACTTGAAACCTCATAATTTTCTTCCGCTCTAATGAGCTGAAATCAATCCCGAACTACTCACCTCGGGCTCAGACCAATGAATAAAAACGAATTTTTCGGAAATGAATTTTTGGCTTAAAGGACCGGAGGTGGCCGGAGAAACCTTCTGCGTTGCACTGAATGAGACAACGCTACCGGAGCCGGAATCGGGAGAGGGAGAACGCGTCCGGTCAAAGGAACCACAGCCAACCCAAACTGCAGCACAATAGCGAAGGCTGTGAACGCGGTAATATCCACGGCGTTTTGTATCTCGAGACGAGCGTCTCCATCCCAGAGCTTGGCCGAACTAACGGATGTTGTTCTGGGAGACCGGGGCTGGTATTGGACCAGCTTCGTTTGCAGTGTAAACAGGAAAACGCTAAGACACACACCCGCCACAATCAATTTCCACCATCTGATTCGCGGGTTTTCTGGCGCTTGCAAGTTCATCTAAAACAGGGGGGAATTGTGTTTCGGAGTAGTTGAAATTTATGTTACCACAGGTCGAAATAGAGCGTATCGCGCCCCGATGTTTTACAACACCGGGGCGCACAGAAAGTTACGGCAAGTAATACCGGAACGAGGTCAGGATGATGTTATTGTTGGCGCTGGGATCGCCGCCAATACCTCTCCAAGTGTTCCGGACGATGTACTCATACTGCGGTCCAAACTGAATTCTTCCCTTAGGACCGTTGTAGGGCTTGAACCAGAATCCAAAAGTACCCTCGATAAGGTTACGGGTGTTCGCCGTGCAAGAGCCGGTGCCCGCCGGGGCAAACGCCCCTAACCCGGTAGCTCCTTCCACTCCGCAACCAGAGTTGTTGTTACCCGTACCCGGAACACCGTAGCCAACCAGTTTGCCGGTGCCATCGTCGTAGAAGGCGCGAGCTACATACTCGGTACCCACGTTGAAGTACCAATCCCACTTCTTGGGGTGCAGGTCAAGTTCCCAGATCGCCGCGTAGGAGTGCAGAGGAGCAAGAGTAGCATCCGGGTGGAGGGTTACGTCCGGAAGACCGCTCGTGCTGTAGCGGCCTACACCATCTCCGCCGAACACATGAATTCCCGTTTCAACTTTCTTATGGGCAAAGTAGAACCGGGCGTTGGCGCCGACACCACCGACCGTCTTCGAGTCGTTGTATGCTCCATCAGCGGAAGGAGGGGTCGCACCCGCGTTCGGATAGATGCGACTGCGGAAGCGTCTCACGACTCCGAAGGCCTCGAAGTGCGTGTTAGTACTCGGCTCAACCGCAGCCTTGAAGACCAGGTCGGGCATGGAATTGTATGAGTAGTTCGCGGTGCTGTTGTACAAACCACCGCCGGTGCCAGCCTGGCCGATGAAGTAATTGCTCGGAAGATTGTTGCCGCTAACGCCGCCCAACTGCGGGTTTTCAACCGCGAAGCCTAACCAGAATTTGTTGTTGAAGTTCTTGGTCACGCGCATACCGAACTGACGCGCCCAACTGAAACCAACGACGTACTGCGCGTCGATGGACATCGGCAAAGCTTCACTGCGGTTGTCTAGACCCTTTTTGGTTTCAGTCACTAAGCTCCACTGCTGACCACCGGTAACCGTCCAGCCGTTAGTGAACGCGACCTGGCCCCACAACTGGCGCATACGGTTGGTATAGCTGTTGCTCTGGTTGTTGTTAGAGGTCACACCGGCAGAGAGCCAATCCATTTCGTAGTAGCCGGTGAGCTTCATCTTTGAGGTAGCGCCTTCCACCAGGAAGCTAAGACGCGACTGGCGGCCCGATCCGAAGAATTCCGGGGTATGTCCGGCGCCGCTAGCGGCAAACGGAATGGAGTTGTAGGGAGTGTTGACGTCACTACCCATCCCGCGCTGACGGGTGACGGTTTCTGCCGCCAGGAATGCGCCGGGAGTGATGGTCACACCCTTGTAGTGAATAGCGAGCGGACTCTCGATAGCACTGTTCACCTTCTTCTGCTCTTCCTGGATGTTGATGGCTGTGGTTGTCGCGTTAGATTTCAAGTCGCTGACATCCGTCTTGACAGCATTGAGAGCATTGGCACTTTCGGTCGCGGATGCTGCTGCGGCTTGCGCTTTGCTGGCCGCGTCCGTAGCGGCGCTCTGCGCTTGTGTCGCTTGCTGCTGCGCCTGCGTCAAGGCCTGCTCACGTTCTTGCAGTTGATTTTTCAGATCATTGATTTGCTGCTGTTGTTGCTGCAGCATTGTCTTCATCTCTTGCAACTCATCAGAGACGTTTGTCTTCTTCGGTTTGGCCTTTGCGGTCTTCTTCGTCGCAGTGGAACCGCTCTGCGCCGGTGCAGCTTCTCCCGCAAAAGCGCTGGTTGCCATGAATACCGCAAGGACCAGAGCTGTAAATCGCTTCATCGACTCTCCTCTTTCCTCTTTTAGGTGGCGTCAGTTCACAAAAATCGCAGCACTAATAGATCAAACTGCTCAGGATGGTATGTGGCCTTTATTACAGCGTCGTAAATTGAGTATGAACAAACGATGAATGGAGCAACCTATGCGTGGGGAGCAACATCGCCTCGCGACAATCGATAAACCTCATAAGCTCTTCTTCAGTTTGGAATGCTGGGAACTAAAAGAAAACTAGTGCGTGTTGAATCCTTACGCGCAACAGCGAGTGATAGGACAACAATAACTTGCGGAGATAACGATGAAGGTCTTCATCCGGCAAAACCTACGGCCACAGCCAAAAGTCAAAGTAGCTTACAGGCAACTTCGAAGATCGGCAAGAACTTTCTTTCACGCAATCGATACAAACACAGGCGTTTACGCCATATCATGCCGGGCTGCGGTCCTGCCGTAATTTGGAGTACGCCGAGTGTAATCTTTTTGTAAGACACGTCATAGCTCACAGCGAAGCGGCCTCCCGGATGCTTACGATTGAGTTTTGGAGGATGAAACTCGACAATGGAAGTACACCCCAAAGGCAAGCGTGCTCGCATTCTTCTCGCCTCAGTTTTCGGACCCTACGCGCAAGATGATGAGTTCGGCAGCCGCACCATCAACCCCATGGAGCTATACCACAATCAGGTGACTCGGGCGCAAGGAACGTTTTCGTTACGCATGTTCCATCGCTCGTGGGGAATCATGATGATCCAAGCCAACATCTCGGCTCCCTGTACGGTACTGGATTTCCCCACGCGCGAAGATTTCCAACGGGAGCTTACGGAAAATCAGTACGACATTGTCGGAATCACCTCGATCATTGTGAATGTGCGCAAAGTGAAAGAAATGTGCCGCATGGTGCGCGAGTTCTCGCCAGGGTCGGAGATTGTTGTTGGCGGACATGTCAGCGCCATTCCCGGCATCGAGCAGATGATCGACGCCGACCATATTGTGAAAGGCGAAGGAATTCGCTGGATGCGCCGGTACCTGGGGGAGGATGAGAGCGCGCCGATCCACCATCCCGAAATTGTGTCCGGCTTCCGCACGCGAGTGATGGGAATACGCACGCTGGAATACAAGGGCAGCACGGCCGCCACGGTGATTCCGTCCGTGGGCTGCCCCATGGGCTGCAATTTCTGTACAACGTCGTCCTTCTTCGGCGGCAAGGGTAAGTTCTTCAACTTCTACAACACGGGTGACGAGTTGTACGAGGTGATGGCTCAGTTGGAAAAGAAGATGAATGTAACCACCTTCTTCGTGATGGACGAAAACTTTCTTCTCCACAAGAAGCGTGCCATGCAACTGCTGAAGCGGATGCGTGAAGGCAACAAGAGCTGGGGTATGGCAGTGTTCTCGTCCGCCAATGCTCTTCGTCAGTACACAATGCAGGAATTGGCGGAGCTTGGCATTTCCTGGGTATGGATGGGGCTGGAGTCGCCGAAGTCGAACTACACCAAACTCGACGGAGCCGACACCAAGCAATTGACTCGCGAGCTGGCCGAACATGGGATTCGCGTGCAAGGTTCGACGATCATTGGACTTGAACACCACACTCGCGAAAACATCCTGGGAGAGATCGAGTACGCCGTCGAGCACAACACAGATTTCCACCAGTTCATGCTCTACACGCCTGTGCCCGGAACTCCGTTATACAAACAGATTGCGGATGAGGGGCGACTGCTTCCAGATGTTGATCTGGCAGACATTCACGGACAATTCAAGTTCAACTTCAGGCATGCGGCACTAAGTCGCGATGATTCAAAGCGTTTCCTCGACTTGGCATTCCAGAGAGATTTCGAGCGCAATGGTCCCAGCCTCTTCCGGATGTGCCGAACCATGCTCAAAGGATGGAAGCGTTACAAGAACTTTCCGGATGCTCGCGTACGCCGGCGGTTCGAGAATGAAATGACGTCCCTGAGCCTCGGATACAACGCGGCATTGTGGGCGATGGAAAAGAAACTCCGGTCCGTGAATCCGGAAGTGGCAAAAAAGGTTCATGCACTACGGAAGGAAATCGAGAAAGAGTTCGGACTGAAGTCGAGACTAGCCGGTGCGCTTGCTGGTCCGATTATGCTGTGGAGCGCAAATCGCGAGGAAGCGCGGCTTCTGGCTGGACACACATATGAACCGCCTACGTTCCTCGAACGAACCAACTGGCCGGCCAAACCACACGAGGAATTCACCCCAGAACCCGCTGGCTTAGCTGAGCCCGCAACAGCGTAACTAAAATAGCGCGGACATATTGTCCGCGCTGTCGCTACTTCGACCAACTAGGCCGCCTTTTGGTCGCGCATCGCCTTCACGCGGTCGTGAACGCTACGGACCGATTGCGCCTGCTGGCGAACGATCGACAGCACTCCCGCGGGCAGCCCCTGGCTCAAAGCTGTTTCATACTTACGTTTGGCGAAATCTTCACCCTGTTCCAGCCAGGCGAGAATCTCATGGTCGCCTGCTCCGAGTGCAGTTTTGGTATCAATCCACGCTCGATGCAGGTCGCCCACGAGGTGTCCTTGGCTTTCTTTGTTTTCATCGGGAGCCATCCGTGTCAGTTCCATCTGCAGTTCTCGGGCGAAGCCACTGCGCTCCTGGCTAACTTCATGGAACCACGTTTTCAAGTCCGATCGCTTGGCGTGATTGGCAGCATCTTGCCAACCCTTTTCGCCATCTCGGCAGGTATCGATCAAGTCATGGATCGCAGCAATGAAAGCAGAACGGTCAGCCATCGTTTCCTCCAAGGCTGTGAGATGCGCAATTTGCGATGGAGGAAACCAAGGAGGTTAGTGTGTCGGCGAGACCGCGGCAGCTTGCGTTGTGAGAGTTCCTACGGCGTGGACATCGATATCGACGGTCTTGCTAACGCGTAGGAAGAGCGTACTGGGATCTTTTAGTCCCCACTCGACGTACGGAACCACAAAGTGCACATCAGCAGAAGCCGAGCTGCCGTTAACGACCACGGGCACAACCAGCGTCATCGCATGCTGCTGACCGTGCAATGACATGATGCCCTGCATCTGCATTTGCGATCCGCCGTTGGGGGCTAGCATTCCGGTAACTTTCTGAGGCGTAAAGACGATAGTGGGGTACTTATTCGTTTCGAGGACGTCCCGCTTCATCTTCTTATCACGCGCGTTGCTGTCACTGTCCCCGCTGTTCGCGTCAAGAATCAGCTCTCCGGTGGCGTTTCCGGTTGAGCGGTCGAAGTGCAGAACGCCATTTTTGAGCTGAAATTTACCATGCACTGTGTGCAACACGTCACCAAGAGTAAAGTCGACGTGACTCTGCGCTGTATCGAGTTGAAACACCAATTCCTGTGCGGCCATGCTGGCCGCCGCGAGTAACAGAAACAGAAGCAAATAGTTCATTCGGCGGGGCATGTTTTCTCCTTGGCTGTGAGCATTTGCCATCCGAACCTGATTGCCGTATCTACGCCAAACCTGAACGGCGGCACTGCACCTACATGGACTGAAAGCATGCGATCGAAGATGGAAGGTTGCGTCGCCAAAGCCCGCAGAGCGCGAGCGCGAATCCAGGCACTTTTGTCCATTAGCAGCATGGCCCAACCCATCAACTGTGGCAGGTTCATGATCTTGCGATGCTCGCGCTCGTAGATCGACAGGTCGTTGTTGGCAAAGGCAGTTCCCAACGCAAGAGCCTGGCGGAAGCACATGGCCAGGCCCTCGCCAGTAATAGCATCGGCTGAACCTGACGCTTCGCCGATGAGAGCTACTCGTCCACTTGTTACTCCAGGCAGGCGCCTCGATACCGTTAACGCACCCTTCACTGTTGTATGCACCGGTCGGCCAGTTAGATGCTTGACCAACGTGGGAAATTGAGCAATTGCGGCCTCGAACGACTCCGGGCGCTCGCGCGCAATGACGGCAACACAAACCTGGTCGCTAGCAATTGGTGTAACGTAGGCCTGCAAATCGTCGCCCCAGTAGATTTCAACGAACTCGCTCCACGGCTTAACTTCAAAGTGACACCGCAAACCGATACGGCGTTCATAAGCACCTCCGGCGTCGAGGTCTGCGAATCTCCGGATGCGCGAGTCGTGTCCGTCGGCGCCGACTAGCCACTTGTACCTGACCTGCTGGCCATCCAGAGTGACACCGTCTTTACTAGCTTGTACTCGAGTTTCCCAGGCGAATTGCGCTCCGAGTTTGGCGGCGCGGTTAATCAGCGTTTCGTGAATAATCGTGCGCCGAATCCCGCGTCCCACGCCATTCGGAAAACGAGCTTCGACCGAAGAACTCGGTCCCACGAAACGGATACCGCGAAATTCTCCGGTTGGAACGTCATCGAGAGTGACGCCGAGACGGCCAAGAGCCTCCAAGGAGTCCGGCATGAGGCCCTCACCACAGGCTTTATCGATAGGAGGCTTCGCAACGTCAGCCACCAGTACGCGCAGCCCACGCTGGCGCGCGGCAATCGCTGCAGACAAGCCTGCCGGACCACCACCCACGATGAGAACATCGGTCTCGGGTGTCGTCATCGCCGTCACCACCGCAGCAGCACCAGCTCAGAACAGAATCCCGGGCCCATTGCCGCCATCAAGCTGTAGGTGCCGGGCTCTCCACGACGGTTAGCAAGATAGTCCTCGAGCACGACCAGAACCGAAGCGGAAGAAAGATTGCCGACTCGACGCAGGCACGCCCACGAAGCATCGAGTTGTCCATCATGGAGTTCGAGTGCGTTGGCAACTGCATCCAGGACCTTGGGGCCGCCGGTGTGAATGATCCAGCTCGAAATGTCCGAACGCGTTAATTGATGATCGGCCAAGAAGCCGTCCACATCGCGACGAAGATTCTTCTCGATGACGTTTGGCACCTCTGGTGACAAAACAATCCGGAAGCCGCGCTCGCTGACGTCCCAACCCATCACGTCTTCGGTGTGAGGATAGAAGGTGGAACGAGTATCGATTATTCGCGGACCTTCAAGGCCTGTGTCGTCACCTGCAATGACCACGGCGGCAGCACCGTCTCCGAACAGCCCCGTCGAGATAAGGTTTGCGACGGAGAAGTCATCGCGCTGCCACGTTAGCGAGCAGATCTCGACAGAGAGCAGAACTGCAACGTGATCGGGGAAGGCACGAACATAATCCGCTGCGCGGGACGTGCCGGCTACGCCCGCTACGCATCCCAACCCGAATATCGGATTGCGTTTGATTCGTTGGGACAGACCCATCCGGTTGATCAATCGAGCATCAATGGAAGGGCTGGCAACACCAGTAACCGTCACGAAGAACAAAGCATCAATGTCCCGAGGCGTGAGGCCGAGGGGAGTGATGGCGCGGCAGATCGCGGTGGATCCCAGTTCCTGCGCCTCGTCGATCCAAACGTTATTGGCTTTTCCCCACGTGTCGAGTGCAAGGTAGTGTTCAATCGGTAGTACCAGGTGCCGCCGATCGACTCCACAGTTACGATGAAGACGTTCCAGTACCTCCGGTCGTGGAATCTTCTCGTGCCACACCGATTGGAGCGCACTGGTTATCGTTTGCTGGTCGTAAGTATGCGAGGGGAATGCACTCGCTGCTGCCGAGATTCTCATTCCTTATTTTTCACCTGTAGCGAACGGAGTAGCGTGATAATGAACGGCTTAAACCCAACGTTCTGGCACAAGTTGCTCAATGCGTTCCATAAGCACTCGATGGGTTTGGCGGCAACTTGAGTTTGGCCAATTCCGATGCATACAGCCGGTTGTGCGGAAATTCCCGCGATAAGCTTTCCAGCAACGTTCGTGCCTGATCGGTCTGATGATCGCGGAGGGCCGCAACAGCGAGGAGCATGCGCGCATAAGGCAGGAGATAGTGTCCCTTGGCCGCTGTGATTCTCAGCTTCTGCAACCCAGTTTCTTTGTCCGTCTGAGCACCTGTCACGCGTAGAAACCAGCGCACAGGAGCAGGCTTCAGACTTAAGAGGTAGTTCTCTACCCCGACGGCGATGTAGGCGTCATAGCAACCCGGATCAGCTTGTAGCAATGATTCCGCAAGGCCGCGGCCCTCCTTGATATAAGAGAGTCCTTTCAAATCGCGCTTCTCGATCAGAGCAGTGTAATCGCCCATCAAGCCCAACTGCATGACCTTGGCAAACATGGCATTGTGATCGTTCGGATTCTTCGCGAGAGCCGTGTTCGCAAGCGTGAGAGCACGCTGCAATTGCGCATTGAAAGCTTGCTTTACCCTGAGGTCGGGATCCTGTTTGGTCCGATTCACATAGGCATCATCGCTAACAAACAGCTCCGACTCGAGCACGTGCAAGCGGTCGAACTCGGCAAAAAGATAAGCGGCAGCATCCGAGACTGGCACCATGGGGTCATCTGGACGCTGTTTTTGCGCTTCGGCGAAGGTCCTATGCGCCTCGTCGAACTGCAAGTTGTACATTTGCAGGAATCCAGTCTCGAGCAACGTAGGAGCTGATGGATTCACCGGCAATTGCGCTTGAGCAGCTATAACACCCAGCAACACGCACAAGACGACGGCAGCAACCGGTTTCCTCACAGGTTCGCGACCCTCCTGGCCAGTCCGACGGCATCGCTCCAGAATGTAATTGAGGAATGTATCAACTCGACAACATCCTGCATCGAGCGTACAAACTGTTCCACTTGCTCTTCTGTGACGGTAAGAGGCGGGGCGACTTTGAGCACCATGAAGTTGTTACCGCACATCTGCGTAAGGATATCTTTCTCTCGGAACAGGCGCATCACTATCATTTGGCCGAACATTCCGGGATGGATGCGCTTGAACGTCTCGAAGGCGATGCGTAACCGCATTTGTTTCGGGGGCTGAAACTCAATGCCGTTCAGTAGCCCCAGCCCTCGAATCTCGCGAATCATTTCGTATCCGGCTAGTTCCTGGTGCAGGCGCTCGCGCAGGTACGATCCCATCTGCTCGGCGCGCTGGGTTAAACCTTCTTCTTTGATCACGTCCAAGGTGGCAATCCCTGCACGCATCGCCAGGCCATTCTCGGTGTACGTGGAAGTGTGCACTATCGCGCGCTTCAAGGAATCGTATACAGAGCGATAGACGGCGTCGGTCATCAATACGGCTGCCACGGGGACAAGGCCGCCGCTGAGAGCCTTCGCCAGGATCACCATGTCGGGATCGGTTTTGTAACGCTGTGAGGCGAGAAACTTGCCAGTACGACCAAGGCCGGTTTGAACTTCATCCAGTACGAACAGGGTTCCATATTTCCGGCACAACTCCTGAGCTGATTGCAGGTACTGCGGATCGGGCACACGAATGCCGGCTTCGGATTGCAACGGCTCTAGAATAAACGCGGCTATTTGCTTCGACCTGAGGCTCGATTCCAGAGAAGCGAGATCGTTGAAGGGGATTTCGTGCGTATCCGGCAGCATTGGACCGAAATTGCCGCGCCAGAACTCGTCGCCCATGAGCGATAGAGCGCCGCAGGTGAGTCCATGAAATGCTCCCTGCGCGTAGACAAGGCCGGTTCGTCCGGTATGGGCACGCGCGTACTTGATCGCCGTTTCTACGCCTTCGCTGCCGGAACTGCAGAAAAATACTTTACTGAGTCCCCCTCCCGAGGCATGACACAACCGTGCAGCGAGCTCGCCGGCACGTTCGGGCACATGGCTCTGCACCATTGCAGGCCCTTCAGAGGCAAGTTCCTGTTGAAGCGCCGAAACGATGGCAGGGTGGTTGTGTCCGGTGTTGTGAACACAATAGCCAGAGAGAAAGTCGAGAATGCGGCGTCCGTCGGCCGTGTACAGCCATGCACCACTGGCACGGGTGTACTGGACGTTCATGTCGAGTGCGTCAAGAAGGCGCACCCATTGCGGATTCACGTACGCGCGGTACTGTTCGCGCGTGGAACTGGATTTTTCCAGACTCGCCTCGACGGCTATGGGGTTGGGTGACATTGCGAATTCCAACCCTTTCTCACCAGTTATGTTGCGCTCAGGACCTTATTGCCGTGTTTCTATCTTGTCATCAGGTATTCAATTTCTTGTTCGATCTCGGCCATCTTTACAGGAGCCAGCCCGGAGTTCTCTAGCTCATGATTAAGCTGCACGAGGTCGGATGTCTTCAATCGCTGCCACTCGGCTGCTCTCACCTCAAAGGCTGCTTTGGAGATTCTATAAACCTCAAGGGCCGACTCGGGAATGCTGCGGTCACCACCTTCGACAACCTTTAGCGCCGAGGCAATTCCGCTGTTTGC
This sequence comes from uncultured Terriglobales bacterium, assembly GCA_964460935.1. Lineage (GTDB taxonomy): Bacteria > Acidobacteriota > Terriglobia > Terriglobales > Acidobacteriaceae > DATMXP01. The sequence goes on along the minus strand of CAYWSM010000264.1, from coordinate 759 downwards.
GGAATTCAAGCCCATGGTTGCAGAACCCTTCTCGCCGTCCAGAATCTTCTGAAGCGCACCGTGAAGGACCGTAACTCGCGCCAGCAACTCGGGATTGCTCGCGGCCTGAGCACTGATGTTATCCAGTTGCTTCTGCACCGACTTCACTTCCGACAACGATTGCCGGCTCAGCATCGTAGACTGATAAATCTCGATAGCATCTCGATATTGATCGGCCAGACCCGCAGCCGTCGCACTGCTGCGCGGATCCATCTTCACGGCGATCGATTGCGTTTGTGCCTGCCCATCGACTGTGAGCTTTAAGTGATAAACGCCCGGTTGGACGCGTGGGCCCTTCGGCACCGTACTTTCATCACTCGCATCTTCCGCATCGGTTGCTCCTGAACTCGCATAGCGCAGATCCCATACAAACCGGTGCATGCCGGCGCTTTTCTCCAAGCGCACCGGTTCAGGGAACCAGCGCTCCGCAATCGGCAGCCGGAGGTGCTTGCGGGGCTTCTCTTCGCTCGAGTAACGCCTGACAAGACGATTGCCGCTGTCGAATACCTCCAGTGTGACACCGTTCACATTTCCTTGGAGGTAATAGTCGACGATGGCTCCGTCAGGAGGATTTTTTGTTTGCGGTTCTTCCGGAGGAAGAGGCGTACCAAGAAAAGGATCGTTGTCGACGCGGTAAGCATCTGCCGGCGCGAAGAATTTCACATTCGGGACATTAGGATTCAACTCGCGCAACGGGGCAATGTCATCCATGATCCAGAT
>CAYWSM010000263.1:0-1770 GCA_964460935.1 uncultured Terriglobales bacterium | reverse complement strand
GGAGGAGATTCGCGGCATCGTTGCCGAATCGCTCGAGTCTGCTGCGCTCTCCGGAAAGCGTGTCCTGATCATCATTCCCGACGGCACGCGGACCATGCCGATGCCGCTGATGTTCGGTCTCTTCGACGAACTGCTTCGTCCTCGCGTGAAGACCCTCGATTACCTCGTTGCGCTCGGAACCCATCCGCTGATGACCGACTCGCAATTGAGTAAGTTGGTCGGTCGTCCTGTTGTTAACGGCAAAGCAGGCGAATCAAGAATCTTCAATCATCATTGGGAAGATCCGAACACGTTCGTTCATCTCGGTCCAATTCCCGCAAGCGAAGTCGAGCGTTTGACGAATGGCTTGATGTCGCAAGACGTTCCGGTTACGCTCAATAGGCTCATCCTCGACTACGACCACATCATTATTTGTGGTCCAGTTTTTCCGCACGAAGTCGTCGGATTTTCCGGAGGAAATAAATACTTCTTTCCCGGAATTGGCGGAGCCGAGATCATCAACTTCACCCATTGGCTTGGAGCGGTGATCACTAACTATGACGTTATCGGTGCAGGCTACACGCCAGTTCGCGCCGTCATTGATCGTGCTGCAAGCTTCATTCCTCGTCCGACCTCGTGTTTCGCGCTCGTTGTCACCAAGGAAGGAACTGCTGGACTTTACTTCGGCACGCCGCAGAAAGCATGGCAAGCTGCATCGGCATTGTCGGCGAAGAAGCACATTGTCTGGATCGACAAGCCGTTTCGTCGCGCGCTGTCGGTTCTGCCTGAACTTTACGACGATCTCTGGACCGGCGCGAAAGGCATGTACAAACTGGAGCCTGCGGTCGAAGATGGCGGCGAAATCATTATTTATAGTCCGCGAATCACCGAGGTCAGCTACACGCACGGCAAGCTGATCGACGAAGTTGGGTATCACTGTCGCGATTACTTTCTGAAGCAATGGGATCGGTTCAAACATTATCCCGGAGGCGTTCTGGCGCACTCGACGCATGTGAAAGGTCTCGGCCATTACGATGCGGCGGCGAAAATCGAAACGCCACGAATCAATGTAACGCTCGCGACAGGCATTCCCGAAGAGCGCTGCCGTCGCATCAATCTGGGCTATGTCGATCCGGCGAAAATCGACTTTGACGAATGGCGCGGGCGCGAGAGTGAAGGTATTGTGACGATCCCGCGAGCTGGGGAAATTCTTTATCGTCTGCGCAAGCCGGCAGCAGCGGGAGCATAACTCGGCATGGTTGAAACCGCGCAGCAAACGCAGACAACACTCACAAACAAGATTCCGTCCGCTGGACATTTCCGCTGGATCATCTGTGGGTTGCTGTTCTTTGCCGCAACGCTCAACTACATCGATCGCCAGGTGATCGCGCTGTTGAAGCCGACCTTGCAAACGCAGTTGCACTGGAACGAGATCGACTACAGCAACATCGTTTTCGCCTTCCAGGTCGCGTATGCGATTGGGTATCTCGTCGTCGGCCGCGTGATGGACTGGCTGGGCACGCGCAAAGGCTTTTCGCTGTCCGTGCTGGTGTGGAGCATCGCCGCGATGGCGCATGCATTGGTGAATAGCGTGCTCGGGTTTAGCGCGGTACGGTTTGCCCTTGGACTCGGAGAAGCGGGCAACTTTCCGGGAGCGATCAAAACCGTAGCGGAATGGTTTCCGAAAAAAGAGCGCGCGCTTGCAACGGGCATTTTCAATTCCGGCACGAACATCGGCGCCATTGTTGCACCGCTGGTCATTCCGTGGCTGACGCTGCGTTACGGCTGGCA
>CAYWSM010000262.1:0-2683 GCA_964460935.1 uncultured Terriglobales bacterium | reverse complement strand
ACAGGCGTGCCGCATGCATTCGGCGTTCTGACCTGCGATACGCTGGAGCAGGCCATCGACCGCGCGGGATTGAAGATGGGGAATAAGGGGTTCGAGGCGGGGCTGGCGGCGGTGGAGATGGCATCGCTGAAGAAGAAAGTAGTGAGTACCGAGTAGCGAGTACGAACCACAAAGGACACGAAGGGGCACAAAGGAAATGAAGAGAAAAATCGAAAACGACTTCGTGGCACCTGGTGTCCTTGGTGGTTGATATGCAGAAGAAGAGCCAAGACAAACGTTCCATGGGAACTCGACGAAAATCCCGCGAATTGGCTGTGCAGATGCTGTTTCAGTCCGACATGGGCAAACAGGACGCAGAGCAGGTGCGGAAGACGTTCTGGTCGGAGCGGAAGGAAATGGACGAGCCGGTGCGCGATTTCGCCGATGACATCTTCCGGGTGGCGATGGATCGGGCGGCGGATATCGATCAGATCATCGAAAAGCACGCATCGAACTGGCGCATGGATCGAATGGCGGCAGTGGATCGGAACGTGATGCGCGCGGCGGTGGCGGAGTTCCTGGGATTTCCGCAGACACCGGCACCGGTTGTCATTAATGAGGCCCTGGAGATTGCGCGGAAGTTCTCGAGTCCCGAGGCGGTGAACTTCATCAATGGCGTGCTGGATAGTGTGTCGAAGGATCTGGCGAAGAAGTAGCTGGCAATGCATAGATGTTTCGTCGGACTGACGTCCTCCTCAACATGACCTGCGGTCGGACGAGTTCTCCTCAACGTGGCCTAGGTGCTGCGGGACTTCAGTAGCAAGTTCTTACTTCCACAGTGACTATCCACAACAGCTTCTGCTAGGTTGTGTTTGATTCATAGGCAGGCAAGCAAAGATGAACTGGTCGGATGAAGCAAACTCAATTTTGGAAGAATTGGTAAGGGACCTCCCTGCGCCGGTACGCGAGACGGTAGTCGAGTCGGCACATGCGAGGGCCGAAGCACTTACGAACGACGATGGTGAAGATGAAGTCGCAATGGAAACGGCGGTGCGGGCATTCATCGAGAGCACGCCATCGGATTTGCGCAGTCGGCTCAAGCACGCGCTGACATATCACGGGATCGATCCGGAAGAGTACGAAGAAGCGTTCGCGTCGTAGATCTCCGCCGCCGAGGACGATACCTAAGGTTTGCAGCTCACTGGGTCGGCATTCATGTGCTGCGACAAGCGCTGTGCCTCGGGCGAGTCGGGGTTGAAGTCGAGCACTCGCTCGATGTAATGGCGCGCCTCGGATAGCTGTCCCGTTCCACAAAAAGTGATTGCCAGGTTGATGCCGATTGCACTCCGATGCGGGAAGCGATCGAATGCGCCTTGCCAAAGCTGGACTGCGCGTGGCAGGTGGCCCTGACTGGCTTCCAGCACTCCCAGATTCGTAGCTGCATCATTGTTGAGCGGATCGATCTTGAGAGCTCTCTCGTACAAATTGCGGGCTTCGATCGTGCGTCCGTGCTTGTGCTCGATGTAGCCGAGCGCGGTGAGGACGACAGGATCGTCGGGATTTTCGTTGGCAGCCTTCTGCAGATAATGTTCGGCGTGGGCGGAAGCGCCGGCGATGTTTCTTTGCGCGAGATTTTCCCAGGCAAGCCCGAGATCGCGAGAGGTTTCTTTGCCGCGTTCAGAGTCAGGGAAGGCAATGAGGTGCGGCGCTGGGTTGGCATCCTGTAGTTGGCCAATTTGAACGCGCGGACGGCGAAGGATTTCGTGGTCGGTCGCTTGGGTGTGGGCAACGTCCTTGCTCGGAAGCTTGGGCATGTGGCACGCGGTGCAGCCGGGCTTATCAGGATGATGCTTGGCCGCAAACGGCTCTCTGTGGCAGGCGAGACACTTAGCGCGGAAGTAGGCGGTTTTCTCTTGTTCAGTGGGTTCGAAGTGCGGATCGTGACAGCTTGTGCATGACATCTTGTCGACAGAGCGTTGCTTACAGACGCTGAGCGAAAGAGCTTCCCATTGACTTACTGCTTCTGCCGAAGTTGATGGTGTTCCCGTTAACAGGAAGTAATGGATATAGTCGGAGAGTTTTTCGCCGGGCTGGAACTGGTATAGATGTTTGCCCGGCTGCTCGACGGTGACATTTCCTTCGAAGTGACATTCCATGCACACGGAATCGCGCCGGTCGGGCGAGAGCTTCGCGGGATTAACGATCGGACCTTTGCCGTCAGCGTGTGCGGTGGCGGGTCCGTGGCAGCGTTCGCAGGTGATACCGTCGTGGAGGAAAGGGCGACTCGCGAAGCGGTTTTCGGTTCCAGCGATCGGCGCTTGCAGTCCGCTGGTGTGGCAGTTCAGGCAATCGGCGAGTGACGGCAGGTTCATCGGAATCTGCTGCGCCTCGGTGTAAGCGGGAGCCATGTTCCAGCGCTCTTCCTGCGAATACCAGTTGATGGGCGTCTCGAAGAGGAAGCCCTGCACGGAAAAAAGATAGCTTCGGCCTTTGCGACCGGAGCCAATGTAGTAGAGAAGTTCACGTTGGCCCTTGAGTTTCGGGTCAGTATCGCGCTCGTAGCTCATCCAAGTACGGCCGTCTTTTTCGAATACGCGATAGCGGACGTGCGACAGTTCATGGAAGAACTCACCGGTTACCAGTCCGTCGGAGGCTTTGCCACTGGCTTTGGCCATGTTGGTTTGCTGGTAGGAGTCGTAGATTT
>CAYWSM010000261.1:0-6591 GCA_964460935.1 uncultured Terriglobales bacterium | reverse complement strand
CACCGACGGCGTCCAGAAGATGTCGAAATCGTACGGCAACTACATCGGCATCACCGAAGCGCCCAAGGAAATCTACGGCAAGGTCATGTCCGTCAGCGACCAGCTCATGTGGCGCTACTACGAGCTGCTGACCGACGTCACGACCGCGCAGATCGCCGAAATGCAGCAGAAGACCGCGTCCGGAACGAACCCGATGCAGTACAAAAAAGAACTGGCACAGCGTATCGTCGCCGACTTCCACGGTCCCGATGCCGCGAAACAGGCCGCCGAAGACTGGGTCCGCCAGTTCCAGAAAGACGAAGTGCCGGAGAATACAGAACGGGTAATAGTTTTGTTAAGTTCCGTCGTGGGTGGTAGCACTCCTGCCGAAATACAGGAGTTGATCAGAGATCCCAAGTATCTTCCAGTACCGACCCGCGAGGCGGTTTTATCGCCGCCAAGTGATCGGGAAACGAAGCTTATTAAATTGGACAAGCTGTTGAGCCAGGCAGGTCTTTCTGACTCAGCTTCGGATGCACAACGAAAAATTAAACAGAATTCAGTTCGCATAAACGGCGAAACATTCTCTCACTTGCACTTAGTCACATTGATTCCGAGCGAGGATATCGCAATTAGGGTAGGTCGAAAGCTTAAGAAAGTGGCAATAGTGCAGGGCTGATGTTAGGTGGCGCGGCCCGTTCAGGGCCGCATCAATGCCCTCCTACAAAAGTTTCCGGCTTTAGCCGCTGGGGTACTTCATCCAGCACGAATCTGCCCGTGGCAGAACTCCACTCCCATTCCTCTGGCTTCACACATAGGTGCTTCTTCACTGGATTCAAGTAGATATACTTTTTGAACTGCCGATATTCCTCTGCATCCCTGACCCTCCGATCGTAGAAACTCGTCTGCCAGATTGTCGACGAGAATCCTAATTCCCTCTTGGCACGATAGGAAAATCCACCCTTTATGCATTGCATCGCTCTCTCTAGAGTTCGCATCGGCGTCAGCAACAGATGAAAATGGTTGGGCATGATTACAAATTCATGCAACAGGTATTCACCTTTCTCACGATAGTTGAACAGTACATCCAGCAATAATCTGCTCATGCGATCTGATTGAAGATAGAAACGCTTTTCGAAAGTCTGCGCCGTAATGAAAAACACTGAAGTACAGGATTGGCTTCGTGGGAGTCGCAAACATGACCTCAGGGGCTGAAGCCCGGAATTTTTTAGGGGCACATAGGATGCAGGCCTGAACGGCCTGCGCCACCTAACATCCAACCCGACTTTAACGTGCACTCCAAGAATCATCGGTGATTCAGAACCTACAATCTGAACTTTCATGAGATTCTCTGTCCCAATTTGGAGCCTCAAGCACTTCTTAAACCAAACGGCTGAGTTCTTGCCGTACCCAACTGTCCACTATCCACCGTTCACGATCCACTTTTACGCTTGAGCGTTGAGAATAACCGCCATCTTCAAGCCCGGCGTGCCGGAGAGTCGTCTCGCTCCCTTTCGCCAAGGTGTCGAAGCCAATTGGTCGAACGAACTCACACAAGGCACAGACGCCGCGCTCATCCTCGGCGGAGACGGAACCGTCCATCGTTATCTCAGACAATTGCATGATTGGCAGATTCCTTTCCTGCATGTTCCGATCGGCAGCGGTAACGACTTCGCCTCATCGCTCGGCATTAAGAACCCGAAAACGGCTCTGATGGCCTGGAGGCGATTCGTCACCAAAGGTGACAACATCAAAACCATCGATCTCGGTACCATCCACTGTTCATCGTCCACTGTCCACTTCTTTGGCAACGTCGCCTATTTCGGCATCGACTCCGACGTCACTCGCCGCGCCAACCTGCTGTCTCCATTCTGGCGCGCCAACGGCGGATACATCCTGTCTCTTTTCCCAGCTCTGCTGCATTACAAAGCCCCGCGCGTCACACTCACCATGGACGGCACGGCCATCGAGAGGAACGTCTTCGTCGCCGTCGCCGCAAACGGCACACGCTACGGACGCGGCCTGCACATCGCGCCCAAAGCAGCGATGGACGACGGCCAGCTCGATCTTTGCCTCGTCCGAGACTTGCCGCGCCTGAAGGTCGCCGCACTCTTCCCCTCCGCCTACTTAGGGCAACATCTGCGAATCAAGGAAGTCGAGTATTTCCGCTTTCGTACTCTGTCTATTCAGTCCGACTCGCCCATCGACGTGTACGGCGACGGAGAACCCGTCTGCCAGACGCCGGTCGGGATCGGTGTTATCCCCGGCGGACTGCGAGTGATTGCGCCTAAGTAGCGGAGCCGCGCTCCGCCTGGACGGGCGAGGGCCCCCGTCCCCACATCAGCACCCGACCCCACACCGTCCACTGTTCACCGTTCACCGTCCACTCTTCTCCGTCCACTCTTCTTCAAGCTGTTAAACTACGCTGTTTATGCCTAATGGACGTTCGCGCAGTACCTTTCTTTGGATCATCCTTGGCGGCGGAATTTTCTTCGTCTTCCTGCTGGCTGTTTTTGCGCTCGTGCTCTACACGGTGCGGCACGAGCAGAACCGCACCGAGGTCGTCAGCTCCGGGTCGGGTGGAACCATCGCCATCGTCGATCTCGACGGCGTTATCGTCTCGCCCACCGAAGTGGTGAAGAGCCTGAAGAAGTTCGCGAAAGACGACTCCGTCAAGGCCATCATCCTGCACATCGACTCGCCCGGTGGAGGCGTCGCCGCGTCGGAAGAGATTTACCGCGAAGTCCGCCGTATCCGCGACGAGAAGAAAAAGAAGATTGTCGCCTCCATCGAGACCGTCGGGGCGAGCGGCGCGTATTACGTTGCTTCGGGGACGAGCAAGATCTTCGCCGACCACGGCTCCATCGTCGGATCGATCGGCGTAATCATGGAGTGGTACAACTACGCCGACCTGGTGAAGTGGGCGAAGCTGAAGAACATCGTCATCAAAACCGGCGAGTTCAAGGATACGGGCAATCCCGCGCGCGACATCACTCCGGCCGAGCAGCAATATCTGCAGGGCATGGCCAATGACATGCTCAGCCAGTTCATCGCGTCGGTCGCCAGCGGACGCGGCATGAAGCCCGAGGATGTGAAAGCGATCGCCGATGGCAAAGTCTGGACGGGCGAGCAGGCCAAGCAAATGAAACTCATTGACGATCTAGGAGACTTTGAAGCCGTGGTGAAGGACACGGCCAAGTCGGTCGGGATCAGCGGCGAACCGACGTTGATCCGTCCTGAAAAGGAGAAGTACAGCCTTCTCGACCTCGTGACCGGCGACTCATCGGAGTTGCTGCCCACGCCCGGCAAGCTGATGCAGTCGAACCCGGGGTTTTACTATCTTTGGAAATAGTTTGAAATAAATTTGAACGTGCGCCTCCAGTCGGGTATAACTATCTGTGAAATCAGCCCTTTAGCTGGAAACTCCGCTATAGGGTATGGACACAGGCAAGAATGCCTGTGCTACACGAGCATACGCTATGACCAAGGCCGACCTGATTGAAGAAGTATCGCGGCTCGCGGAATTGACGCGAAAAGACAGCGAAATCATCGTCGAGACGATTTTCGAAAGCATCGTGAATTCGCTGCGCGCCGGCGACAAAATCGAGATCCGCGGATTCGGCAGCTTCCGCACGCGCCAGCGCAAACCGCGCGTTGGACGCAATCCGAAGACCGGTGACCGCGTCGATGTTCCGGCGAAAAAGATTCCGTTCTTCAAGCCCAGCAAAGAGTTGAAGGACGTGGTGAACACTGGCGATAATGCGCCCGCCACCACGCTCTCGGGCGAAGCGGCGCAATAATCAATCTCTCGAGTTGAAGGCGCGGACGTGTCGTCCGCGCCTTTTCATTTCTATCCCCGCCCATGCCCAAAATGGGAACGATTCTTGGGGAAATTCAGAAAAATTTTGCTGAAAACAAAGGGCTTAGAGGAAAACATAGAAAACAAGGAACTCAGCGTTAAGTGTCAGGAAGCTCAAGAGCTTACAAGCAATTTGTTGTTTGGCATTTCGCTCTGCCGCAGTCCGCATTGTTATCTAAATTGTTTTCGCGTCACTTGGATTTCTTCTATTCCCCTCAATTATTAAGAGTACCGAGCGGAGATAGTTTTACTGCCAAATTGGCGAATTTTATATTTTCCGTGATTTCAGCAGGTTAGAAAGAAATTGTAAGTTTTACAGACTTGACAAGAAATTCTTGTGTGGTCGCGAGCCTACTTAAACTGCACGACAAATAATCGCACCGTGGTTCCGCCATTGTTGACCAGTCGATGGGTTCCGCCGGCATCGATATATCTCACATCTCCAATTTTGAATTTCTCTTGAACTGCCGGCTTGCCAACCGGTTCGTTGCTCCAGGAGAAATCTGAAGTGGCGACAACCATGTAATCGGCGTCGTGCGTATGCTGAGTTGAAACTGCCCCCGGCTCGAGTGTAACGGTTTCGGCGCAAAAGCGGTCGGTGCAGAAGAGGTAGCGCTCGGTCACGCATTTCTTCGTCGATCCGGGATTGCAGTAGTGCGACTCCGGCACGTCGATGGGGGCGTATTTCCCCTGGGGCTGAAGAAACTGTATCTCGACGAAGGGGAGCGTATTCTTTTCCAGGTTCTTCACCCGGCGTTGGGACCCGGCGATGAAATAGTGCGAGTCGTCCAAGGAGGATTTGTCGGTTTTCTCCATCTTGCCGGGCTCGGTCAGCGCGGTTTCGCCGGCCTGTAACTTTACGGTTATGGCGTCGAAGCGGTTATCGTCGGGAAGAGACTCGCCTTTGGGCAAATCCACGTGGGTTACGCGGACGCGATCGTTCTCCAGCAGCGGCTTATCTGTTTGTGCATTTTGCGCATGGATGGCAGGCACGATCAAGCCGATGGCAACCGTAGAGACGTGTAGAAATCGTGAGATTCGCGACATGGACGGTCCTCAGATTTGACACAGCCTATTGCAGTTCACTGCGGGAGAGCAAGACAGGAGTTGTCTATTGGAAGCCGCGAAACTCTTCTGCCATCCCCTCAGGCCGATTAGAGACGGGTTTGTCGAGGATCTCAGATCGAGCGTATCCATACAGACAATACAAGGCTGTCCCCAAAGGCGGCACAAAAGCCAGCACAATCCAGAAAGCCTTGGTGATCGATGAGGACTGGTCAAAACCAAAAAGAAAATACTCCATCGCAACCACAAGGAGTGCAGTGGCAACGACCCCAAGAAACAGGACAGCACGATACAGCGGAACCAGTACTTGAGGCATGCCGCTCAAGAACGGAGCGGCTACCAATAAAACAAAAAACAGAATTGAGATGCGAGCTGCCCACCGATAGACCTTTTGTGCCGTGGTAGACAGCATCCAACTGCGACTGATGTAGAAGTGATGCATATTTGCAAATCGGTCGCGCAATCGTAATGCAGGTGACCAGTTTGAGCGAGATAAAATCGCAAGACAGTAATTATCCAAGTAATCTACGGCTCAATCCTGGTCCCCAGCACCTTCAAGAACGCAGCCATCCATGCGGGATGGGCCGGCCATGCGGGAGCGGTGACAAGATTGCCGTCAACGTGAGCAGCGTCGATGGCGATCCTGGGATCCGCGCCGCCGTTGTTCACAATGTCGGGAACCACCGCCGGATAGGCGCTGCAAGTACGGCCTTTCACGACGCCTGCCGCTGCCAGGATCTGCGGACCGTGGCAGATGGCGGCAATCGGCTTGTTGGCGCTGGCGAAATGGCGAACGATCTCCAGCACCTTGGGATTGAGGCGCAGATACTCTGGCGCGCGTCCACCGGGAATCACTAACGCGTCGTACGCTTCCGGCTTGATGTCGTCGAAAGTAGCGGTGAGCGTGAAGTTATGCCCGCGCTTTTCGCTATAAGTCTGATCGCCTTCGAAGTCGTGGATGGCGGTTCGCACGGCGTCGCCCTTCTTCTTTCCCGGGCAGACCGCATGAACGGCGTGGCCCACCATCAGCAGCATCTGGAAGGGCACCATGACTTCGTAGTCTTCGACGTAGTCGCCAACGAGCATCAGAATGTTTTTCTTCGCCATGAGACATTTCTACTGCGGCGACGGCGGCAAGGGCAAGTGAGCGACACAAACAAAGACGGCGGGCACGAATGCCCGCCGCTGATTCCGCGATCCTCTATTTCTTGATTTCTTCGGCAGTTTTGTCGGCAGCCTTCTTCGTGCCGCTTGCGGTTTTCTTGGCGGCCGTCTTCGTACCTTTAGCCGTGTCCTGGGCTACGTCCTTGGAGGCGTCACCGGTCTTCTCGGCGGCTTTCTTTGTGTCGTGAGCGGTGGTCCTGGCCGCAGACTTGGTGGTCGATTCCGTTTTATCGGCGGCCTTGTTTGCGTCTTTGTCGGTGCCCTTCGCTATGTCCTTGGTTGTGTCGGCTGTTTTCACAGCAGCTTTCTTCGTTCCGTGGCCTATTTTTTTCGCGATCGACTTGGTGCCACTACCAACTTCCCTGGCGCCAGCGGCGGCATCCTGCGCGAAGACGGCTGCGGAGAAGATCAGAACGAGAACTGCTATGCATGCACTACGAACTCGCATGGAACTGCCTCCTGTCTTACGGAACACGCATTACAACATGAGGAAGGAGAGCGAGCAAGGCTTCGTAAGATAGACG
>CAYWSM010000260.1:0-20142 GCA_964460935.1 uncultured Terriglobales bacterium | reverse complement strand
ACTCGATGGTGACCATCTAGGATTGTTCCATCTTCGCGTGCTTTAAGACAGTGCTCCCGTCCCGGACAGAGCGACTTCTTGAGTTCTTCGGTCGTGAGCTTTTCGAAAATCTGCAGCTTCAGGAGAATCAAAGAAGTGTGTGGTGGCTTCAGCGGAGGCTGATCGCTCATTGAGCGCCCGCCAATGAACCGGCATAGTAGTCGATCCAGTGCCGCTGCTCCGCTGTCTCGGGAATCGGCACCCCGCGCCCGGCACTCAAGCGGTCAATAGCTGTCTTTGCGTCCAATCCTGTCGCGATCATGAGGCAAGCACCCACCAAGCCGCTACGGCCGACGCCCTGACGGCAATGAATCACCACGTTCTTTCCTTCCTTCAGGTCGCCTTCTATTATGTCTTCAATCGTTCTTGCGAGTTCGCTTGGAGAGCTCGGCACTTGGCGATCTTCGATGGGGAAGGATCGAAATTTCATCCCCTTTTGTTGCACTGTGGCAGCTTCGTTCTCCAGATCGAGATCCGCTTCTTCCTCTTCTGTTAACAGAGAAAGAACGCTGTCCACACCAGTCCGCCGCCAGGCGGCCATCTCGTCTTCGAGCCAGTCGCCTCCACGGGGACGCGCCGCGAGAGCGAGCTTTCCCGGCCAGGGGCCTTCGATCCAAAACAGTTGGGTTTGTAAAATGTCTGCCGTTATCAGTTTATCTCCAACTCATCTCTACCTTCTTCATGAATCCGTCCCATCCGTCGAATCCGTGGTGAATCTTTTCTGCCCGAGTCGAGACCCACGTTCGTCTCATCCAATCACCAGATCGCAAGTTCCCCTATAATCGGTACAACCCATGGCGACGCTCCGTCACCAGCTCCAGACCAACATGCTCAAGGTCACCAAGTTCCGTGACCTGATGAAGCAGGTTCGCGCCCAGCGGCCGAACGACGATTTGGTCATCATCGAGCGCGCCTACGAGTACGCCCTGCAGCACCACGCCGGACAGCAACGCGCCTCCGGCGAACCGTATTTCGTCCACCCCGTCGGCGTCGCCCAAATCCTCACCGACATGAAGCTCGACCCGCACGCCATCGCGGCCGGCCTGCTTCACGATCTGGTCGAGGACACCTCAGTCACCATCGTTGACGTCCGCAAAGAATTCGGCGAGCAGGTCGCGCACTTGGTCGAAGGCGTAACGAAGATCAGCAAAATCAACTTCTCCAACAAGGAAGAGCGTCAGGCCGAGAACCTGCGCAAAATGATGCTGGCCATGGTGGACGACATCCGTGTCGTCCTCATCAAGCTCGCCGACCGTCTGCACAACATGCGCACTCTCGATGCGCTTTCATCCGATCGCCAACTCGCCATCGCCCGCGAGACCATGGAGATCTACGCTCCCATTGCGCACCGGCTCGGCATGGGCAAAATCCGTGGCGAACTTGAAGACCTCGCCTTCCGCTACATGGACCCGATCGCCTATAAGCAGGTCCACGACGAGGTCCAGCAGCGCGCGAAAGAAGGCGAAGCGTTCCTCGATCGCATCGTCGACATCGTCGAAGGCAAGCTGAAGGAAGCCAACATCGAGGCTAAGGTGCAGAGCCGCACCAAGCGCCTGTACTCCATCTGGCTCAAGCTGCAGCGGCAGAAGATCACGGTCGACCAGACGTACGACCTCTACGCTATACGTATCATCACCAAAAGCGTCAACGACTGTTATGCGGTGCTCGGCATCATCCATAACATGTGGCGACCGGTGCCGGGGCGCATCAAGGACTTCATCGCCATGCCGCGCCCCAACCTCTACCAGTCGCTTCATACCACGGTGATCGAGGAAAAGGGCAACGCCTTCGAGGTGCAGATACGCACGGAAGAAATGCACCGCATGGCGGAAGAAGGTATCGCGGCGCACTGGAAATATAAAGATGGACCCATCTCCGCCCGCGATGAGCAGCGCCTCGCGTGGCTGCGTCAATTGGTCGAGTGGCAGCGGGAAGTCAGCGATCCCGACGAATTCCTCTCCACGCTGAAGGTCGATCTCTACCCTGAAGAGGTTTACACCTTCACGCCGAAGGGCAAGGTGGTCACCCTTCCCCGCGACTCAACTCCCATCGACTTCGCCTACACCGTGCACACCGAGGTCGGGCACCAGTGCGTTGGCGCTCGCGTCAATGGGCGCATGGTTCCCATCCGCCACAAGCTGCGCTCGGGCGACATCGTAGAGATCATCACGCAGCCCGGACACAAGCCAAGCCGCGACTGGCTGGCGATCGTCAAATCATCGCGTGCAAAGCAGAAGATCAAGCACTGGCTGAACATTCACCAGCGCGAGCGCGCGATTGAAATTGGCAAGAAGTTGATCGAAAAAGAGGCGCGCAAGTATCGCGTTTACCTGAAGGACATCAAGGACGAGGACTACAACCGCGTCGGCACCGAACTCGGATTAGGCCGCGCCGACGACCTGATGGCCGCCATCGGCTACGGCAAGTTTTCGGCCCGCTCGATCCTTGCGCGACTTGCTCCTGCATCCACCACCGCTCCGGCCGACAGCGAGCAGCCCGACTCGGGGTTCACGTCGGTCGTCCGCCGCGTTTTCGGCGGAGACAGTCACGCTATCGTCGTCAAAGGCCACGACGACCTGCTGGTGTATCGCGCCCGCTGCTGTAACCCCATCAAGGGAGAGGACGTCGTTGGCTATGTCACGCGCGGTAAGGGCGTGGCCGTGCACTCCAAGAATTGCCCCAACGTTCAGAACCTGCTCTATGAAGCCGACCGCCGCATCGACGTCGAATGGGGCAAGAAAGATGCCAGCGGCTCCGCCTATCCTGTAAAGCTGGTGTTAATGTGCGATGACCGCGCCGGCATGCTCAAGCAGATGACCGCGCTGATATCCGACGAGAACACCAACATCCGCAATATCAGCTCCAAGCCTACAGGTGACCGTCAGGCCGTCATCGATCTCGTCGTTGAAATCGAGGACCTCAAGCACCTCGAACGCATTGTCAGCGGACTGCGCAAAATCCCCGGTGTGCACGACGTACAACGAATACAAAAGATCTAAACGGTCTGGACTGCACCATTCTCTGTTACACTCAAATCCTCGATGTTCCTCAGTGCTAATTCGGACGTGGGAGACAGTCGTGCGCCGCTTCCGGTACGTTGCAGCACGACTGCTGTTCGTGCTCTCGATTCTCGGTCCCGGATTCATCACCGCCAACGTCGATAACGACGCCGGGGGCATCTACACCTACGCCTCCGCCGGCGCGCAATACGGATATTCCCTACTCTGGACCATCATCCCCGTAGCCATCTGTCTGGCCTTCGCGCAGGAAATTGCCGCGCGCATGGGCGTTATTACCGGCAAAGGTCTCAGCGAACTGATCCGCGAATATTACGGTTTGCGCATCACCTTTCTGCTGATGATGGGATTGATCGCCTGCAACCTGTTCGACGTGATCTCCGAGTTCGCCGGCGTGGCCAGCAGCATGGAGTTGTTCAACGTCTCCAAGTACATCTCCGTCCCGATCGCACTGGCCCTCGTGTGGGCGCTCGTCGTATTCGGCGACTACAAGAAACTCGAGAAGATCTTCGTTTTCCTGTCGTTTCTTTACATCGCCTACATCATTACCGCCGTCATTGCGAGACCGAACTGGTCGTTGGCGTTGGGCCAAAGCGTTCGCCTGCCGCGCTTGCATGAGCTGAAGGATTCGTCCTACCTCTACCTCGCTATTGGCATCATTGGTGCCACCATTGCGCCGTGGCAGCAGTTCTACCTGCAAGCTTCCGTTGTCGATAAGGGCGCGCACGAAGACGAGTTGAAGTACAGCCAGCTCGACGCGATTGTCGGATCGGTGTTCTCGGTGATGGTGGCCGCGTTCATCGTGATCGCTTGCGCCGCCACTCTCTTCGCGCACGGATTCTTCAAAATCAACGACGCGGCGGATGCGGCCCAGTCTCTGCGTCCCCTCGGCGGCGACTACGCCTTTCTGCTGTTCGCCATCGGATTGCTGAACGCTTCCCTGTTCGCCGCTTCGATCCTGCCGCTCTCCACCGCCTACACCGTTTGCGAGGCGCTCGGATTCGAGTCCGGACTCAACAAAAAGTTCCGCGAGGCTCCCGTCTTCTACTGGCTCTACACTGGCCTGCTGATTCTGGGCGCCGCCATCATTCTCGTTCCGCGATTCCCGCTGATTCGGATTGCGGTTCTCTCTCAGGTGCTGAACGGAATCCTGCTTCCCTTCGTGCTCATCTTCATGTTGTTGCTGGTGAACAAGACAGAACTGATGGGCAAGCGCAAGAACGGCCGCGCTTACAACATCGTTGCCTGGGGACTGACCGCCATCATCATCGGCCTGACTACCGTGATGCTGATCAAGCAATAAGTAACGCAATTAAGAAACAAAACTGGATACGGCTTATTTAACTGCCAACTTCAGCGCATCAAGCGGACTTAGCAGCACGAATTCGCAGGTATTCGCGCCGGGCTCGCAATTCAAACGTCCCCTTTCTGTGAATAACAAGTCAGCTCCATCCGGGAACTCGTATTTCACTGGCACTGTACGAAGTATGTCGACCATTGCTTTCAACGTATCTCCACCGGAGACTTGCCGTGCCTCTTTGATTTGAGATGCCGTGATTCCTACCAGGAAATCCGCTGTGCCCGAAAGGCTCGACGAATTCGGAATTGATAACGTTTGCAATCTGGTGAGGTCTTCTTGCCCACTCTTAAGAATTGGAGCGAGATTTCCATTTGGCACGAGACCAGATAATTCGCTCCGCAGCCTTGCGACTAATTCGGGATTGGTGTCGGTCAACCTGTCCTCGGCCGCAATTGCCATGGCGTAAACTCGAATCGCATCTTCGTTCTTTCCCATCTTCTCGTATGCTTGCGCGAGATGCTGGCCGAGTGTCGGATCTTGCCACAACGCAAATCCGGGAGCCAAGTATTTCACCGCGTTCGCAAAGTCGTCGCGCATGAAGTACACCCAGCCAAGTGTGTCCCAGAAGGTAATCAGTCGACGCGATTCCACTAGGTGATCAGTGCTGAGATGATTGCGTGAAGTATTGTGTACCTCGCGAGACTGTGCAATGACAGCATCGTTGGCCCACTTGACAGCGCGATCCAATGCCACCTCGTGCGAGGCGAGATGATAGGCAGCGTTGTTCCAAACCGCTGGTGAACGGGAGAATTCGGCGGCATTTTCCAGGTAGCCTATGGCTTCCTTCTCCCTGCCCAGATCCATCAAGCAATCCGCTAGGTCGAAATATGGACGTATTCCATTGTTATAGACATTAAGCGCGCGGCGAAGATCGGGCAAATCAGCTTCACATTGTTTGCGGCGATCGAACTCCTGCGTCGAAGAAGATTTAGCCTGACTATCTAACTGAAACTTGAGACTAATCGCCACGAGAACAGCAACTGGTTTGCCCTGGTAAGTTGCAGGCGAGAATTTCCATTTGCTGACTGCCTCCATTGCATTGTTGTCCAGCCCTTTACGAAACGACTTCAGTACCGTGATGTCACCAACGGTCCCATCGGGCTTCACAAGTACTTGAAGTACAACCGTTCCTTCAGCGTGAGCCTGCCGCGCTTCCTCGGTGTACTGTGGAGCCGGTGTTGACTTCGGCTTTGGCGGTTGGGCGCATGGATTCGCTGATGCTGTGTTTTGATCGTCACAAATAGGCATCGGCGAATGTGTGGGATATTTATCTTCGGCAAACACTGCGAGCGAGAAGATCAGGTAGATGATCAGCAGCAGACTAGGCATGCGCGGCTATGATGCGCCATTGCCAGATGGGTGCCAACCAAAATTAAACAATACTGGTTCCAAATTGGTAAGAGGAGAACCAACTCTAACGTCTCATATCCGGATAATGCTCTTTGACGCAGTCCGGGCACACGCCGTGTGAAAATTCCACGCCGATGAAGTTATGGAAATATCCTTCCACCTGTTGCCAGTATTGCTGGTCGTCGCGTACTTTCTTGCAATGCATGCAGATGGGAATGATGCTCTTCAGCAGTGATAGCTCCGTGATGTCTTCCAGGATCAGCAGCGCGCGGCCGCTCCCCGGAGGCAAGGGCGCAACCGTGACCAGCAGTTCCAGTTCGCGCTTCTTGCTTCCATTGACTTCCATGAACTTCATGCGCCGGCGATGCACGCTTTGTCCGGTCAGGCACGACAGCACCGAATTGCGAATGATGCAGTCCGCGCAATGAGATCCGCTGCCACATCCCTCGGGCGCGTCAATGGAGTTAAGGCAGTGCAGTACGTCGCCTCCCCGCCGTTGCAGCACTCTCTCGCGTTCCAACCCAAAAGCCTGGGTGGCCGCAAGATTCAACTCGTGGATTTGCACGTCCTCGTCGACCAGAAAAATCGGCAACGGGATCGCGTTCAGAATGGTGGGATACAGGCTTTGTTTACCTTGCATCACTCTCTCCGGCAGACAACGTGGCGCGGTGTCTGCCGCGGTCATTTAGCGGGGGGAGGGCTTCTGATTAGCTATACACCGAATCCGGTCTCAAGTCGCGAGCAAAATGAGCTGAAGTTGCAAAGCGTGGTGCCGAAATTCTCAGCAAAGTTCCCGTCCATTCGGCAAAATGAGCGAATGAGGGCAAAACGAAAGGCGGCGTCACAGCCGCCTTTGTCAACGTCAAAGATAGTAGCTAGTTACTGCTGTTCCGCTTCCGGCTCCGCCTTCGGCGTAACGAACGCGATCGTCATATTCGGATCGCCCACCTTGAACCGCGCGAACCGCCGGACGGCGATGTTCTCGCCGAGCTTTCCGACCTTCGCCGCAATCAACTGGCTGATCGACATCGTTTGATCCTTGATGAACGGCTGCTCGAGCAAGCAAACTTCCTCGTAGAACTTGCTCATCTTGCCCTCAACGATCTTCTCGACCACTTGCGGAGGCTTGCCGGTCTGCGCCGCCTGCGTGCGGTAGATGTCCTTCTCGCGCTCGAAGTCAGCAGCGGTGACATCTTCGCGCCGGATGTACTTCGGGTCCGTCGCCGCGATATGCATTGCGATGTCGTGCACCAGTTCCTTAAAGTCCTCAGTGCGGGCGACGAAGTCGCTCTCGCAGTTGACTTCAACCAGCACACCGATCTTTCCACCGGCATGAATGTAGCTCGCGACGGAACCTTCCGACGTCGTACGGGTCGACTTCTTCGCGGCGACAGAAACGCCGCGCTTGCGCAGCAGAACGATCGCGTCGTCGATATTGCCCTTCGCTTCGACCAGAGCGTTCTTGCAATCCATCATGGGAGCGCCGGTCTTGTCGCGAAGATCCTTCACGACAGCGGCAGAAATATTTGCGGTAGAAGTGCTCATTTCCAGATCCTTTTCCGACTTACACGGGCCGTCGTGCCCCGCCTTCAGCGCACACCAGGAATTCTTGGTGCAGCGCGGTTCTTCCTTGGCTGATGCCACGACAGGCATTCTTGATTATGAAGTGTGTGGCACAGACTTGGTGCCCCACATCTGCCTTCCTTTGGCAGATGTGGGAGAGCACAGTCGCTGCCCTTACAAAAGTTGACCCGCGCAGATTTCAACGCGCGGGTCCGATTTCCATCACTAGCCACTAACTTCTAGTCGCTAGCCACTGAAACTAAACTTCCGCGTGACGCACAGTCGCGTCTGCCGTCTCGGTCGATTCCGCCGCTGCCGGCTTCTTGCGTCCGCCGAGCACATCTTCCATCGAGATGTCCTCGCCGTCGCTTGCGGCCTCGATCGGCTCGCCCTCGGGCTTGACTTCTTCTTCGACGCCTTCGGCCGCCGTGATCGCGCCTTCGATCTCCGCGCCCTGCTTATCGGTCGCGGCCTGTCCGCCTTCGACCGCCGAGTCCGCAATCTTCGACGCAAACAGCCGGATCGCCCGCAACGCATCGTCGTTTCCGGGGATCACGTAATCCACTTCGCTCGGATCGCAATTCGTATCGACGACAGCGACCACCGGGATGCCCAGTTTGCGGGCTTCGCGCACGGCGATCTGCTCTTTGTTCGAATCGATGACGAAGATCGAATCCGGCAGCCGGTTCATCGACTTGATGCCCGCCAGGTTCGCTTCCAAATGCTTGCGCTCGCGCTCGAGCTTGATAACTTCTTTTTTCGGGAGCAGCTCGTAACGGCCATCCGTGGCCATATCGTCGAGTTCCTTCAGCCGCTTCACCGACTTCTGGACGGTCACCCAATTGGTGAGCAGACCACCCAGCCAGCGCTGGTTCACGTAGAACATGCCGCAGCGCTTCGCCTCTTCGGCGATGGCATCCTGCGCCTGGCGCTTGGTGCCGACAAACAGGACCGTCTTCCCCTCGGCGGCCAAATCACGCACGAAGTTCGACGCTTCCTTGAACATCTTCAGGGTCTTCTGAAGATCGATGATGTAAATCCCATTGCGCTCCCCGAAGATGTATTCCTTCATCTTGGGATTCCAGCGCTTGGTCTGATGCCCGAAGTGAACACCTGCTTCGAGCAACTCTTTCATGCTGATGTTAGCCAAACTACCTCCTCTTTGAATTGCATCCCCGAGTTGGTGCCCCATTCAACCCTCTTTTGGTTGAGTGGGGTATTCGAACCCCGGAATTACATTCCCATACCCGCCCTTGTAGCGAGGACGGGAAGAATTTGATTCCTGATTCCTTGGTACGATCCGCTGCCCGGAACCGTAGACAGCGGACCAACCTTTTCTGATCGACCTACTCAGTGCAGGCCATGGTGAGCGAAGCGAACCATCTATGCATTTCAGCCGCTCCACTACCTCGCCAGCCTCGGCTTCTACTGACAACCGAAAACTGAGAACTGACAACCGCAAGCCCGTTAGCGCTTGCTGAACTGGAACCGCTTACGGGCGCCCTTCTGTCCGTACTTCTTGCGTTCCTTCGCTCTCGGATCGCGCCGCAGGAACCCCGCGGACTTCAGCTTGCCGCGTAGTTCCGGGTTAAACACGATCAGCGCGCGGGCAATGCCCATCTTCACCGCGCCGGCCTGGCCATTCACACCGCCGCCATCGACGGACACGACAACATTGAAGTTGTTCGCCATCTCGGCCGCGGCCAGCGGCTGCATCGCGTCAATGCGCTGCGCCACGGTCACGAAGTACTCGTTGAAGGCTTTGCCGTTAACTTTGAAATCGCCGTTGCCGGGACGCAGAAACACGCGCGCCACCGCCGACTTCCGCCGTCCCGTACCGTAATATTCAACCTGATCAGCCATGCTTTTAAATCTTCCCTAAAATTTTACCGAGGTACCGAGTACCCGGTTGGATCAGATGACCTGGTTATCCGGATACCTGAGTATCTGAATATCCAACCATCTGGTGATCCGTCGATCTAAGGATCACTCCATGCTTCCGAACTTTGTTTCCAACCACCTGATAACCAGATATCCAGACGACCAGATAACCTGATTCCTAGGCGGTTTTCTCCGCCACCGGCTTCTGCGCCTGGTGCGGATGCTGCTCGCCCTTGTAGACCTTCAGCTTCTTGCCCATCGCCCGGCCCATCTTGGTCTTCGGCAGCATGCCCAGGATCGCCTGCTGGACCACCAGCTCCGGCCTCCGTTGCAGGCGCTTGGTGAACTCTTCTTCACGCAGCCCGCCCGGAAACCCGGTGTAATGCCGATAAACCTTCGCCCCGGCCTTCAGCCCGGTCAGCTTCACCTTGTCGGCGTTGATGACGACCACGTGGTCGCCGGTATCGATAAATGGCGTATAACGAGGGTTATTCTTGCCCGACAGGATGCGCGCCGCGCGCGACGCCAGTCGCCCGAGCGTTTGCCCTGACGCGTCGATCACATACCACTTGCGGACAATTTCCCCCTGCTTGGGGAAATACGTTGACATCTCAAAATCTCCCTGAAATGAACAGAAGAACCGCTAGAAGTTACGGCCCCGGAACAAGAAGGTAACTCCCACGGGGCAGACCACTGCGGAATCGCAAAACATAGAGATTACCTGAGTTGGGGAGGGAAGTCAAACGGGGCAGCGCTCCTGTGTCAAACCTCGTTAGAAATGTCCCCTTGCTTAGCTCATTAGAAATGTCCCTTTTGTTGTTGTGGTGGTTTGAGTCACGTTCCGGAGCGGAGCCCGTTAGGGCGAAGCGCGGGAACATGACTCAAACCGCGCCGGCGCAGCCCTCAGCGCAGCGACGCTCATCTGCTTGTAGCTTGCTCGCCAAGGATGATTCCGCGCCGGATGCATCCGAACCCGCACCGGCATCTTCTGTTTCGTCGCCCGCGGTTCTGTTTCGGCCCCAGGTATCGGCAGGGCGGCGATTTCTTCATGCCTGATGCGCTCGCCGCGATAGCGCACTTCCACTCT
The DNA here is from genome assembly GCA_964460935.1 of uncultured Terriglobales bacterium. Classification (GTDB taxonomy): domain Bacteria; phylum Acidobacteriota; class Terriglobia; order Terriglobales; family Acidobacteriaceae; genus DATMXP01. The sequence goes on along the minus strand of CAYWSM010000260.1, from coordinate 9,845 downwards.
GCCGTCTTCCCACTCGCAAACCACCGCTTTCGCTTGCGTCGGCCCACGGTGCCGCTGCTGCGGTTTCAGTTGTAGAAAGCGACCGTCATAGCGCACCACCCAGTCATTGCTAATGCGCCGCTTCGCTTCCAGACGGAAAATCTGCCGCAACTCGCCCTTGTGCGGCGCTCGCCGGTGGTAATCTTCCGGCGACGCTGGCGCCTGCGCAAAGCGCTGGTTGTGCTCCGGTAAATACTCGGCCTTCAGATATTCGTTTGCCGCCGCGTGAGTGTTGATCCCCTTGCGCCTCAGTTTCTTCACCAGCCGGTCCTGGTGGGTGCCGTGATTACGCTCCACGCGGCCTTTCGCTTGCGGCGAACTGGCCGCGATAATCTTGATCCCCAGCTCCTGGCACATGCGCCCGAACTGCGTCAGCGGCACTTCGCCCCGCATCTGTTCGGCACTCGTCGCCTCCCGCACGTATACGTTCTTCCAATCCGTGTACAGCGCGCATGGCACACCATAGGCCGCAATCCACGCCTCCAGCACTCCCACCGCCGCCCAGATCGTCTCCTGCTCGCCGATCCGGGCCAGCGTCGTCCCCGTCGCATCATCCACCATGTTCATCAGACAACCGCGCGGCCCGCGATCCTCGAACCAGTCGTGAAAACTGCCGTCCATCTGCACCAACTCGCCAAAGTATCCCTTGCGCTCCCGCCGCTGACGATGCGCCTTCCTCCGCCGCTGCCGACTCCACAGCCCGGCCGCCAGCATCCACCGCCGCAGCGTCTCTTCGTCCACCTGCAGTCCGTCTTCTGTCGCCAGATGCTCGGCCGCCAGCGTCGGACCGAACCGCTCGCCCACCTCACCGCCGTACTTCGCCCGCACCAGCTTCAGCACCCGCCGCCGGAACCGCTCCGGCCTGGCCCGGTTCGACTCCCGTCCCGCGTTGCCGTGCTTCAGGCCCTCCGCCCCGCTCTGTTGATACCGCCGCCATATCCGCTTCGTCTGCCGATAACTCAACACCAGAATCTCGGCCGCGTCCACCAGCCTCAGCGCTTTGCTCGCTACTCGACTTAGGACTTCTACGCGCTGCAGCTCCTTGCTGCTCATCGCTGTCCTCTTCAACGTGCCTCCGCAGAGGCCTCAGTCTAAGGGGACGTTTCTAATGAGGTGAAAAGGGGACACTATCAAAGAGGTTCAACAACGGGGCAGCGCTCCTGTCACTGATAGCAAAAAGAGTTTCTCGAGCGTATACTGTGATTAGCGCTTAACCCTCGAAGACCCATCGTATCTTCCTTCCTTGCGCCTTCGCGATTAAGAGGCTTGGCCTCAATCTCACTTAAAGCTCCCAACCATTCACCTAACCGCGATACCCGTGTTTCGCTTCGTGGAAATCCACTCCGAAGCGTCCGGGAAGAAAGCTCAAGGACAACATGAAAAGCATCTACATCGGGAACCTGAACTCCCGCACCACGGACGACACCCTGCGCACGGCCTTTGCCGCATTTGGCATCGTTTCCAAAGTCAACATCATTGCCGATCGAGGCTTTGCTTTCGTCGAAATGGCCAACGATTTAGAAGCAAAGACGGCCATTGACGGCATGCAGGGCAAAAGCATTGACGGTAATGCGCTCACGGTGAATGAAGCTCGCCCCAAGCGCGAGCATCGCTAACGTTGTCAGTATCCGGGCTGCCCGAATGGGTTTGTCGTACGAAAAAAAGGAGTCACCCGTGATTGCCACTGACAATGTGGGTATCAACCGCAAAGTTCTGCTCTTCGATTTGGATCACCAACGCCGTGACATTCGTGCCGGGAACCTGCGCATACGGGGACTGGACGTGCTCTGTGCCAAGAACATCGAAGAACTGCGCGACTTCTGGCAACTGCAAACGTTTCGCCTTGTATTGATCGAGGCGAGCGATTGCCCTGAGGCCGTCAGCTTCAGCCAAGAAGTCCGGTCCAATGATCCTCGCCAGAGGCTTGCCTTCTTTGTGGGCAAGCCGAAGTACCTGGCCTTTCTGCCTCTCGCCGACGACGCTGCGCCGCCAATCGCCTCGATAAGTGAAGGTATTCCGGTTGAGGATGCTTTCAAGTCGTTAGCCAACAAGAACGGGTTCATGGAGGCCTCGCTGCGCATGCAGTTGGCGCGGTCCTCGCGCAGAGGAGCCACAACGGTGAGGCCGGCGAAAGATCCATGGGACGCGCTGAAAGAGAAACCTGATGCCGACTGAATCGTCTTTCATCCCGGCTCCCTGTCTGCCCTCGGCGAAGTCGATCCTGTTGCTGGAGGAGAAGTCGACGGCCGACAAGTCCACATGATTACCTGAAAAAAGATAGACGCATTGTTAGTGTGAGAGGAAAGCAATGTCACAACGAAATGGAGATCGATCCAGATTCAATCGCGGCCGCAAAGCAAAGATAGCTCGTCGGCTGCGCTGGCGCAATGCATCTGCTGAACGTGCGGATACACGATCCGGAGACGCTTCAACAAGGAAAACCGGAGCGACTAACCCGACGCGGTAGTCAATCATGCTCCGTGCGTATTCGCGCTCGGCGCACCAAATGGTTGTCCTGGCGTCGCTGATCAGGATCGTTATCAGCGGTTTTGACCGGAGGCTTCAACTGTCGCAGACAAGCCGTATCATCCGCATCGTGGGCGGTGGGCTCTGGGCAGCAATGATTCTCGCTGGCATGGTCGTACAAAATATCAAAGCCTTCCACTAGTTGTGTACCGCGGACACTCTTGTCCGCGGCCTTTGACTTTGCTTTTGACTTTCAATCCCGCTCATTAACAAACTTGCTGTAGATCACATACAAACCCTTCTATGTCGCCCACAATGCTTGCCGATTGAGGCTTTTCGCGGACAGGAGTGTCCGCGCTACACAACCTATGCCTTCTCAGTTCGACCGGCAGTACGCCTACGAGCGCCGATTGCCTCATTACCAAAAGCACGGAGTTCCTGTATTCATAACGTTCAGCAAACTCGGCCTCGGTACGTTCACCTGTAAGTCCCGGGACCTCATTCTCAAACACTGCCTTCACGACAACGGCAAGAAGTACACCCTTCACGCAGCCGTCATTATGCCCGATCATGTCCACTTGCTTCTGACTCCCCTGCCTGACGAAACGGGTTGGCCATTCAGCTTGCCAAGTATCCTGAAAGCTCTGAAAGGAGCTTCTGCGCGAAGCGTTAACAAGCTGATGGGAACCGAAGGAGCCGTCTGGCAGGAAGAGTCGTTCGATCACGTACTCCGAAGCAGCGAAAGCGCCCGACAGAAGATGGAATACATCATCCAGAATCCAGTTCGCCGCAATCTGGTGTGCAAACCCGAACAGTATCGTTGGTTGTGGATCGAAGAGAAATGGCGTCCATTATTGTGTACCGCGGACACTCTTGTCCGCGGCCTTTGACTTTGCTTTTGCTTTTCGCCGACAGGAGTTTCCGCGTCACACAAATTCTAGCCAAGAGTTTGCCGCAATAAGAAAACAAAGAACTTAGCTCGCACTTGGTCGGCTCATATTTGAAAACAAAGAACTTAGTCTCTCTTCCCTGCCCTGCAATATGAAAACAAAGGAGTTAAAGTCTGGAGAGGATGGATCGCGTTTGCGGTCGATGTCGCTTAACAACTAACGAACACGTGATGCCCTTCTGGGCACGACGTTCGCCCGCAGGCGTTCTTCTTCCAGATCCAGCTCACGTTCCAGCTTACGCAGTAGCTCATCGTTGATGCGGCCTTCATTGCGAAGGTTCACGGCTGTGTTGCGCTCCACTTGAATGAGATCGCAGGAGACATCGATGTGGCGGCCATAGTGCTGCTGGCTGAAACCGTCGCCGGAGGCAGAGTCATCGAGCACGGCGAGACGATGGCGATAATGCTGCTCCAGGTCGTCGAAAATACTGGCGTATTCCGATTGTCCATCCTCTCCTCGTGCCGACTCCAGATAGGTGAGTGCAGCTTTCAGCAACGTCTTGCGCGCCTCTTTCTCGTCCCCGTCTGAACCACCAGTGCCCGCCAATCCAAGGAAACGGATGAGCGGAGGCAGCGTGAGCCCCTGCAATACGAGCGTCACCAGGATGGCCGAAAAGGCGAGGAAGGTGATCATGTTGCGCTGCATGAAGGGACGATCGTTGATCACCTGCGGCAATGCCAGTGCCGCGGCCAGCGAAATCACGCCGCGCATGCCGGTCCAACCGACGACGAAGATCTGGCGCACGCCGGGGGTGCGCTCATGCTGATGCAAAACGCGGCGGCGAATGTAGTAGCTGAGATAAGCGCCCGGATACACCCAAATCAACCGCACAATAATAAGGAACGCGGTGAAAGTGGCGGCGTAGCCGAACAAATGCACATTGCTGATGCCGCGAATGGCGTCGCGCACGTAAGAAAGCTGCAGTCCAATGAGAACGAACACCAGTCCGTTCAGCACGTACGTCAGCGAGCCCCAGACAGCCAACGCCTGCAGGCGCACGTCGGCCGAGAAGAAGTGCGAGCTTTTGCGGCTGAGATAGAGTCCGCAGGCCACGACCGCGAGCACCCCTGAGGCATGCAGTGCATCGGCGGCGAGGTAAGCGGCGTAGGGAGTCAGAACGCTGAGCGCAATTTCAATCGGTGCGTGGTCGATCACGTGCTCAATGCGATGGACGATTTCGGCAATCACCAGCCCGACGCCAATTCCTACGACGATGAGCACTGCCAACCGGTATGCGCCTTCGCTGACCGTCGGGACCGGACCGCCCGCCAGCATGGCCAATCCGAACTCCAGAGCGAGAAGAGCGCTGGCATCGTTGACCAGGCTTTCGCCCTCCAGGGTATCGACGGCACGCTTGGGCAGCCCGACGCGGCGCGCAATGGAAGTAGCCGCGATCGCATCGGTGGGTGCCACCACGGCTCCCAGGACAACACCCATGCGCCAATCGAAATCGGGGAGTATCCATGGCGTGACCTTGGCAACGGCAAGTACGGTGAAGCCTACGAGTCCGAACGCCAAAGAAAAGATGCTGACCATGTTGTAGCGGAAATCGCGCCACGAGGTGCCCCATGCGCTCGCGAACAGCAACGGCGGCAGGACGAGGAGAAAAACGATGTCAGGGTTGAGCGTGATGCGCGGGACGGAAGGAACGAAACTGAGCCCCAGTCCGGCGATGACCAGCACGATCGGGTACGGTGTCTTCAGCTTCTCCGCCAGTGCGCCGAAGAGCACGACGAAGAGGAGCAGAAGCAGGACGACGAGTTCCACCGCATGAATGCCACTGCCCATCAGGATTCCCCCACAAGAATGTAGGATACGCGACGCCTTATATCCCCACTTATCAACTTACTCAATTTCCGCGGACATCACATACAAACCTTCCGTGATCCCCCAAAATGCTGTTCGGAAAAATCGGACGGCCATTATGAATCGACTAATCCTGATTTGCGCAGTTCTTCTCTGCAGCATGTCCGCCGGCGCGCAGGACCTGCCCTCGGCCCCAAAGCAATGTGGTAATCCCGCGGTTTCGGCCGCAATCCGGCGGATCATGGAGCAATGGAAAGACGGATTCAACGAAGGCAATCCGGACAAGGTCGCCGCTCTTTATGCCGACGACGCTACCTATCTCACCCAGCACTTCGCCACCGGAATCGTGCACGGACGCCCCGCCATTCGCGCCTACGTCGCCAAAGGCACTAGCGCGCACTACCACATCGACTCACTCGAACTGTTGTCGTCGGAATGTACCGCTGAGTTCGCCTACGCCATTACGCGCTACCAGGCAATCAACAGCGGCCAATCGGCTTTCGGCGTCAACCTCGTCGTACTGAAGAAGATGGCCGGACGCTGGATGATCGTTGCCCACGAAGCAGCCGTCCCTGATCCCTCCACGGCCATCAAGGCGCTCGATGTCGAACGGTAAGCGACTATTGGCAATTCGAAACGCTATCTAACATATTCGTTACACCGCAGCAGATTATTCAGCGGCTTGCACCGCGCTCACGTCTTTCCCGTATGGCTTCGTCAAGAGCGGCGTTAGCGGATTTGGCGTCAGCGCCTTGAGATAACGATCGAAGAAGGCGACGCTGTAAGTGTCAATCGTCTCCTGATATTTGGCGTTCAGGTTGGTCCAGGCAAAGTGGCCAGCACCGTCGAGTTCCACGTAGTACTTTGGAGCCGACGTCCGATCGAATGCGCCGTCCACGCGCCGCACGAAAGGGGTGATGCCAAAGTCGCGTGTCCCTCCCTGGAACATCACCGGCACCCCGAACGCAAGGCTGCCGTGATCGAGATACGGGGTGCAATACGGCGATAGCGCCAGCACTGCCTTGATGCGCGGATCCTTCCATGACCGCCAGCCGCCGGCCAAACCCAGAACTGTGTATCCGCCGAGCGAATGGCCGGCAAGACCAATGCGACTGCGATCAATCGTAAGCCCCTGGAAAGACTTCCCCCGTAGCGCTTCGTTCAGCACTGCTTCGATATCTTTGTAACGATCGCGATACGTTGCATCCGACCAGATCTTCGGGTCTTGAAACCGCTGCTGCGGGCGCGGCCGGCCGGCCAGTCTGCCTTGGCGGCTGGCCGTTCCACAGCCGGCATCCTCATGGTTGGGCGCGAGCGCCAGATAACCGGCGCGTGCCAGCGCTTCCATCAGGAAAGTGGATTGCGTGTTGCACCCCGTGAACCCATGCGAAAAAACAATCAGCGGATAGCCGCCTGGCGGCGCGGCCGTGGCAGGCTTCCACATCGCGACATCGCGCCCCGCAATGGTAATGTGCGTGACCGACGCATTGAAAGCGGCCTGCGCGTGCACCGCTCCCGCAAGCATCACCACTAGAATCAGCAGCGCTACCTTTGCGCGCGAGAAGTAGATCGGCATATTCGTACGAACCCGATTCAACTCAGGAACACTCTCGCCATTGTGGACCGATCGGCATCTATTCTCCGTACAATTCCTTTTCCGTCACCACCGAAGCCTCTTGTTGCGACGTCTTGCCAGCGCGTACGGCGGCTCCGAACATCGCTCCACGCGCCGGCACCAGCGGCGCGAACTTCATCATTCCTATGGGCAGCGGGATGTCGTCGTAAACAGCCTCAATGCCGCCGGTGCGCAGGTAAGTTTCGTGCCAGAAACCTGTTCCGCCAGAGTTCTTCAGGAACGACTTCCACCAGTCGCGGTGGGGCTCCGATCGCGCCCAGCGCAATAACGAGTCCATGTCGCGCCAATACTGCCGCATTCCAATGTGCATTGGGAACAGCGAGTACACGATGGGCTCATGCAGCAGCAATCCATCGGGTTGAGCTTTGGCGGAATTCGAAATTTTCGGTCCAAATCCGAACAGCGTCTTCAATCCGGTGAGGCGGTTCACTCGCATGCCGAGATAAATCACCACCAGTTCCGGATACGCCGAAAGATCCACCGTGCGCCGATTCACTTTCGTCTGCATGCCAAATAGATTCGCCAGTAACACAGCCGATTCGAGGATTCCAATATCATTGCAAGCGTATCCTTCAACAACCTTAAGGAGAACCCGATGAAGTTCGCAAAGGTCGTTTTCTGGATCGCCGCTATCTGGGGATTCCTGGTCATTACGCCATTGTTCTTCATGTTCGACCTGATCGGGAAAAACGATCCGCCGCCGATTACTCATCCCGGCTTCTACTATGGCTTTTTCAGCGTAGCCCTTGTGTGGCAGGTGGCGTTCATCGTGATCGCGCGTGATCCGCTTCGCTTGCGTCCAATGATAATTCCGGCAATCCTGGAGAAGTTCAGCTACGCAATCGTTGTGATTACGCTGTTCCTGCAGGCGAGAATGAAAGCATCAGACCTACTGTTCGCCGCCACCGATGGACTGCTCGGAGTGCTGTTCCTAATGGCTTATATAAAAACGAGACAATCTGAAAAGCATGCTCTTCGATAAAAATAATCAATACTCGATTCTGGAATTTCTTCTTTTTCGGAACACTGTTTTCACTCCATCCCTCCAGTCTTCATTCACCGCCACCAGTTCCCAATCGATCTCCGTGGAGAAGTAACGCAAGAGTTTGTCGGTTGTCGGATGGATGCGCAGCGCCGGGGCGACCAGCATCAAGATCGGCGGCTTTTCGCTCAGAGTTGCGCCGTTGAAGTAGCCGAATTTCTGGAACTCGCCGCGCGTGTGGTGCCACGAGACACGCGCCCAGTAGTCAAGGCCCTGCATGGGAAGGTGGAGGTCCTCATCGGCTTTGAGCTCGAGCACGGCGAGCCGGCCGTCGGTGGTGGCGGTCAGCACGTCTATCATGGCGCGGTCTGAAGCAGCAAATGCCGGAACCTGCGAATAGACCCAGCGAGGGTCAAGGCGGTAGTCCAGTGCGATGACATCGCGAACGATGAGCGACTCCAGCCAGCGTTCGGGAGCCATGCGCCACAAGATGTCGGCAGGGCGAGCCGGGCCGGATTGTCGCGATTCGCACAACCGATGGACGATTTCACCGAACAGTGCGGAACTTTCGGAATTGAGCACCGTCTCTGAAGGACCGACACCGAAGACGATCTCCTGTGAGCTGTAAATCGATCCGGCGATGCGCGCACGTGCGAACTCCAGGCCATGAACGCGGAACGAGAGTTCAGAGGGCGATAGGACCACGACATCGCACTCCGGAACCAGACGGCGGATTTCCAGGATGGAAGGCTTGAATCGCTCGAGAGCCGCTTGCTGATTCGGGCAGTGCACCAACCGCGTGTCGATGTTTCCGCGGTCGGAAGCGTCCATCAGTTCGGCCACCTCGGCCTTCTGGTCGAACTCATAAAGTTCAAATGACGCTGCGTGGTGATTAAGGTGCGCCATGCGTTCGCGGGCGATGGGCGAACGTTCCGGGGGAACAAAAATCTTCAAGCCAGCAACGAGTTTCCGCCCGGCCTCGTGCTCGCGCAGGTAGTCGAGCCATAGCAGGCCAATCGTGAGCACACCGTCCACCGAGGCCTGCAATTCTTCGGCATTCACGCCGATAACGGCGAAGACGGTATTTCCCTTGTGTAATGTGCCACGCGCGTAGATGGGGCCGAAGGAACGTTCTAGATCGACCGAAGATTTGGGATGCTCGGCGGTGAATCCGGGGAAGGTTCGCCGCAATACGCGCTCCAGCAAGTGTTCGTACGTCGCGCGCTGCGAGTGTTTCGCCGAGGGTGGACGGCGGTCGCGGTCCGAACAGATCTCGAGTGTCGTTGGTTTCGGCTTGCCCAGGCGTTGTACTTGCAATCGAAGAGTGCCGTTCTTCGCTGCTACGTCGAGCACGCGGCGAACACAGTTGCGTTCGCTCGACCAAAAGTGCACGACGCATCGTCCGTTGTCGGTAGAAAGCGAATACTTCGATTCTGAGAGGTCGAAGAGAATTTCGCCGTCCTCGATGACGGCGCCGGACGACGAAGCAGCGATGAACTGTTGGATCTCTCGGGCAAGCAGAGCGACGTCCATGACGAGCCACTAAAGCACCGTCCGGCGCAGGTTTTCAGCAACCTGCATCACATCGGCCCAATTAAATCTTGAGGTGAGAGTTCCAAAAAGGAAAAGGAACAGGCAAGCGCCCGCTCCTATTGATGATGCCCATAGCCCAACCTCGGCGATGTAGCGGGGAATAACGCCGATGACTTTGCCGCCGTTGTCGAAGGCGGCGCGGGCGACAGCGCCCATCAGTCCGACTTTCGTGCCGCCGTAAACGAGGGTATCTCCGCGGCTGGCGATGGTACGGCCGAGTTCGGAGGCCACATCGAAGAAGGCGGGATCGACGGCGTCGGAGGAGGAGCTGAAGACGGTGAGGTGCATAAAATGAAGTTTCGGGTTTCAGGTTTCAAGTTTCAAGTTTCAAGTGGGTGCTTATGCCAACTCGAAACCTGAAACCTGAAACCGA
>CAYWSM010000259.1:0-21711 GCA_964460935.1 uncultured Terriglobales bacterium | reverse complement strand
CATCTGGATAAGAAATTGCTGACCGCAGCGACACTGGAGAAGATCGATCCTACGTGAGGCGAGCGGGTGCCCAAAATGACCGGAAACATATGGTGGATTGGACCTGTAGTTCTTGTACTTTTGCGCATGCTCTATGCTGAGGCTCGGAGCACACGGTCATCCATCAAAGCGTCCGCTCGTGTGTTTCGCGCTGCTACCGGGGTCTTGATTCTTTTCGCGTTTGGCATTGCGGGTTTCGTGGTCCTTATCGTCAAGAGTCTGAGTCACGAGGAATCGTGGATTATCGGTCTCGGTGCTTTGTTGACCATCTTCTTGTGCCTTAGTTGGCCGAGTACGATTACGATGGATACTGCTGGAATTGAAAGACATGTCTGGTGGAAGCCCAGATTGCGTATTTTGTGGGATTCAGTAGTTGAATTAGAGAGGGGGGCCGGCGGTGATTGGACGGTCTACGGTGCAGACGGGAAAACAATCGCCTTCTCCAGATATCACGCCGACCCTGAGCGCTTCGAAGCGGAGGTACTGAAGAGAGCCAAAATCGAGCGCTCGATCAACCGAGGTTCGCCCACAACGATTGGCAGGTAGGGCGATGCACAGAAGTGAATACTCGTCACACCGTTCACGACCAAATACTAAGAACTAATTACTAATGGCTAAATCACCACTGACTTACCAAGAACTCGTTCAGCGTCTGCAAAGCTACTGGGCCGCTTACGGCTGCGTGTTGCAGCAGCCCTTCGATCTGGAAGTTGGCGCGGGCACTATGGCGCCTGAAACCTTTCTTCGCGTCCTGGGGCCGAAGGAATATAAGGTTGCGTATTACCAGCCTTCACGCCGGCCCGCCGACGGGCGTTACGGCGAGAATCCCAACCGTCTCTACAAGCACACGCAGCTTCAGGTCATCCTGAAACCGCCGCCGGACGATGTCCAAAGCTTGTACTTGAAGTCGCTCGAGGCCATCGGCATCGACCTGCGCGAGCATGACATTAAGTTCGAGGAAGACAACTGGGAATCGCCGACGCTGGGCGCGTGGGGGATCGGGTGGCAGGTGATGCTCGACGGGCTGGAGATCACGCAGTTCACCTACTTCCAGCAGTGCGGCGGAGTCGATCTCGATCCCATTTCGGTCGAACTCACCTACGGCATGGAGCGCATTGCGGCCTTCCTGCAAGACGTGGACTCGATCTACGACATCGTCTGGGCGCGCGACGCAAAGGATCCGAGCAAGGTTTTCACATACGGTGATGTGCGTTTAGCCGACGAACTCCAGATGTCCGTTTACAACTTCGAAGCCGCCAACGTTGACTTCCTCTGGAAGCACTTCGATATGTACGAGCTCGAAGCGAAGGAGCTGATCGCCGGGTTCAACTCGCTGGTGAAAAGCAAGCAGGCGGAAACAACTACCCCACTCAAGCCAACTGAAGGCTTGAATGGGGCACCCACGGAGGAGATCCGCCGGTATCCACTGTTAGGCGCTTTCGAGTTGACGCTGAAATGCTCGCACCTGTTCAACCTGCTTGACGCCCGGGGAGCCATCTCTGTTACCGAGCGAGTCGGCGTAATCGCTCGCATCCGCCAGCTCGCCGTGGGAGTGGCGAAATCCTGGGTAGTTCAGCAGGGAACCACGGAACCAAAGCCCACAGCGGAGCCGGAGAAGGTGGCCACCGGCGCCTGAAACCCTGTCTCTCTGTTGATCTTGTGTTGAAATCGATTGTTTACTTTTCAACACAGAGCACACAGAGAACCAGAGACTAAACTGATGAGCTTCTAGTCCCATAAAGAATATTTATGTGACACTGCTCACACCCCAAAACCCGCCTTCTGCGAGAAAATAGACAGGATTGCCTCATGGCAGATTTCCTACTAGAGATAGGTACTGAAGAGATTCCGGCGCGCATGATCGATGGAGCGCGCGAAGAACTTTCCCGTCGTGTCTCCGAGCTGCTCACGCGCGAGCGGCTTGCCTCGTCGCCGCAGCTTGAACCGTACTCAACTCCGCGCCGTATCGCCGTTGTAGTCCGCGGAATCGAGGTTTCACAGCCCGACTCCGAAGATCACGTCACCGGGCCAGCCACGAAGGTGGCCTTCAAAGACGGACAGCCGCAGCCACCCGCGCACGCCTTTGCCAAAAAGGTCGGACTCGACATCTCGCAACTCGAGCGCGTGACGACGCCGAAGGGCGAATATCTGGCAGCCAAGGTGATCAAGAAGGGCCGTCCTGCGGCCGAGATACTCTCCGAAGCGCTGCCCAAAGAAATCTCCGGACTGTATTGGGCGAAGAACATGTATTGGCGTCCGGGCAGAACATCAGAGCGTTTCGTGCGCCCGGTGCGCTGGATTGCCGCCATGCTCGATGGCCAGACCGTGCCGGTCGATCTCTTCGGCACTGAAGCAGGAAAGCAGTCTGAAGGACATCGCATCCTGAGTGGTGGCACAGTCAGTTTGCCGAATCCATCGGCTTACAAAGAAACTCTGCTGTCGGCTCACGTGGTCGCCGATCCGAAGGAACGCGAACAGCGCATCCGCAAGGCTCTCGATGCGGCCTGTCGAACTATCCCCGGCGCGCTCTGGCGCGAAGACAAAGAGCTGCTGGAAACGGTCATCAATCTGACGGAATTCCCGTCGGTTATTGTTGGTAGCTTCGATCACAGCTACCTCACGCTTCCCGAAGAAGTGTTGGTCACCGTGATGCGTGACCACCAGAAGTACTTTGCGGTCGAAGACGCAAACCGCAAGCTTGCTCCGTACTTCCTCGCCGTGCTCAATACATCCGGCGATCCGCAGGGACTTATCCGCCACGGCAACGAGCGTGTGCTGCGCGCACGCTTCAACGACGCGCGCTTCTTCTGGAACACCGATCAGAAGCACGATTTACGCGAGCGTGTGCAGTGGCTGAAGAACGTCACGTTCCAGAAAGATCTCGGCAGCTACTACGACAAGACGCAGCGCGTGCAGGCGCTTGCCAGCCAAATCTGCGAATGGATTTGCGGTCCGAATCCGAACAATGTCCGTGCCGGCGTTGTACACAAGGCCGCACTTCTTGCCAAGGCAGATCTAACGACAGAGTTGGTGAAGGAGTTTACCGAACTGCAAGGCATCGTCGGCGGTCTTTATGCGCGTGCTCAGCAACTCGACGAGAACCTGCCCGAAGCTACGCGCTTCGCCATCGCCGACGCCATCTATGACCAGTACAAACCTGAGTCGATGGACGACACCGTTCCGCGCTCTATCGAAGGCGCGGTGCTTTCAATCTCCGACAAAGCCGATTCGATCGCGGGAATGTTCGCGCTAGGGCTGATCCCAAGCGGATCGAAAGACCCATTTGCCCTCCGTCGCCAGGCAAACGGCATTGTCAAGATCATTGCCGAGCACAAGATCAGCCTGTCGTTGAGCGATATGTTTGAACAGGCGCGTGAGACGTACCAGGGATCCGAAGCTGAAACGAAATTCAAGTCGAATAGTTTCTCACAGGAAATCAGCAACTTCTTCCGTGAGCGACTCGAGTTTTATCTCCGAGATGTTCGCGGTTTCGCCTACGACATCGTAAATGCCGTTCTCGTGGCTGGTTTCGACGATGTGCTCGACGCTGTCGCACGGGCCGAGGCGGTCTCGACTGTTCGCTGCTCGGAAGACTTCCAGGCTATCGGTACGGCCTTCAAGCGGATCAAGAACATCCTGCGCCAGGCCGATGAAAAGAAAATAACGCCGGCTGCAAAGTTCGAGCCAGCAAATGCGACCGAGGAAGCCGAACAGAAGCTTGGGGCTGTAATGGCTCACGCGAAAACTGCGCTTGAAGCACTGCGGGGCGATTACATCGTGTCGTTGAAGGAAATTGCGCAACTCCGCCAACCCGTGGACACGTTCTTCGACAAAGTTATGGTGATGGTCGATGACCAGAAAGTTCGTGCGAACCGCCTCGCGCTATTGCGCGACCTGCTCGCCGATTTTTCTACCATTGCCGACTTCTCCGAGATCGTCACGGAGCGGAAATGAAAAAGGTTTCTCAGTCACTCAGTCGTTCAGTCTTTCACCGCGAGGTTTGGGTATTGCGACCAAGAGACTGACCGACTGAGACTTTGCAAATTCGTTAAATCCTGCGGAACGCTGCACTAATAGGAAGGATGCACATGGCAACAACACTACCTGAGATAGAGAGCGAAGCGACGACCACAACATCGTCTCCCACCAAATACGTATTCTTCTTCGGCGGCGGTAAGGCCGAAGGTGACGGCAAAATGAAAGACGTTCTCGGCGGCAAAGGCGCGGGCCTCGCCGAGATGACGAATGCGGGCCTCCCTGTTCCTCCGGGTTTCACGATCCAGACCGAAGCCTGCCGCGAGTTCATGAAGACCGGCAAAACTTCTGCGGAAGTCGATCGCCAGATGAAAGAAGCCCTGCGCTCGCTGGAAACATTGCAGGGACAGAAACTCGGCGGCAGTGACAATCCGCTGCTTGTGTCGGTTCGCTCCGGCGCAAAGTTCTCCATGCCGGGCATGATGGACACGATCCTGAACCTCGGTCTGAACGACAAGTCGGTCGAAGCGCTCGCTGCGAAGTCGAACAATCCGCGCTTCGCCTATGACTCCTATCGCCGCTTGATCCAGATGTTCGGCAACGTTGTGCTCGAAATCCCGAAGCACGCGTTTGACGAAGTCTTCGACGCCAAGAAGAAGCAGAAGAAAGCGAAACTCGATACCGATCTCGACGCGAAGGCGCTGAAGGAAGTCGTTGCCGAATACAAGAAGGTCGTGCAGAAGCACGCGAAGCGCGAGTTCCCGCAGGATCCGGTCGAACAACTTGCCATGGCGCGTGACGCCGTGTTCAGAAGCTGGAACAATGATCGTGCGAAGCACTATCGCCGCATTAACAACATCGACGACATGCTCGGCACAGCCGTCAACGTACAGGCAATGGTCTTCGGCAACCTCGGCGAGACCAGCGGCACCGGCGTCGGGTTCACGCGCAACCCTGCCAACGGCGCCAACGAGTTCTACGGCGAGTTCCTGATGAATGCGCAGGGTGAAGACGTCGTTGCCGGCATCCGCACTCCGGTTCACATCAGCGAACTGAAGAACGTCAATCCCGAAGCCTACAATCAGCTTCGCGAAATCACCTCGCGGCTTGAGAAGCACTACCGCGACGTGCAGGACTTCGAGTTCACCATTCAGGAAGGCAAGCTCTACATGTTGCAGACCCGCAACGGTAAGCGCACTGGACTGGCCGCGGTGAAGATCGCCATTGACATGGTGAGTGAAGGCCTCATCACTGCCGAAGAAGCCTTCATGCGCGTCGAGCCGAACCAGCTCTACGACTTCCTGGTTCCGCGCCTCGACGAGAAGTCCACGAAAATCGAAGTGCTGACGACTGGCTTGCCTGCTTCGCCGGGAGCGGCCGTTGGACAGATCGTTTTCTCCGCCGAAGAAGCGGTGAAGAAAGCCGGACCGAACGCCAAGAATCCCGTCATCCTAGTTCGCGCCGAAACCACGCCGGAAGACATCGCCGGTATGGAAGTCGCGAAAGGTATTCTGACCTCGCGCGGCGGCATGACATCGCACGCTGCAGTCGTCACGCGCGGCATGGGTAAGTGCTGCGTGGCCGGCGCGGGCGAAATCGACGTCCACGAAAAGACAAAGGAGTTGAAAGTTAAAGGCCAGACCTTCAAGGAAGGTGACTGGCTCTCCCTCGATGGCACCACCGGCCGCGTGATCAAGGGCAAGCTGAACACACTGCCAGCGTCGCCCGACGATCCGATGCTCCAGAAGCTCTTCGGTTGGTCCGAGAAGTACCGCACCATCGGTGTTCGCGCGAATGCCGACATCCCGCGTGACGCCATCCAGGCACGTGCGTTCGGAGCCGAAGGCATCGGCCTTTGCCGCACCGAGCACATGTTCTTCGCCGAGGACCGTATCAACCACATGCGCGCGATGATTCTCGCGACAACGGAGAAGGATCGCCGCGCCGCGCTGAAGAAGCTACTCCCGATGCAGCGCGCCGATTTCGTCGGCATCTTCCGCGCGATGGATGGATTCCCGGTCACCATCCGCACGCTCGATCCGCCACTGCATGAGTTCCTGCCCAGCCGTGAAGAACTGATGGTGCAGATAGGCGTGCTCGAAGCGACCAAGCCGAAATCGCCGAAGCTCAAGGAACTCAAGACGCTCCTCAAGCGCGTCAATGACCTCCACGAGCTGAACCCGATGCTCGGTCACCGCGGTTGCCGTCTCGGCATCACCTATCCGGAAATCACCGAGATGCAGGCGCGCGCCATCATCGAGGCGGCGGTCCTGGTTTCGAAGGAAGGTGTGAAGGTCTTCCCTGAAATCATGATTCCGCTGACGGGCGGCCTGAAGGAAATGGCCAACCAGTCGGCCATTGTGCGCCGCGTCGCCGAAGAGGTCTTCGCTGAGAAGGAGCGCAAGGTCGATTACCTCGTCGGCACGATGATCGAGTTGCCGCGCGCTGCTCTGGTCGCAGACGAAATCGCGAAGGACGCACAGTTTTTCTCGTTCGGCACCAACGACCTGACACAGACCACATTCGGCTTCTCGCGCGACGACATCAACAAGTTCCTTCCGACCTATCTTGCCGAAGGCATTCTGAAGCAGGATCCGTTCGCGGTGCTCGATCGCGATGGCGTCGGACAGCTTGTGCGGATGGGCGTCGAGAAGGGCCGCAAGACCAATCCGAAGCTGAAGGTCGGCATCTGCGGCGAACACGGCGGCGAACCCTCGTCGGTCGAGTTCTGCTATCAGGTCGGCATGAACTACGTTTCATGCTCGCCGTTCCGCGTGCTCACCGCGCGTCTGGCCGCTGCACAGGCTGCCTACGCGAAGGAGCACTCCGGAGCCGAAGCAGGCAGAACAAAGTAAGAAGGTCAAAGTAAGAAGTGAAGGCCCGGCAACAATGCTGGGCCTTTCTCTTTTCCTCAGGTAAGTAGCCGCCTTTTTATTTGCTGTTAATACTGGCGTGCATCCATATTTGGCTAAGAGGCTAGCCCATGCCGCAAATCCAGGACTGCAAACGCGAACTCCGTTATATTCTGTCTGCCAGCGAACAAAGCCGTGTGCCGCACGTCATCGTCTCCGCCGCGGAACTCCACAAACGCGTGTTCGGCGAAGACGCGGAACAGGATCCCGTCTGTTGTGCCGCGATGCGTTCTGAACTGCGCGATGGCGATACCATCGTCCGCGGCAAACAGGATGACTTGGGAGCACATTTCACTGTCTGCTACCTGATGCCGCGACCGAGTCCGGTGGTGGAGGGCGACGCCCAGGACTAACGGAAATAGTACATACTTCCTGATATCCCTGATCCATTCTCTGTCAAACAGTTGACGCGACCACAAGCCGAGTTGCGCGTCTTCTGGTAGTATCAGAGCCCCAAATGGGGAGGATGGCATCATGAGCATGATGGAGTGGAATGGGTATTTGCAACAACTGCTGCAAACGATCGGCGAAATCGCTAAGCTCAGTCCCGATACGGTAAAGGGCTACCAGACGCTGAGCGCCGCCGGACAGAAGACTAATCATCTCGACGAGAAGACTCGCCAGTTGATTTCGCTCGCAGTCGCGGTCACCACACGTTGCGACGGTTGCATCACGGTACACACGAGCGCGGCGATCAAAGCGGGGGCTACGAAGGAAGAAATTGCCGAAGCGCTGGGCGTAGCAGTCGGCATGAACGCCGGTGCGGCGCTGGTGTATTCAGCCCGCGTGCTGGATGCGTACGAGGAGAAGACCAAAGCGGCAGCAGCAACGAAGTAAATTTCTGCCAGAAACCCACGTTAAAGGTGAGCCCCTCGTGTCGGGCGCTCACGAACTATTTTTCAGGTGGCGCAGCTTTTAGCGACGCCTCGCGTTCCATTTGCAACTTGGCTTTATTCAACGCTTCTTCCGGATCCTGTCCTGTCGCTTCTTTGTACCAGCCGGGATGATGGGTCCATGCCCAGGGTTCGCTGACCGTGCCCCGGGTCATCGACTGAATCGTGCCAGGCTCACCGATGGTGCTCAGGTAAATGTGGATGAAGATTCCAGCCAGCATGATCAGCGCCGAGATATCGTGGATCACATAGCTGATCGCCACCGGCCAACGTCCGAACACTTCTGGGAACCACATGATCCCGCCGGTGATAATGTAAGCGATACAGCCACCGACGATCTCCCAGAACTGCATCTTCTGTCCGGCGTTAAAGAAGCCGACGTCAGGCGATTCGATGCTGTCACGATGGGTAACATAATCCTTTATGCGCTTCATCCAGCGCGAATCGCCTGGAGTCCACTTCATCACCGAAGCCCAGTTCAAGGCCTGCAATCCGAAGAAGAAGCAGAATGCCAGCCCGAACCACGGATGCAGCAGGCGCGTCATTGCCCCACCGCCGAACAGCGGCGTGAACCAGCGGAAGATCCACGGCATGTAGATGCCGAACCCCGACAGCAGCGCGAGGAAGAAGCAGATGCCATACGCCCAATGCAGGAAGCGGGTGTAGGCACGGTGGCGCAGGAGTTCGCCGCGGTAAACAACCGTGAGTCCGTGGCGATTAATGAAATGATCAGCCTTGCGATTGAGCTCGGGAGCGCGTGTCGCCATTGGCTCCTCCTTTCTCACCACCACCGTCCACTTCCTTGATCGGAGGCTGAGGCTGCGCCCTGCGCGGTCCTTCAGTCACATAGTGCAGGATCACACCAGCGAAAGCCATCATCGACCCGATCAGTCCCAGCGGCTTGAACCAGTTCTTCCAGATCGTGAAGCTCGCGGGAATCCGCGGATTCTTGGGGAGGTTACCGTACTTTTGCGGATTCTCCGCGTCGTGCAGAACATAAACAACGGATGTTCCGCCGATCGTATCGGGATCATAGACACCGGCGTTCGCGAATCCGGAGTTCGCCTTCAGTTGCTTCACCCGGTTGTTCGCCAGCACCAGCATGTCATCTTTGGTGCCAAAGTGCAGGCAGCCTGTCGGACAGGCCTTGATGCAGGCAGGCTCAAGGCCTTGTCCGACACGGTCCGAACACAGCGTGCACTTGTAAACCTTCTTTGTCTCCGGATTGAATTTCGGCACGTTAAACGGACAACCCGAAGTGCAGAACTGACAGCCGATGCAATTTTCCTGCTGGAAATCGACAATGCCGTTTTCGTACTGCACGATGGCGCCATCGGCAGGGCACGCCGCAAGGCAGCCGGGATCGGCACAGTGCATGCACTGGTGCTTGCGCATCAGCCACTGGAAAGTTCCATCGTTGTTCGAAACTTCGTCGAACTTGATCAGGTTCCAATAATTCCAGTGCGTATCCGGCATGGTCTGGTAAGTGTTGTCGAACATGGTGGGCTGGAACGGCATATCGTTCCACTCCACGCACGCCACCTCGCACGCCTTGCACCCGATGCAGGTGGTTGTATCGACAAGTTTACAAAGCGTCTGCTGCCGCTGGGTCCCCTTGCCGGGAACCGGGCCGGGGTGGCCCGAGATTCGTTGGATTTGCAGCATCTTGCGATCGCTCATCTCAGGCCTCCTTACGCTTTCTCGAGCTTCACCAGGAAGCCCTTAAATTCCGGTGTGTACGCGTTGGGATCGATGACCGCCGGGGTCATCATATTTGCGGGAGTTCTTGCAGTCTTTCCCTCATCCTCGGCGATGCCGCGGAACCCCCAGTGGATCGGGATGCCAATCTGGAAAGTTTTCTTTCCATCGATCATCATCGCCCTGATTCGCTTGGTAACCATCGCTTTCGCGATGTATTCGGCACGGGCGCTTGTTACCTTCACCTTTTCGCCGCCTCGTAATCCCATCTCATCCGCAAGTTCGGCGGGAATTTCGACGAAGGGCTCCGGCACCAACTGCACGTTCATCGGATTATTCTTCGTCCAGTAGTGATAGTGTTCGGTGAGCCGGTACGTGGTGCAGACGATGTTGTAGCCCTCGGCCACCGTGCCGTACTTGTCCATATCCGTTTTGAACCGCTTGGCGATCGGGTTGTTGGATTGATCCGGATGCAGCGGATTCTTGATCGGGCTTTCTGTCGGCTCGTAGTGCTCGGGGAAGGGTCCGTCGGCTACAGCCCCGATCGGCACAAATAGACGGCCGACGCCTTCGGGATTCATGATGAACGGCCCCATTCGGTCTTTCGGGTCCGAGTCAGCCTTGAAGTCGGGTACGTCGTTGCCGACCCACTTCTTCTGCGACTCGTTCCACCACACCTGCTTGCGGTCGGCATCCCATGGCTTGCCGTTCAAATCGCACGACGCCCGGTTGTACAGCACGCGCCGGTTTACCGGCCATGACCATGCCCAATTCGGATAGATGCCCAAACCGGAGGGATCGTCGGTAGCGCGGCGCTGCGTCATGGATCCTGCCTCCGTCCACGACCCCGAGTACAGCCAGTTACCGCACATCGTGCTGCCGTCGTCGCGCAGGAACGTAAAGTTGGGCAACTGCTGACCAGCTTTAATTGTTGTTTGCGTCTTTTGGTCGGTGACATCAGAGAGGGCTTTGCCGTTGATCTCTTTTGCGACTTCGGTGAGCGACGGACTGTACGGATTGGTGTACGACCACGATGCGTGCAGAATCGGATCTGGGAACGTGCCGCCTTCCTTCTGGTATTTTTCTCGGACCTTCAGGAAGATGCGCGCCAGAATTTCCTGATCCAGTTTGCAATTCCCCGGAGGCGGAACTGCCGCCCACTTCCACTGCAACCAGCGCGCGGAGTTGACGAATGTTCCGTCCTTTTCCGCAAAACCTGCTCCTGGCAGGCGATACACCGTGGTGTTGATCTTTTTCATTTCGTCGGCTGTGGTCCCCGGCGCGCGCCAGAACTCGCTGGTTTCGTCGGGATAAATCTCGCAGACGACAAGGAAATCGGCCTTCTTCAGCGCCGCGATATTTTTCTTCGCGTTCGGCCCGATCATGACGCCGTTCATGCCGAACGCCATCATGCCTTTAACTTTACCGTTATACATATCATCCCAGATTTCGGCCCACGAATAGCGCCGATCGATCTTGGGAAGCCAGTTAAATGCGAAGTCGTTCTCCTTGGTCGCGGCGTCCCCGTACATTGCTTTCAGGAACGACACGGTAAACTTCGGCGTGTTCGACCAGTAGTTGAACGAATCCCACTCCTTTGGTTTCGATGGCTTCGGCGTGACGCGCGTCAGATAAGCCTTCAAGCCGGTATCTGCGGGCGTTGGCATCTTCAGGTAGCCGGGCAGGATATCGAAGATACCCGCCATGTCAGTCGCACCCTGGATATTCGAATGCCCGCGCAGGGCATTTACTCCACCACCTGCCCGGCCAACATTCCCGAGCAGCAACTGGACCATCGCCGCTGTACGGATCGTTTGTGTACCGGACGAGTGTTGTGTCCAGCCAACGGCGTAGATGATCGTTCCCACCTTTTTCATGTCGCCGTCTTTGCGGATCGACGTGAAAGTATCCCAAGCCTTGATTGCCTGCTCTTTTGGGATACCGGTGATGCGCTCCACCATTTCCGGCGTGTAACGCGCGTATTGCTTCTTCAGGAGTTGGAAGACGCAGCGTGGATGCTGCAGAGACACGTCATAGGCCGTATTTGGCGGAAGCATCGGTGGAGGAACAGGCCCACCGCCCACGCCCTTCGCTCCAGCAGGGCCCTGCGCCTGATACCCTTGGCCCTCGGCCTTGCTCGGCGACCCGCCATGCTGCTGTGTTTCCGGATGCGAGGACTGGTCCTGCGGCTCACCATCGCCTTTCGCATCCTGTCCAATCAGGTGCGAAGCAAAAGGAGCCATCCCAACGGCTGCGGCCTGAACCTTTACCGCTCCACCCTCTTCATAGTTCCAGGTCGATTTGTCATAGGTCTTCTTTTCGGCGTCGAAACCCGAATACAGACCGTCGTCGGGCAGTTTGAATCCATCCTTAATAAGGAACGCCGCGTTCGTGTAGTTGACGAGGTAATCGTGGTTGAACCGGTTGTTCTCGAGCAGGTAATTGATCATTCCGCCCAGGAATGCGATGTCCGATCCGGTGCGGATCTGGATGAACTGATCGGCTTGCGATGCCGTGCGCGTAAAGCGTGGATCAACAACGATAACCTTGGCGTTACGGTTTCGTTTAGCCTCAACCACCCACTTGAAGCCACACGGATGGTTTTCAGCCGGATTACCGCCCATGATCAACATCATGTCGGTGTTCTTGATGTCGATCCAGCCGTTGGTCATCGCCCCGCGTCCGAATGTTGGTCCCAAACTTGAGACCGTGGGGCCGTGTCAAACACGTGCCTGGTTTTCCAGGCACGTCACCCCCATCGAACGCATTGACTTCACAACCAGGTAATTGAACTCGTTTGTGTCCGTGCAACCGCCGGCGAACGCCATCGACTCCCAGCGGTTCACCGTTTTGCCGTTCTGATCTTTCTCGACGAAGTCGCGGTCGCGCGTTTTCTTTGTCCAGGTTGCGATCTCGTCGATTGCCTGATCCCAACTGATGTCTTCCCAATCCGTGGCGCCGGGCCGCCGCACCTGCGGCTTCAGGATACGGCGCTCGTTCACGATGTCCTGTAGCAGGGAAGAGCCCTTAGGACAAAGCGTGCCGCGGTTGATGGGGTGATCGGGATCACCTTCGACGTGCACTACCTGCGGCGTGACGTTCTTCGCGCCGTCACCGATCGTGTGGATGATGATTCCGCAACTGACCGAGCAATACGGGCACGTGCTGCGCGTCTCGGTCGTGCGTGAAATCTTCAGTCCGGTTGCTTGGGCATGTAGTGGTTCGAGATCAAAGCCGAGCACGGATACGCCAATCGCGCCAGCTACGCCCGTCTTGAGGAAAGATCGGCGTGAAAATTCCATAAGTAGACCCCACGCGTTCCCATGATCGGTGTGGATCGGGAACGGTTCACCCTTGAATGCCGGGAAAATACACCTTGCGCCGGATGCGTGTCAACGCGCTTCGACCGACGATCTACAAGCCCATGAGATTAGGCGCAACTTTGCTGTAGCCCTGCCGCGCCGCCCAGACGTCAAGGACGGAAGCCGCCACCTCATCGACCAGCGGTACCGCCCGTCCTTCTGTCGTCATATCGACGACCTTCAGATACCGTTTACAAGTATCGCAACCTGATATGTAAACGTACTGTGAATCTTCGGAGGAGAACCGGGGAAGCTTTTCCTTGTTTTCCTCGCCACACCATGGGCAAACGAGTCGCCGAAACAGCCATTCACGCAGACAGAAACTGCACCCGAGGCTTCTCGCCGCACCTTCGCCTTCAGGACGCAGAATCGCGAACTGCGGCAAGCTCTGGCAGATCGGACACCGGTTGGTCATCCCTTCAGGTTTGAAGACCGCCTGTATCTGAAGTCGCTCCGCAAGCGGCTGCATGACAGCCCGTAGAAAAAAGTCATCCTGACCCTGATAGGAAGGGGCCTCGGCTGAAAGAAATTCGCCTGCTATCTGGCGAAAATCGCCCTCATGCATTTGCTGAAGTTGCCGCGCCCGGTTTGCCAGCAATTGCGGTCCCGTTTTTGCGGTGATTCGCAAGAGTTCCTGAAAGTCCTCCCAATTTGCGAGAGAGGCCACTTGTCCTCTAAAGCTCTGATCAGACGCAGGCACGGCGGTCATGCGTTTTGCCACCCGCCCCTGGAACTCAAGAACAATCGCATAGAAATCAAGGATGGCAGCAGCAGAAGCGAACCGTTCGCGCAGTTCACGGCAGCGCTCCGTTCGTTCCATCCATCGTGAATCGACAAGGGTTGACGGAGAAGATTTGGGCATCAGGTGTGGCCATCATCCCACACCACTTCATCAGACGCAAAAAAGGCAGCCAAACGGCTGCCTTGCCAATCGCGACGATCTAAAACGAGTAGCGAAGCTCAAATTGCATTGTGCGAGGAAGAGTAAACGTCTCCAGGCTTGTGAACTGTCCCACGCTGCCGCTGGTCAGATCGTTGACCGGTAACCCGCGATTCACGTTGTTAAGAGCGTTGAAGTTCTGCCATGCAAAGTGCAGTACCTGGCGTTCGGTGATTCGGAAGTCTTTTCCCAATTCCCAATCGGCCTGGAAGAATCCCGGGCCACGCAGCGAGTTTCGTCCAGCATTTCCTTCCTTGAAGGCAAATGCGGGATCGCTTGAAACCACCGAAAGGGGTACGTAGGCTGCGGGATTGAATCCTAGCCCACTTGGAACATTGCTGTTTGGGTCGCCCGTTTCAAAGGCTCGTAGCTGGTAAGTGCCGCTGTTGTTCAGCGAAGTGGAGTCGCCATAAATTGGC
This sequence comes from uncultured Terriglobales bacterium, assembly GCA_964460935.1. Taxonomy (GTDB): domain Bacteria; phylum Acidobacteriota; class Terriglobia; order Terriglobales; family Acidobacteriaceae; genus DATMXP01. Next base: position 7,473 of record CAYWSM010000259.1, on the reverse strand, counting down.
GTGTAGGGCCGTCCGCTGTAAACCGTAGTTACACCGGTAAACTGCCATCCGCCGATCAAAAGCCGTTCGGCGGTGTTCATATTGGTCCAGAACGGCCTGCCGGGCCCGAACGGCAACTCCAGAATGTGCCCGAGCGAGAAGGCGTGGGTCCGGTCGAATCCCGCCGGTCCATACTGCGTTACCAGGTCGTAAGGGCCAAACTCACGGGAGTTGTCGCCGAAATTCATAGCCTTCGAAAAGGTGTACTGTCCTGTCAGCGAGTACCACGAGGACATGCGCTTTTCTGCTGAAACCTGCAAGCTGTTGTAGTTCGACGACAGGTCATTCGCGAATGCAGTGATGTCCTGCGTATAACCGAAGGTAGGGAAGTAAGGCCGGTTCTCATTCGACAGTCCTGGACCAGGAACCGGAGTATTGGCGTTGTAGAAGTCATACAGATGGCGAGCCACATTGCCGACATACGCCACCTGCACGCTGAAGTTCTTCGCGATCTCGCGCTGGACCGCGATGTTCCACATATCGACATATGCAGTTTTGCGATCGAGCGGGATGCCGGTGGCACTCACATCCATTGGCAGCGGCAACAAACCGCTCGACGGGACCGCCGGAGGAGTCGGCAGCGGCGGACCTTGCGAGAGAGTGAACGGCAGGGGCTGCCCGGTTGATGCGGTTATGTTCTGCGCGAAATCGACGGGGTAGTTGTGCGTGATCTGGATGCTGAAGAAGTTGGGGAAGAAACTTCGTCCATATCCGCCGCGAACCACAGTTCTTGGCGTTGCCTGGTAAGCGATTCCCACACGCGGTGCGAGATTGTTGGTCCTCGTGTTGATGTTAGTGTAGCGATCCACGTCTCCGACTCCGGCAACCATCAACTGTCCGGTTTCCAGGTTGAAATTGGCGCCATTGCCGCGATTCGCGTAGGGCGCAGTGTACATCTCGTAGCGCAGTCCTAACGACAGAGTTAGCTTCTGATTCACGCGCCAGCGGTCTTGCACAAACGCGAAAACGTCCTGCTCATATTCTTTCGGATTGCCCAAATACTGGAATCTCTGGAAGGTGCTGGGATACCCCAAGAGGAACGATTCGAATGCATCCGTTGTTGTTCCAAATGGCGTTGCCACGCCGCTGTTGAAACCAAATGCGCCGCGCTGACTGGAGTCGCTGGCGAAACGGTAGTTGGATACCCACCGATAATCGCCCCCGACTTTGATCTCGTGGTTCCCCTTCACTTTCGTGAGGACCGGCGAGAGTTGGTGCAACTGTTCCAACTCGTGCAGCGGAGCGTTGGTGTTAATCGATGTTCCGAATTGAAAAGAGCTGGAGGGAAATCCCGCGACCGTCGTTCCGCTCAGGGCGGTACCGTTGAAGGTGAAGTTGGACAGGCCAGTGGTATTGGAAGTCCCGAGGTTAATGCCGGGAATTCCAACTTGCGTGGCGGTATTGGTTCCGACGTCCACGGGCAGCACATCCACTTGATACCGGAAGTAGCTGTAACGCAGGTTGAGCAGCAGAGAGGGCCCGAACACGTGGTTAAAATTCACAGCCCCATTGTGATTCTGTCCAGTGGCATCGCCCGCACCATACAAGCTCGAAAATGACGGTCCACCGGCGATTCCGAAGATCGCAGGAGAGTTGATGGTGTCCTTGAATAGATCGTAGCGAATGAAGAATCGATTGTTGGGGCTAAGGTTCAGATCCCAGCGTGTGTCGTATTGATCGGAGTCGAATCTGACGCTGCCGGTTCCAAGAAACGTGTTCGTCCCGATATTGGGCAGTGGAATTAGCGACAGCAGGTTCGCGGACACCGGACTGATGGCGTTGGCAGGGAGCACCGGTCCTCCGAGAGCCGTGAGATCGCCAGCGCGCTCCGCGGCAGTCGGCACAAATACCTGGAATCCGCCGCCGAGCCGTTCACGCTGGCCCTGGTATGTGCCGAAGAAGAATAGCTTGTCTTTGATAATTCTTCCGCCGAACGATCCACCAAACTGGTTGAAACGCAGCGGCTGCTGCCGCAAATGCTCGGTGTAAGGGTCGCGGGCGTCGAAGAAGTTGTTGCGCAGGAATTCAAATACGTCGCCGTGAAATGCGTTCGTGCCGGACTTGGTGGTGTATTCCACAAACGATCCACCAGAACGCCCAAACTCCGCATCGTAGTTGCTCGTTGTTACCTTCATCTGATCGAGGGAGTCCGGCGGGGGATTGACGACCTGAATCCCAAGAACCGCGTCCATATCGTCAGCGCCATCGATCTGGCGATTCGTGAAGCCGAACAACAGGCCGTTGGTGTTGTTCGCTTGGCCGCCCTGTGGATTCTCAGCGCCCGCGATGTCGTACGTGTTACGAACCGTTCCCGGCGCCAGCAGTTCCAGTTGTGTAACGTTCTGGCTCAGCGTAGGCAAATTCGTGAGCTGAGTGGCGGGGATCGTGGTGCTGATCTCTGCTCGATCGGTCGTGAGAACTGGAGCTTCGTTCGCCATCACCTGCACCGACTGCTGCACATTGCCGGGCTGCAGTGTGACGTTGATTCTCGTCTCGCGATCGACATTGACGACAATATCGTTCTGCTGCGACGTGCCGAACCCCGGCGCGGAAACGCTCACGTTGTAACGGCTGTTGGCCAACTGCGTCCGCGTGAAGAGCCCCTGCGCATTGGAAGTCGTTGTAATGGAGTTCCCGTGTAGCGTGTCGGTGATTGTGACCGTCGCGTTGGGGATAACAGCTCCGCTTGGATCGGTGACCACTCCCGTCAGGGTGCCGGAGGTCGCCTGCGCAGCAATGGGGGAGGGAACAAAGCTTGAGGCTACGACAATCGCGACCACGAAAACAATTGCGTGAAACATAACGCGTGCGACTTTCGTCTGCTGCTGATTGTGCATATCCACCTCGAATTTCGGAAAGGCACACTCGGGTTCACACTCTCGAGTTGCGGAAGGAGATTCACTGCAATGGTTCTGCGTTGTCCGCCTGTGTTCCACCTTGGCAAGCCGTTGCATTTCTGGGACAAAGAGATAACTTGATAGTTACAAATCAATCGGGAGGCTACACTTTTCTGGATCGTTCTACTTGCAATATTGAAATCTGGAGGGTGATGGCAGTGGATAGCTAATGTCCCTTGGCCTGTCTGCCCTTTTTACCCGGCATGTCCAATTCAGCGTCGCATTTCTCTCAGTGATTGACAGAGTTTCTGAACCAGAGTAACTTTCTGCATCCTGCAAGCAAATTCAGCCATAGGGGCGAACTTCAATGTTCAGGTACGCTGGATTTGTTGTCTTGGTGGTCGTTGTGTCTTTAGTTAACGGATATTCCCAGACATGCTCTCGGGAACTCCATGACAACCGGTCTTTGTGCACGCTGGAAGGGAAAGCTCGCGCCGGAGACCCCAACGCGCAGTACGATCTTGCGCTTGCCTACGAGAATGGCAACGGAGTTGCCAAAGACTACGCCACTGCCGCCAAGTGGTATCTACAGTCAGCTCATCATGGAAACCCGGCTTCCCAGAACAACCTGGGAGTGCTGTATGCGAAGGGTTATGGCGTTCCACGCGATGATAACCAAGCCGTAAAGTGGTACATGCGATCGGCCGCTTCTGGCTTCGCCACCGCGCAGAACAACCTAGGCTTCATGTATGCCAACGGGCGCGGAGTCAAGCAGAGTGACGAAGCCGCGGTGCACTGGTATCGTCAAGCCGCCAATCAGCAATTCGGCCCGGCGCTCGCGAATCTTGCCGCACACTACTTCACCGGCAGAGGAGTCCCCAAGGATGAAAACGAGTCGGCACGGCTAGAGGAAATGGCTGCTGGGCAAGGCTATCCGCCTGCCGAGCTGGCCGTCGCCAGGATGTACATGAAAGGCTGGCACGTCAAAAAGGACGCGTCCCTGGCTCTGAACTGGTTCCGCCGCGCAGTAGAACACGGCAGTACCGAGGCGAAATTGGCAGTGGCGGAGTTCGGCCAGAACCAATAGCGGCTCTTTATTATTTTTGCGCCAGTCTCGACGCCAGTAGTGTGCTCAGTTGCTGCACTCTGGGATCGTGTTCACTGTCTTTCTGTAATCCGTTCAATACCTGCTTCGCCTGCTGGAGCAGGTTCGCCTTTATCAGGATCATTGCTTTCAGCAGGTACACATCGGGAAAGTTTTTGGGCGCCGCTCCTTCGGCGCGATTGATTTCGTTCATGGCACTTGAGAGATTGCCCATACCGTACATGGCATGTGCCAATTCGAAGTGCCCCTGCCATGCCGTGTTATCTATGCTCAATCCATGGTTCGCGGCGACAGAAGCTTCCTGAAACCGGCCTGTTGCATTCAACACCATCGCGCGGACAAATTGCGCAAACGGCAATTGCGCATCGGACGCTACCGCGTTGTCGGCATTCTTCATGGCCGATGACAGGTCCTTGTTCTGAGCGCAGATGACTGCTTCCAGTGCCAGCGCGCGAGCATATTGGGGAGCGATTGTCAGCGCCTTTTTCAGGTTCTCCTGTGCCTTGTCGAACTTTGACTGCTGCATCAGGTTGGTAGCCTTGTTGAACAGGCTTTTTGCTTTCTCCGGAACCATCAGTTCGGCCACGGACACCGTGGAGGATCTTCTTGCCACCGTCGGCGGATTGTTCTGCTGCGCCTGGATGTGGACCTCGGTGCTCGGCATATCGGCTTCCACCTGTTGCGTGATCTCGCTCATCCCTACTTCGACTACAACAAGATATGTGCCGCGGGGAATGTCCGTGAAATCGAAGCCCGTCTGACTACAGACCGTACGTTGTACAACAAAACCGCTGAAGGCGGTTCTCAATTCGGCGGAGCAATTGCTGCTCGAGTTCAGGCCATCGATGACTCCTCGGATGGAAACTGAATCACCTGCTCTGGGAGTCTGAAGTTGTGCGAGTGATGGAATCGATAACACGAGCGCTACGAGAAACTTGGCCCACTTCATGTCTTGTACCCGTAAAAGTCACGGGATGTGATGAAGTGCATTTCGACGGCGAAGGATAGGGTGCAGCTTGGGCGCAACTAGGCGCACAAGCGTTCTGCGCGACCAGAGTTGATGGTCAGAACTCTTTTATCGGATCATTTCTCATGCGTTTGCCCTAGCTGTGCGATTAGTTTTGTGTAACCTCCTTCGTCGTATTCTCTAGCTAGTAACTGATTCATTCGATTCCCGTATTGAGTCATTGACGGAAACACAGGGCTGGATAGAAACTTCCATTACTCACACCTGGAAGCCCTGGCGGCGCGGCAGCGCTCCATCAGGATTCACGGCGCGAGGGAGTCTGTTTCCTTGACGAGCAGTTCATCCTTTGCCTAAGACCAGGACAACCGAATAATGCCGAGTACAACTGTTGCAGCATCCGCTCCTACGAGCACCGGAAATCAGCAGAAGACCGATTACGGCGCCATGGCGATGGTTACCACGCTGTTCTTCGCCTGGGGTTTTCTTACCTGCCTTAATGACATTTTGATTCCGCACTTGAAGGGCCTGTTCGACCTCAACTACAGACAGGCGATGATGGTACAGCTCGCGTTCTTCTCTTCTTATTGCGCGTTTGCGTACCCGTCCGCCAAGATCATCGACTTCCTCGGATACCAGCGTGCGATGGTGATCGGACTTATCACCATGGGTATCGGAGCCGTGTTGTTTGTTCCCGCAGCCAGCGCCCCGTCCTATCCTCTGTTTCTGGCCGCTCTCATCATCCTGGCCGCTGGCATGACGGTTCTTCAGACTTCTGCCAATCCATACGTTGCAGTGCTCGGCCCACCCCGCACTGCATCCAGCCGCCTGAACCTTACGCAAGCGTTCAACTCTCTCGGAACCACTGTAGCGCCCAGCTTCGGGAGCAAGCTGATTCTTGGCGCTGTCGCAGCGCCGGTTGCGATCGAAGTGTTTCGTTCTTTTACCGCCGAGCAGCGGCACGCGTACCAGCTCGAACAGGCGGGCGCCGTGAAGATGCCCTATATCGGCCTGGCGATTGCGCTCTTTGTGCTCGCCGTGATCATCGGCCTGTTCAAGTTGCCCAAGATCGCATCGGCTGAACGTCACGGTTCGCACGGCACAATCTGGAAGTATCGTCATCTCATGCTCGGAGCGCTGGCAATCTTCCTGTACGTCGGCGCCGAAGTCTCGATCGGCAGTTTCCTTACGAACTACCTGAACCGTCCCGAGATCGGCAATCTCAGCCTGAAGGATGCCGCCGACATGTTGAAGTACTACTGGGGTGGCGCGATGGTCGGACGCTTCATCGGGTCGGCAGTGCTGCAGCGACTGAAGCCCGGATACGTGCTTGGCTTCAACGCACTTGTCGCAGCGGTTCTAGTCGTCGTATCGATGATGACCTTGGGACACACCGCCATGTGGTCGATCCTGCTGGTCGGTCTCTTCAACTCGATCATGTTCCCAACCATCTTCACGTTGGGCGTGGCTGGATTGGGGCCACTCACAGGTGACGGTTCGGGCTTGCTGGTCGCTTCCATTATCGGCGGAGCGATCGTTCCTTACGTACAAGGCTGGTTTGCCGATATGCCGAGCGTCGGCATTCATCACGCGTTCTTCCTGCCAGTTCTGTGCTATCTCTACATCGCGTTTTACGGATTCATCGGCTCAAAGCCGAAACAGGTCGCGGCTGCCGCTTAGTGGAGTTGGGAGCCGTTGGCGATATGATCGCGAGCGAAAGCGAAACGCTGTCGTTCAGGCTCCGCTTGCGATAGAACCAACGCGGCGGACTGATATACCGCCCGCAGGTGGACAAAAAAGGAGATTCGAATGGCTCAACCTGTAATGGTTGGTGCGAAGTCCGAGGGGCATAACGGGGGTTACAAGAGGATCGTCTACATCATCTGCGCGGTGGCTGCGCTGGGTGGATTGCTGTTTGGCCTTGACCAGGGATTCATCGCCAACTCACTCGCAACCATCGACGCGCACTACCATCTTGGTGTCCAGGGTGGTGAGCGCTACTCGGCCATTCTCGCCACCGGCGGGATTATCGGAGCGTTGCTCTCGGGCATATTCGCACGGTTTCTCGGACGCAAGCGCAGCCTGCTCTTCGCCGGCTTTATTTTCACGGCAGGCTCGGCACTCTCGGCAATGCTTCCTCCGCTGCCGGTGCTCTCAGGTTGCCGCTTCGCTCTTGGCTTTGCGGTCGGAGTCGCGTCGTTTGTCGTGCCGTTGTACCTGGCTGAAACTGCCCCGGCGGCCATCCGCGGTTCGATGGGTACGCTCTTCCAGTTGATGATCACGATTGGCATTTTCCTGATCTCGCTGACGAATGTCTTCATCGCCCGAGCCTTTACCAGCGCTTCGACCTCGCTGCCTCTCATGTTTCTGACGATCACGCTATTCGCGGCACTGATGTTCTTTGGCGGCTTCATGCTTCCCGAGAGCCCGCGCTGGTTGATGCTCAAGCGACGCAAGGAGCAGGCGGTCGCCGTCCTGCAACGGACGATGAATACGCAGCAGGAGATCGACGCCGAGATTGCGGAGAT
>CAYWSM010000258.1:0-9922 GCA_964460935.1 uncultured Terriglobales bacterium | reverse complement strand
CCACGATTAGCGTCCGTGTAGGAAAAACCACCGTCCGCAAACTCGACCGCCACGAGCACGACAACCCCAGCCTTGCGGCGATCGAAGATGAGCTGGATTCACTTCAGAAGAGCATTACTGCCGACCCGAAAACAAAGTGCGATATGGAGAGCGTGCCGGCAAAGCCATAGTCAGCACATCCACAGTTGCGGGGAAAGGGTCCGCGTCTAGTCAGTGACCTTGTTTTCTCGATTTTCATCATGGAAAGTGATGTTGTTCAGCGTCAGGACCAACCGGCCGCGATCCTCAGGCGATCCCGCTGAAAATCTCCAATCAATACGGAATCCTCTTCGGTCCGTAGACAGCAATGCCATATAAACCATACGGCCATCTTCCTTCCAATTGGCGTCCGTACGAACGAAGTCTTTCCCCGAAAAGCGGAAATGAGTTGGTTGTAGCGTTACCTTGTAGCCCGGTAATACACCCTGGCCATTGTCTCGGCATAAGACTTAGCCGGCATATCACTATCGGCATCGACCCTTATGCTGTTCGATCCGGGACCTCCCGCAACCAGAAAATGTCTCTTCCGTCGGAGTAACCAAACAGGCGCAAATTACTGGACGGTTGTACCCGGGCGGCAGTTGATACGAAAATCCGAGGCCGTCGTTGGTATACGTATCACCGGAACGAATACCCTAGGGACAGTTTTCTGGCCGAATGCAGCAAGACAACAAAACACGACAAACCAAACCGCCACGATCCATCGCATTTCAGATATCCAGATAACCAGCTAGTCAGATAACCGGATTTCTTACGCTTTCCCGTTCTCCATCACCACTCCCACATCGCTCCCCTTGTCCGCTCCGACCATTCTCGCCGCCATGCCGCGGTTCGTGGCGATCTCGAGGTAGCCCAAACTGCCGAGAATGGCGAACGTCTCTCCCGGAGTCCCTTGCGCATACGCGGTCTTCATCTTGGTGATTTCGGCTTTGCCGATGATGATCCTGAACTTCGCCTCTGGCTCGAACAGTTGCGGCAGATCCTGCGGACGAATGTTCGTAATCATGTTGCCGAACTTATCGACCTTCAGCACCACGCCTTTGATCGTGTTCGGAGCCATCTGCTTCGGCTTCGGCGCCGCAAACCGTACGTAATCGGTGATGACCTCGCCAAACGACGATGCTTCGATTCCCTTGCTTAGCCATCCGGCGACTGCGGCAAAAACATCGCGCCCATGAAACGTATTCGACACTGGCTGCAGGAAGTAATGTTCCGACGTGATGTGCCGCACTTCCAGCCGTTCCTGCTCGGCCTCGAAGACGAACGACATCACTCCATTGTCGGGAGCGAGAAAGTAATGCTTCTCGGTCCGGACCAGCAATGGCCTTCGCGAAGTCCCCACGCCCGGATCGACAATCACCAGGTGAATCGTCGCCGACGGAAAGTACTTATAGGACTGCGAAATGGCCAGCGCGCCGTCAAGCACGTCGTACGACTGCACGGAGTTGGTGATGTCCACCATGTGAACCATAGGGTTGATGTTCAGGATGACGCCCTTCATCGTCCCCACGTAGTGCTCGGTCAGTCCAAAATCGGTGGTAAACGTAATGATGCGCTCTTGCGCCACGCAAAGTCCTCGGCTGCTGAAATGAGTGCCCCAGAATTGTCTATTGTCGCTCCGGAAACAGGCAACGGAAAACACGGAGGCCGGAGGTCACTGAGTACACGGAGGTAATAAGGGAACAAAATCGAAGTACCCAATACTGCTGAAACGATCCACCACTTCAGCATACGTAGCGAACCTTTCCCCTCATTCTATCCGTCCGATCCGTCACATCCGTGGTTAATCAATGCCGCACGTAACCACTACAGCCGAAGCCATCACCGCCTCAGCCCACACCACGATCTTTTCCTATTTCTATCTCCGTGTTCTCCGTGCCTCCGTCCTCCGTGTTTTCCTTTGACTTCAAAAAACTTGGGCGGACCGTAGCCCGCCCATGAGGAAGATGATTGGAAGTATCTGTCGGTTATTCGATGGTGATCGACCCCGATCCGGTTGTAGCCTGAATCGTCGCTCCGCCGCCGCGGACTTTTCCGCGCACCTCGTGGCGGTTAGTCGTACTCGATTCCATCGTGATCGGGCCATTAACGTTGACCGAGCCTGATCCGGCATGCGCATCGACATCATACCCAACGTTCGGCGGGATATGCAGATCGACTCCGCCCGAACCCGAATGTACCTCCCAGTCGTTATGCGGCGTACCGCTCACTTCCAGGCCACCGCTGCCGGTATGGGCGTATAGCTTGCCGTCAACGCCTTCGAGCGTGATGTGGCCCGATCCGGTAGTAGCATAAACATCGCCCGGGGCGGCCAATCGAACTTCCATGTGCCCGCTGCCCGTTTCGCCGTGGAACGCGCCTGCGATACCTTCCCCGTTGATTGAACCGCTGCCGGTCTTCGCCTGTACCGCGCCTTGTACGTCGTCGACCTCAATGCTCCCCGATCCCGTTGACACCTGCGCCTGCGACCCGATCTGGCGTACGCGAATCGATCCCGAACCGGTTGAAACCGTTGCCGGTCCCTTGATCATTTCCACCGTCGCGGAACCTGATCCGGTATGCGCATCGACCGTAGTCTCGTCCGGGACGTTGATCTCGTAGTTGATCGAAATATGGCGCCCCACTGATCCCTCGACTTTGTAGATGCGTATGTTGTTGCCATCCTGCTTGACTGGCGGGTTCTGCTCGAGCTCTTTTACCTCGCTGTCAGACGCGCTGCCAAACCAGTTGTTGCTGCGGATCTCGGCATGAATAGACACGCCATTCGATGCCCCACGCCGCACGTTCACGCTGCCGGAACCATTGTCCACATTCAGTTGGACCGGACCGCTGACGTTGTAGTTGCGGTCGAAGCTGCCGCGAACATCGCTGGCGTGTACGCCGTCAACATTGCTGAGGAGGATGGCGGCTGTTACCAGCGCCACGATGGTGAGGAGTACTTTGTCTCGATTCGGCATGATGCGTTTATCCCTCCCGCTCCTGTCCCGGAGAGTGTACCTCTAAACCCAGGGGGTGTTCAGGCTGGAGGGAACCTGAACACCCCATGCGTGCTGCTCCCAAGGGGAGGGTGTTTTACTGCAGCACAACCTGATCGCCTTCCTTGAGTCCGCCGAGGACTTCGGCCTTCGCGCCGTTCGAGATACCCAGGTTCACGGCGACTTTCCGCTTGCCGTCCTTCCCGTTCGGATCGGGCACTTCGACGGAAGCCTTCTTGTCCTTGTCGTAAATCACCGCGCCTTCTGGAATCTGCAAAACGTTCTTGTGCTCTTCCAGGATGATTTCGGCGTTTGCCGTCATGGCGGCCTTCAACTCGCCACCCGGGTTATTGATCGACACGCGGACTTCGAACGTGGTGACGTTGTCCTTTTCCACGCCCATGGGAGAAATCTTGGTAACCTTGCCGGTGAAGGTCTTGTCCTTGAACGATTCAACCTTGATTCGTGCCGGCTGGCCGAGGTAGACCTTGCCGATGTCGCTCTCGTCCACTTTGCCCTTGACGTAAACCTCGCTGGTGTCACCGATCGTCATCACCAACGTGGCGGCGGAACCCATAACCAGAATCGAGCTGACCGCATCGCCGACTTCAACGTCACGCGACAACACGATGCCATCCATTGGTGAATAGATCGTCGTATAGCTTAACTGCTCTTCCAATTGCTTCAACTGGGCATGCGCGCTCTGTACTTCCGCTTGCGCTTGCGCAATTTTCGCCTTCAGCACGCCCAATTGCGCGCGAGCCACATTCTGTTTGTTGATCGCCAGTTCGTAAGCTTTCTGCGCATCGTCTAGGTTCGACTGCGAAACCACGCCATCTTTTGCCATCTTTTGCGCGCGTTGATAAGCGCGAAGCAGCATCGGGATATCCGGACCTTCGGCGTCCACTTTAGCTCGCTCATAATCGGCCTGGGTCGAGACATAATTGGCTTCGGCCGCTTCCGCGTTCGCTTTCTGCGACCGCACCTGTGCTTCGATCTCCACCTTGTCGAGATCGCATAGGATCTGGCCTTCCTTCACCTTGTCGCCATACTCGACGTACAGCTTCTTCACGATGCCGCTGGCCTTCGACTTGATCTCAACCTGCACAATCGGCGTGACCTTTCCGGTCGCGACCACACTCTTGGCGAGATCGGCTTTTTCAACCTTACCCAGCTTGGAGGGATCAATCTTGGTGCCACCACTCTTGGCCGCCACGAGGCCGACAACGCAAACTAATACCAGGACAATGACGCCCACAATCCAAAATATGCGCTTCTTTTTCTTTTTACCGTTACCATTTGCCACTTCTGCCTCCCGACCGCTGCGCTGGTGGTGATACGCCCAGAGAAATGATTTTGTTCCAATGAAGAGGAAACTTTCTGTGATCCGTCCCTGTTTCGATTCCTTTAGACCTGTCAGTTCCAAAAAGGAAAGCAGGAAAATACCCAAAAGAACTCACAGAGTTACAACCCGCCGCTGCAACTCGCGTCTCGTTCAGTATCTCAGAACCTTGGCTACAACTTGGTGAAAGGAAAGCACCTAGGTGATTTATATGAGCGCATTGGCAAACGCGTATACCCGCGTCTTGGTTATATTGCTCATAGATAGAACGTCGTTATTTTGAGTCTTGCAGTTTTCTTGCCAGCTCGCGTTCCTGATCGGCTTCGCTGCTGCGTCCTTCAGCGACAAGGATCGTCGCCAGACTCCGATGGTAGGCGGACGTTGTTGGTTCCACGGCAATGGCGCGCCGCGTCCACTGCTCCGCTTCTTGTGAACGTCCCATCCTCTGCGCAACTAGTCCCAGGTCATATGAAATCGGACCTTCTCGGCCCGGAAGAACCGTGTCCAGTGCTCTCTTGAAGTGTTCGTAGGCCTGACCATAATTGCCTGCCGAATATTCCTGCACCGCCAGCGCTTGCCACACATCCATATTTTTCGGATCGCGTTCTGCCGCTTGCATCAAGGTCGCGATGCCTTTCTCCGGATCGCCGTTCATGGTGTATGAACTTGCCAGCAACACTCTCACCCTCGTGACGTCTGGCGCGTGCGCTACCGCGTTCTCCATCAGAGATACGTCATTGTCCCAAACCGGAACATGATGAAATGTAGCGATCGCTAGGATGGCACAGATCGCCGCCGTTGCCGCCACCTGTATCGACTCCCGCGTAATCCATCTCCGGATCGCCACCGCTATCCCGACTGCTGCGGCAAACGAAGGCAGATAGAGATACCTGTCGTGTGGCTGTATGAGCAAAACCATAATTGCCGGCGGCGCCAGCGTACATACGAACAACGTAAAGAGCAGTACGCCCTCCGCCGATTTCCGCGCCACCAGCCAAATTAAAAGCGCAGCGGTCAATACCAGCACACACGGAAGCAAGAATTCCCGTAATGAAAACTGCCGCACAATCATCTCGGGGTAATAAAGACTCGGGCTGAACGGCCAGACCATGTGCCACACGTACCACAACCAAACCTTGGGCTGGGTCAACAGGGTTTTGGATACCGATACCTCTTTACCGACCTCGGTAACCCCATGCATGATGTGCCACCGGAGAGCCCAAAAGGCTCCCGCGGCTATTGCAAATGGTGCAACTGCTATCACGACATTGCGGACGCGGCTCGCGACAGGTTGCAGCCGCTCCCGCCACCATTCATATGCCAGCAGAATTGCCGGCGCGACGATCGCCTGTTCCTTCGAAAGTAAGGCGAGCACGAAACACACGAGCGCAACTGCGGTCCAGCCGCGCTTACCCGAAAACCGCGCTTTCAAGTAGGCGATGAAGATACCGAAGAAGAATGCTGCAAACAGTGGCTCCCCGCCTCCCGAGATCCACGCTACTGCTTCAATCTTCGCCGGATGCAGTGCCCATAGCGCCGCCGCGAAAACCGCGGTCAACTCATCGTTTACCAGCAGTCGCGCCAGCAGGAATGCCTCGATCACCACGACAAGGTGCAAAAGCACCGTCGCCAGGTGATACCAGCCGGGCGCCCCACCAGTCACATGTTGGATCGTCGCCAGCCATGTCATGAACAACGGGCGGTAGTAACTCGCGGGCGTGTGCATGTCCGTGAATGCCCACAACTGGTGCGTGAAATACTGCGGCACCTGCCGCCACGATTCCAGCCACGGATTCAGCGATATCTGCAGGTGATCGTCGAAGACGAAGTCAAACGTGATCGTGCGTAAATAGACAAGGAACGTGAGGGTGAGGACGCCGCGTAGTAATACGGTTGCGCGACGATGCTCCGCAGTCTGTGCGGATTGTGTTTGTTTAGGCAGCGCGTTCACGACGGGCATTTGTCCTCGTCTTCCGAATATCAAGCGAGAGACCCAGCCGATCGGCATAGAACAGCAACTTCTCGATGCTTATTTGCGAGATCTTGCCGCGCACCAGATTGCTCACCACCGGTTGGTGTTCATCCAGGATTTGCGTGAGCTGCTTCTGCGAGTACTTCTTCCGGCGAACCTCTTCAAGGATCGCACTCAGTATTTTTGCCTTGAACAGCAGTGCCGTAGCTTTCTCGTTACTGAACCCGAGATCGGCAAATACGTTTCCGGTTGTAACGTAACTCGCTTTTGTCTTTGCTTTACCTGCCATTCTTCTTCCTTTGTGCCTCGATGCGTTGCCTAACTTCTCGTAACCGTTTCTTAGCTGTTAGCAGGTCGCGATGGTCCGTCTTCCGGCCCTGCTTTTGAAACGAATGCAGTATGAAGATCACATCATCAATCTTTGAAAAGGTAGATCACTCGATACCACGCTGACTGATCACCCGCTTTCAACTCATAGGCCCCGGGGCCAATCGAATCCATTCGCCGCGTCTGAATCGAAGGTTTCTTGCCTTGCTGTACTTGGAACAATGCGAACCCAAAATCTGAGCGAATCTCGTCCGGAAAACTCGCTAGAACCTCCCGCGAATCGCCTTCCCAACTAATTCGCGCAAGCCTTTCAGCTTCCACATTCACTCGAGCAAGCTACCATGACATTCTGCACTTATAAACAATTTTATATAAGTACCAGCACTTTGGTGTTAGGCAAGGGTTCTTTCCCCACGCTCAAAGCATGATTCTCCATCTCCCCTCCCTCCTGTAAAATTTCCCTACATGCTTGGCTCCCTCTTGCTGCGGGTGTTCGCCGTCGTCCTGTTGGTGGCGGTAAACGCATTCTTTGTCGCGGCGGAATACGCCTTGGTGAGCCTGCGTCTGTCGCGTATCCAGCAACTCGTCGAGGCCGGACGCACCGGCGCTCGAACGGTCCTCAAACTCCATCACAATCTCGACAGCGTGCTGGCTGCCGTGCAGCTCGGCATTACGCTTGTCGCTCTCACTCTCGGCTGGATTGGCGAACCCGCTCTAGGCTATCTATTCGAACACTGGCTTGGATATGCACCGATCGGCCAGTTGGCGTCGCACATCGTTGCTGTCGCGCTGGCGTTCCTGCTGATCACCTACTTCGATGTCATCCTCGGTGAGATCGTCCCGAAGGCGTTGGCTCTGCAACGTGGCGAACGCGTAGCGCTTGCGGTCGCCGCCCCAATGGACTTCTTCATCACCCTTTTCCGGCCGGTCCTCCGGATTATCCGAGTGTCGGCTAGATCTGTTCTGCGCGTGTTTGGAATCCATCAGGTCAGCGAAGGCAAGCCGCATTCTCCGGAAGAGATGAAGTACATCGTTGCCGGCGCGCATCGCCTCGGACTGATGGAAGAAGCGCAGGAAGAAATTGTGATCAAGGCGCTCGACCTGGCCAACATCAGCGTGCGCGAAATCATGACGCCGCGCACGCGCATCTTTTCGCTCCCCGCCGACCTCAGCCTGCGCGACGCGCTCACGCCCGTTGTCGAAGAACAGCACTCGCGCATACCGGTGTACGACCCCATCCGCGGCCCTGAATACATCATTGGCCTGCTTTATTCCAAGGACATGAGCCGCTGGTCGCGCCTCCGCCTGACCTACGCAACCAATGAGTGGGCCAGTCGTCTCGACAGCATGAAGATCCGCGACATCATGCGCGACGTCCTTGTTGTGCCCGAAACTAAGCCCATCACCGACCTGTTGGAGGAGTTCAAGCACAGCCGCCGTCATCTCGCCGTTGTGGTTGACGAGTTCGGATCTACGGCCGGCGTAATTACGGTCGAAGATGTGATCGAACAGGTGGTCGGCGAAATCGAAGACGAGTTCGACATCACGCCGCAAACCTTCACGGCCGGCGAAACCATGGTCCTCGACGGCACCGTCACCGTTCGCGATCTCGAAACCACATACAACCTCCACCTACCCAAAGACGAAGGTTTCGAAACCCTCGCCGGTTTCATGATGGCGAAACTTCAGCGCCTGCCCAAAAAGGGAGACGCTGTCGAACACGATAACCACCGATTCACCATCGAAGAGATGGACGGCCTTCGCGTGGCGCGAGTGAAGATCGAGGCGGTACCGGCGCCAGCACAGACAGAATGAAGAAGAATTGGTAATTTGGCGGTCGAGTCCAGTCTTGTTTTTTCAATTACCAATTACCAAATTCCTAGTACCTCGCCGCCATCCGATCCAATTTCTTCAAACTCTTCTTCCCTTTAACTCGACGCGGACTCTCCGGCCATCCCAGCATCGGCCCGCCCCGCATCATCTTCGGACGAAACCCGCGCGACCCGAACCAGAACGCCCGCAACCGCCGCAGATCCGCCTTCCACTCCGCCTCGCCGATGTCATCACGCTTCGTCATACTCCTACTTTACCGTTTACCAATTACCGATTACCGTTAACCCTTGTTCCGTTCCGTTACATCCCGTGTCCTCTACACCCTTCCCGTCCTTTGGCTGGTCGTCTCCGTCGTTTTCCTGTTGATTCACCTCGTCCCCGGCGACCCCATCCAGGCCATGCTCGGAGAAGGCGCTGCCACCGCTGACTTACAAGCTGCCCGCCATGCCTACGGACTCGATCTCCCACTCGGAACCCAGTACATCCGCTATTGGAAGGGCGTATTCCACGGCGATCTCGGCCAGTCCATCCGGTTCAGCGACAGCGTCGGAAGTCTCGTCGCCGCGCGTTATCCTTACACGCTGAAACTGACGCTGGCCTCACTGTTCGTAGCGATTGTGATCTCGATTCCCGCCGGCATCCGTTCCGCGCAGCGTCGCAACCGCTGGGACGACCGCGTCATCAGCTTCGCCAGCCTGCTTGGCCTGTCGTTCCCAAACTTCGCCCTTGGCCCCATCCTTATATTGTTCTTCGCCATCAAGCTTGGCTGGCTCCCCGTCTCAGGCTCCGGTTCTCTGGCCTATTACGTTCTGCCGGCCGTCACCATGGGCGGAGCGCTGGCCGCCATTCTCACCCGCATGGTCCGCACCGCCATGCTCGAGGAACTTAGCCAGGACTACGTTCGCACCGCTCGCGCCAAAGGACTCCCCGAGCGCACCGTCGTCTACAAGCACGCGCTGCGCAACGCCATGATTCCCGTCCTCACCGTCATCGGCTTGCAGTTCGGAGCTTTGCTGGCCGGCGCGGTTGTCACCGAAACCATCTTCGCCGGACCGGGCATCGGCCGCCTCATGATTCAAGCCATTTCTAACCGCGATTACTACCTCGTCCAGGGATGCATCCTCGCCATCGGTCTCACCTATATCGCAGTGAACTTCCTCACTGACCTGCTCTATGGCGCCGCCAACCCGCGCATTCGCCAGTAGTCTGTTTGAGGTTGTGCCGGAATTGCGGAGTTATGGGCAAAGTTTGTGGATTGAGGTTGTGGAGTTTGACTGAGGTTGTGGAGGCCGCTCGCCCCCGAGCGGCTACGAGTCTTCTTTCGATACCCATCCGCCGGATCACAACTTAATTGTCTACCGAGGGTTAGAATGACGTTAGTTTCCAAGGGGACGGAAAACTTATGTTTGGGGAACTCGGAGTACCAGAACTTCT
>CAYWSM010000257.1:0-4066 GCA_964460935.1 uncultured Terriglobales bacterium | reverse complement strand
GCGCAATGAATACTAACAAGGATGATGGACAAAGTCAGTTGAGCGGATGGGGAAGGTGTTTTGGGTGATGAACGTGCTGGTGCCTCGCTCCAACCACCAGATACGAAATCATCACGACGATGAGGAAGACTATTTCACCGGCCAAGAGTTTCACGAGCTCGCGTGCGGGAAGTGTGGGAGAGTCGTTGATCAGTTCGACGGAATCAGGTGGTAGCTGGCCCAGATTCTGGGAGTGAGTGCGGATTGGCAATATCAGTAGCAGGAGAAGCAATATCCAGATCGCGATGATGATGCGAAGACTACGGCGAATATCAATGTGATGGACAAGCATGGAGTACTCCCCCAGCCGCTCCAAACCTTGGCCTGCCTTTATTTTGCAACGGTATTGGGGAAGTGATACTTCTATCGGTAGTCAGGTTCCCGAAATGGAACCGCGGCCTGCCGGTTGCATCTGATGATGTGAGGGTGATCCATGACAGAACAAGCGATGTTTGGAGCAGGATGTTTCTGGGGAGTGGAGGCGCGATTTGCCGAGGTGCCGGGTGTAACGGAAACGGCGGTTGGCTATTCGGGAGGACACTATCCCAACCCGACTTACCGCGACGTGTGCACCGACGAAACCGGTCACGCAGAAGTGGTGCTGCTGGACTTCGATCCCGAGAAGGTTTCGTATGAGGAACTGGTTCGGTTGTTCTTCCAGTTGCATGATCCGACTCAGTTGAACCGTCAAGGGCCGGACTACGGCACGCAGTACCGGTCAGCTATCTTCTATTTTTCACCAGAGCAAAAGGCGACCGCAGAGCGGGTCAAGCAGGCTATGCAAAAGCTGATCCGGGGCATGATCGTGACGCAGATCGAGCCGGCACAGAAGTTCTATCGTGCGGAAGACTATCACCAAAAGTATCTGGAGAAGCGCGGCGTGAAGAGCTGCCATATTTAGAAACAGTAGTCAGAAAACAGTGATCAGTGTTCAGTCCCCGACAGGCGTGGAGCTTCCGGGGACTTTTCTCTTAGTATGGGTGCGCTGAGTCGTGTTCCGATATACTTGCTCGTTTTGTCTTGTGGGAGCGGAGGTCGCTGATAGATGGCAGAGAAGCGGTTTCGTGTATTTGCAACGTGTTCGATAGGGGAACCTGCCGAGAGAATGCTGCGGGAACGGGGTTATGAATTGGAGGTGTATCCGGACCCAAAAGCGCCGCCCAAGAGCTTGATCGTTGATAAAGTCCGGTCCGGGATCGATGGGCTGATTACGACACTGCGTGATCCGATCGACGCTGAAATATTTGAGGCAGGCAAGGGAACGCTGAAGGTCGTGGCGCAGATCGCCGTAGGCTTCGACAACATCAACCGCGCAGATGCGAACCGCTACAGGATTCCATTTACTCACACAGCGGATGTGCTGACCGAAGCGACGGCGGAGTTCGCATTTTTCATCATGGGCGAACTGGCGCGCCGGTTATGGAGCAGCGAGCACCTGGTACGCGATAATCAATGGAGCTACTGGCATCCGTATCTGCCGTTCCTGGGCGATGAGGTCACTGGAAAAACTGTGGCCGTGATCGGGACGGGGCGTATCGGGCTGGCATTCATCAAGAAGTGCACGGGGTTCGATATGAACATCCTGTGTTATGACCCGGCATATCAGAATAACGATTACGTTACGGCGATTCAGGAGCAGATGAACCTGCGCTTCCAGCGAGGGATTCAGCGCGAGACGACATGGATCAAGTATGTCGATTTCGAAGAGGCGATCCAGCAGGCGGACTTCGTCAGCGTTCACGTGCCGCTTTTACGCGAAGGCGAAAGCAAGACGCCGACGTATCACCTGTTCAATGCGCGAACGTTGCGCATGATGAAGCCGACGGCTTTTCTGGTAAATACGTCGCGTGGTCCAGTGGTGGATGAAGCAGCATTGGCGGCGTCGCTTAAGGAGAAGTGGATCGCCGGTGCGGCACTGGATGTTTTTGAGCGCGAGCCACTGCCGGCTGACTCGCCATTACGCGATCCGGCACTGGAGGATCGTTGCCGGTTGTTCTCGCATTTTGCGAGTGCGGGAAAGATCACGAGATTATCGACAGATCCGAATAAAGGCATGGCGGGACGATGTGCGCAGGGATTGATCGATGTGCTGGAAGGGAATTACGGCGGCAATCCGGCGAAGATGCCTTACGTAGTAAACAAGGAAGCCTTTGCCAGTTGAGCGGCCGCGTGGAACGACAGTTAACGTTTAGCCTGGATCAATGGACGTTTGAACTCAAGACCCAGATAGGTGTGCTGTGGTCCGACCTGCGCACGAACAATGCGGCTTTCGATCATGCGATGGCTGGTAGGACCATGGGCAACGAACCCTGGAGGCACGGGCATTTCGATGATAACGTCCTTGTGGCTCGGCACGCGTTTTACGGCAATGAGCGCGCCTCCGGCACTGACGTTGAGAGCGGTGCCGAATTCCAGGACAGAGCGGCCGTCGGAGTCGGTTCCGTGGACAAAAATGGGAAATGCGATGGCGAGCCGTTGCCATCGCCGAGACTTGTGCTTGGGTTCACCCACGAGTAGATTTTCAGGCGAGTACGGTCTGCTGCCGAGATAACGCAGGTTGCGGGGCTGTGCAGAAATGAGCTTTAGACTTTAGTCACCTCATGCGCATTCGTTTACTTCTCGTTTCATTTCTTCTGATCGCAGCTTGTTGGGCTGCGGACACTCCTAATTTCTCCGGCATCTGGAAGATGAATCTGGAGAAGAGCGACTTTGGTCCGCAGACGCCGCCGCAATCGGCGGAATATGTGGTGCGCCACGTGGGTTCGACCGTTGCGTTCAACTACACGCAAGATGGGACCACGACTCGGGTAGATTTAACTCCGGATAACGAAGAGCGAATCACGAGTACGACTGCCGAGACGGCGGTGTGGACGCGGGCATACTGGTCGGGAAACGCGCTGGTCATCGAGTCGCGCGAACGCAAGCGCTTCGGCACGCAGGGAAACACCGGAGTTTCGTGGACAAGCCGTTGGTCGCTCTCGCCGGACGGTCATCAGTTGCTGATCGAGAGGAAGATTCACACGGCGGATGGGGACATTGTGCAGCATGTCACGTACGAAAGGCAGCCGATCAGGAAAGAACAATAATCGGTAAACGGCGATCTTTAAACTGCTGGTTGCTGTTGCGTCATGCAGTGGATGGTGCCCAGTCCCCAAACCAGATCGCGGCAGTAAATCCCAATCACATCGCGAGTAGGGAATAGGCCGCTGAGGATATTCAGCGCGACGCGGTCGTTCTTATCGTTGAATACAGGGACCAGCACAACGCCATTCGCGATGTAGAAGTTGGCATACGAGGCGGGCAGGCGCTGTCCGCGGAAAATGACGGGCGCCGGCATGGGGAGTTCGACGACATTCAGCTTGCGGCCGTCCTGATCGGTGGCAGCTTTCAGGCGGCTGACGTTTTCGGCCAGCAGCTCGTGGTTTGGGTCGGACTTGTTCGGTTCGACAACCGTCACGACGGTATCTTCGGAGACGAAGCGGGTGATGTCGTCGACGTGTCCGTGAGTGTCGTCACCAACGATGCCTCGGTCGAGCCAGATGATCTTGGTGAATCCCAGGTAATCACAAAGCGTTTGTTCGATCTCCTCGCGGGTGAGTCCAGGATTGCGCTGCTGGACAGGTGAGAGCAGGCATTCTTCTGTCGTCAGTAGTGTGCCTTTGCCATTTGTCTCGATCGAGCCGCCTTCGAGGACAAAGTGGTATGGCTTGCCGTTGATTTTCGTCTCAGCTTTGACGGCTTTTAGTTTGAGGACCCTGGCGATTCGTTGGGGGATCAGGTTGTCGAGCTTCCAATTGTCGTACTTCGCCCAGGCGTTGAAGCGGAAGTCGATGGGGCGGATGAGTTCCGTATCTTCTATGTTTCCGGTCTCGCGTCTGCTGGGATGGGTGACAAAAATCGCGCCGGAGTCGCGGGTCCAGATGCGATCGGTGGGCCAACGGTGAAAGCGGATACCTCGGCCCTGATCCGATAAAGTGATCTTGTTTGGCTCGATGAGGGCGTCGGCCCGTGAAAGAACGGATCGGGC